>NZ_JANRHM010000027.1:0-32561 GCF_024733785.1 Barnesiella sp. ET7
GCTTTGCAGCAGCCGCTCGGCAGGCTATACAGCTTCGGGCTTCCTTTACCGATACACCCTGGCTCAAACATCTTTTTCCCGCGTTCGTCCCTCTCCGCCATTTTTCTTTCCGCTTTCTCCCATAGGCCGGATGGCTTCGCGCTTCGGTCATGCCGCACTTGGATGCGGCATCTAGTCACACCGACAAGATTACCCGTAAGATTCACTTTCCTGGACCCCGCATCACGTGCGGGGTGACACGGTGCGCATCGAGTGCGGGGTGACACGACCATAAGCAAAGGGATGACTTCTAAAAACAAGGCCGCATCGAGTATTTCCTACGTCAATAGAGTGCAGGATTGACCTCGATACGGCAGTTATATGGGTGTGGGAGATCGTTTATGCCTCCAGCGCTTTTTTGAAGATGGCTTCGACTTCGTTGGGGTAGATGCCGCCTTCGTGTACTTTTTCGTCGCCGATGTAGAACGTGGGCACGTAGTAATAGTCGTACTGGTCGGCGATGTCGGGATGCTCGGTCTCTTCGATTGTTTCGATAACGATGTCTTTGTATTCAGGCCGTTTTTTCAGTTCGTCGATGTAACTGAAAGCCCGTTTGCAGAAGGGACAGAGCGTTTGATAGAAAAGTTTTATCGGTTTCATATTATACAAGGATTAGGGTTTCGTGAGCAAATATACAATATAATTTTTCTGTTTATAGTTGTGTTTGTCTCTTATTACGTTTGATAGTCTCTTTTTATTTGGTTGGCAGTCGTAGTTTACAGTCTGGTGAAGTTGCTGGATATGTGTTTTTCTTTTGTTTACAGAGGGGGTAGAGAAAAGTTCTTTATCTCGATGACCTTGTTTTTTAACTTTTTTACTATATTTGTTTACAAATGAAATCTATACATGATTGAAAAACATAAAAGACGATGTACAGAAAAATAGTTTTTGCTCTCCTGTTCATGCCTTTATGGGTATGGGGTGTTGTACCTACGGTAGTTAACGATACAACCTCCGAGGCGTTGTATCGCTTAGGATTAGAGTATTTGACCGGCAACGATTCGTTGGGTATCTACATGAATGAAGAGAAGGGAGTCGAATTGATACGCCAAGCTGCCGAGCGAGGAAGTGCTCCGGCTCAGTTCAGATTAGCTCTTTGTTATGAAGAAGGACAGGGGGTATCACAAGATTATGCGCAAGCTGTTTATTGGTACCGTCAAGCTGCCGAACGGGGAGATGCTTGGGCTCAATTCAATTTGGCTATTTGTTATGCCAAAGGACAAGGCGTGTCACAAGATTATGGACAGGCCTTTTTTTGGTATCGTCAGGCGGCCGAACAAGGAGATGCTTGGGCTCAGTACAATTTAGCTATTTGTTATGCCAAAGGAGAAGGCGTGTCACAAGATTATGGACAGGCCTTTTTTTGGTATCGTCAGGCGGCTGAACAGGGAGATGTTCCGGCTCAGTACAATTTGGCTGGCTGTTATAGCAAAGGGTGGGGCATACCTCAGGATTATGAGCGGGCCGTTTACTGGTATCGTCGGGCGGCCGAACAGGGAGATGCTTGGGCTCAGTACGGTTTGGCTGGCTGTTATGCTGAAGGACAAGGCGTGTCACAAGATTATGGGCAGGCCGTTTATTGGTATCGTCAGGCCGCCGAGCGAGGAAATGCTCCGGCTCAGTACAGTTTGGCTGGCTGTTATGCTGAGGGACAAGGGGTTTCACAAGATTATGGGCAGGCCGTTTATTGGTATCGTCAGGCTGCTGAGCAGGGAGATGCTTGGGCTCAACACAATTTGGCTGTTTATTATGCTGAAGGAGAAGGCGTGTCACAAGATTATGGGCAGGCCGTTTATTGGTATCGTCAGGCTGCTGAGCAGGGAAATGCTTGGGCTCAGCACAATTTAGCTGTTTGTTATGCTGAAGGAGAAGGCGTGTCACAAGATTATGGGCAGGCCGTTTATTGGTATCGTCAGGCCGCCGAGCAGGGAGATGCTCGGGCTCAACACAATTTGGCTGTTTGTTATGCTGAAGGACAAGGGGTTTCACAAGATTATGGGCAGGCTATTTATTGGTGGCGGAAGGCCGCCGAGCAAGGCGATGCTGAGGCTCAATACAGTTTGGGCATTTGCTATGAGGAGGGATTAGGTGTTAATCAGGACAGCAAACAGGCCGAGTATTGGAA
The DNA here is from genome assembly GCF_024733785.1 of Barnesiella sp. ET7. Lineage (NCBI taxonomy): Bacteria > Pseudomonadati > Bacteroidota > Bacteroidia > Bacteroidales > Barnesiellaceae > Barnesiella > Barnesiella sp. ET7. The sequence continues at coordinate 2,165 of NZ_JANRHM010000027.1, forward strand.
GAATCTGGCTATTCAAAACGGATATCAGCCATGATAGCTCGTCCCGATTGCCTATGATAAAGAGTGTAACGAATAAATAAAATAGACAGACACAGCCGGGCAGGACTATCCTACCCGGCTGTGTCTATACTATGGAGTGAGGTCTCAGTATTTGTTATACGAAATCACCTCGCTGGCGGGTTTGCGTTTCTTCTCGCGCAGGGGTTGGGTAGAGTATCCCAGCACGATGTCGAGCAGGACCCGTTTTTTGTCGGGGATGTGGAGCAGACGGCGGACAGCTTTTTCGTCGAACCAGCCGAGGATGCAGCTGCCCAGCCCTTCGGCGGTGGCGGCGAGGGTGATGTGGGCGGCGGCGATGCCGATGTCGAGCAGCGGGAATTGCTTGTCTTTGATGATACCGCCGATGCCGGCCGTGAAGTTGGGTCGCTCTTCGACCACAAGTATGTGCACGGGGGCCTGTTTGGTGAAGTGGTTCATCCCCAGCAGGCGGCTGGCCACGGCGTCGGCCACCTGGTTGCGCAGCTCGGGTTCGTCGACTACGATGAAGTGCCACGGCTGGGCGTTGCAGGCCGAAGGGGCCAGACGGGCGGCCTCGACGATGCGGGCCACCTTTTCGGGTTCTACCGGACGATTGGGGTCGTATTGCCGGTCGCTCTGCCGGTGGGCAATGAGTTCATAAATATCGGTCATGGCAGTTTATGCTTTTTCGAAGTGCATGATGCGGCTGATGTATTTGCCGATGATGTCGAACTCGAGGTTGACGATGCTGCCGACTTCGATCTGGTGGAAGTTGGTGTGTTCGTAGGTGTAGGGGATGATGGCCACCTGGAAGCTGTTATCCTGCGAGTTGCATACGGTGAGGCTCACGCCGTTGACCGTTACCGAGCCCTTCTCGACGGTCATGTAGCCCTTGGCGGCCATCTTGGGGTCGAGGTCGTAGACGAAGGTGTAGTAGCGGCTGCCGTCGACCAGGTCGATTCGTTCGCAACGGGCTGTCTGGTCTACGTGGCCCTGCACGATGTGTCCGTCGAGGCGGCCGTTCATGAGCATGCTGCGCTCGAGGTTCACCTTGTCGCCCACCTTGAGCGAGCCCAGGTTGGTGCGGTCGAGGGTCTCCTGTATGGCGGTGACGGTGTAGCAGTCGCCGTCGATGTCGACCACGGTGAGGCATACGCCGTTGTGTGCGACGCTTTGGTCTATCTTCAATTCGTGCGTGAACGAACTCTTGAGCGTGAGGTGCAGATTGCCGTTATCGTGTTTGAGGGCTACGATGGGAGCGGCTTCTTCGACAATTCCTGAAAACATAGTTTTGATGAGTTAGCGGTTAAAAATCGTATTCAACGATACGGAGAGGCAGAGGCTGCGGAACTATATTTTCCCCGGTTTGCCCGTGCCGAACCGTATCCTACGGTTTTACAAATGTAGAAAAATAGTTCGGTATCTTGTATGGATTATTCCCGAAAATAGTTATTTTTGAGAAAGGATTTCTGTAACATTAAAACGTGTACCATGGAAATATCGCTCCCGAAAAAAAACAATGGTTTGCCGGGCGATAAATTGTCGTCGCGAACCGTAACCGTGATTGGTGCCAATGGTGCGGGCAAGAGCCGTTTCGGTTTGGAAATAGCCCGCCAGAGCAAGGAGCACGCCTTTTGGCTTTCGGCACAGAAGGCACTGTGCCTTATGCCGCCGCACGAGGTGTGGCCCGGCTCTATCGAGGCGCAGTACAAGGAGGCTATCGATCGTTCGCACTACGTCTCGAAAGAGACTCCTACCGAGTTTGACCAGTTGCTCTTCCTGCTGCTGAGCGAGGAGTTTCGCAACCTGTTCAGCTACAAGTTCGAGGTACAGAAAGGGGGGCATGTGGAGTTGCCCCGTACCCGTCTGGACCGGGTGCAGAAGTTGTGGGAACGCATATTCCCCAAGAACAAGATGCTGCGGGCCGAAGGCAAGCTGCTGATTCAGAGCGAGGACTCCGAACCCTTCAACCCGTTGCGCCTGAGTTCGGGCGAAAAGGCGGTGCTTTACTACATCGCGGGGGTGCTCTATGCTATGCCCGATGCCGTGATTCTGGTCGAGGACCCCGAATTTTATCTGCATCACTCCATCTTGAAATCGTTGTGGGATTCCATAGAGAGCCTGCGCAAGGATTGTACCTTTGTCTATTTGACGCACGACATCGACTTTGCCGCGTCGCGGGTCGAGAGCACTTGTATCTGGGTGCGGTCGTTCGATGCCGAGCACATGACCTGGGACTACGAGTTTATCAACGACAGCGACTCTTTCCCCGAGGGCATGTATCTCGATATATTGGGCAGCCGCAAACCGGTGCTTTTTATTGAGGGGGCAGCTACGGGCAGTATCGATGTGAAGCTCTATCCCTATATTTTCCCCGAGTATATCGTGAAGCCGTTGGGCGGTTGCAACAAGGTAATCGAGGCTACACGAGCCTTTGCCGACTTGAAGGAGATACACCACCTCGAATCGCGAGGTATCGTCGACCGCGACCGGCGCACCGAGCGCGAGGTCGAGTATCTGCGCAGCCGTCACATCTATGTGCCCGAGGTGGCCGAGGTGGAGAATCTGCTGATGCTCGAGGGGGTAATCAAGGCTGTGGCCCGGCGTATGAAGCGCAATGCCAACAAGGTGTTCGAGATTGTGAAGAACAACGTCATCCAGCTCTTTGCGCAGGAGATCGAGTCGCAGGCATTGCTGCATACGCGCCACCGCATACGGCGTAATCTGGAGTACAAGATAGACCGTCGGTTCAACGACATAGCTTCGTTTGAAGACCACATCGACCACCTGACCGACGATACCGACGTGCGAGGCTTGTATAACAACATTTGCAATCAATTTCGTACCTTTGTCAAAAATCGGGATTACCGGTCGGTGCTGAAGGTCTATAACCAGAAGTCGATGGTCACCAACAGCAACGTGTGCAATCTGTGCGGCTTGGCCAATAAAGACAAGTATCTGCGGATAATCCTCACGATACTGCGCGACAATCACCCCGAAGCAGAGACGATACGCAGCTCGATACGGGCCTGTTTCAAAATAGACGATCAAGAAGAGAAAGAAGAAAAGAATAATGAATAAGAGTTGGATTTCGGCGGCTCGTCCCCGCACCCTGCCGGCCTCGGCGAGTCCGGTGATAGCTGCCTCGGCCTATGCCTTTTACGACGGATCCTTCCGTTGGGCCCCGGCACTCCTTTGCCTGTTGTTTGCCCTGTTGGCGCAGATTGCCTCCAACATGGCCAACGACTATTTCGATTACGTGAAGGGCAGCGATACGGCCCAGCGGGTAGGCCCTCGCCGGGCTGTAGCCTCGGGCGACATTTCGCCGCGAGCCATGCTTGTGGGCACGTTCCTGGTGTTGGGGTTGGCCTGTCTGGTGGGGCTGGGGCTTGTCTTTTTTGCCGGGTGGTGGCTGATACCCGTGGGTATTGTCATCGCACTCTTTGCACTGGCCTATACGGCAGGGCCCTATCCGTTGGCCTATCACGGGCTGGGCGACCTCACGGTCTTCCTCTTTTTCGGATTGATAGCCGTCAACTTCACCTACTACGTGCAGGCGTTGCATTTCGATATGGCGGTCTTTCTCCTCTCCATTGCCATGGGGTTGCTATCGATCAATATCCTGTTGGTGAACAACTACCGCGACATGGAGGAGGATGCAGCTGCCAACAAGCGCACGACTGTGGTACTCTTCGGACGTCCCTTTGCCCGCGGGTGGTACCTGGTCAACGGCTTTGTGGCCGTGGGGCTGGTGTTGCCGTCGCTGCTCCCCTTGGCTCCCTATTACGAAGGGTTGGTTCCCGTGGTGCTGTACCTGATTTTACATGTGACGACTTGGGTAGAGATGGGGCGTCGCCGTGGCGTTGCCTTGAATCCACTATTGGGTGGAACGGCTCGTAATCTGTTGATATTTACGCTATTGATTTCGCTAGTATGGATTTGTAAAAGCGTGTGGTTATGAAGAAGATGCTCCTTCTCGCCTTCGTGGTGGGACTGTCGGTACTGCCCATGTGGGGGCAGTCGTCGGGCATCATGCCTCGCAAGAGAGCTGTGCCCAAAATCTCGACGAGACAGATGGACAAGCCGGCGGTCGACACCGACCCGAGTCCCATTGTACGGGAGGGGAAGGACGATAACGACTCGACGCTTTATGGCGCGTTGCGCTTTTCGCCGCTGGCGGTCGACATGCTGGCCTTCGACAAGCGCATGAGCGATACGCGCGAGAGCTTTCTGCTGCGCAACAATACGCCGTTCAGGCTCTCGCGGGTCGTGCTCCAACTCTTCTACCGCGACCCCGGTGGTCAGATGATCGACTATCGCACCCAGACGGTCGATTGCGACCTTTTGCCCGGGACCACGCGCAAGTGCGAAATCGACAGTTTCGACCGTTCGCGCAACTATTACCATGTCGACTCTCCTCCGACTCGCGTCTCGGGACGTCCCTTTGTCGTTACCTATAAGGTACTGCGTTACGATATAGTGGTGGAGCCGTAACGCTTTTTGAGCTTTTCTCGTCAACTTTAACGCCCTCTATCCAAGCCAAAGGGCGGGCCTCTTTGTTGTAAGGGAGAACGACGCGACAAACTGTCCGTCGACTTAACGTATAAACTTATTTAGGAGGTAAAGATTATGACACCTGCAAAGCATCAACAAAACTGGCTCCCCGGTATTTTCAACGATTTTTTCGGCAACGAGTGGATTGCCAAGACCAACAGTGCCGCCCCGGCTATCAATATTGTAGAGACCGAGAAGGCCTATGAGGTAGAGATTGCGGCTCCCGGTATTACCAAAGACGATTTTGAAATTACGGTCGATAAAGACAATCATCTGGTAATCACGGTCGAGCGTAAACAAGAGGAAGACGAGAAGAGTAAGAAGGGGCGCTATCTGCGCAGAGAGTTCTCTTATTCTCAATTTCAACAGACCCTCATCTTGCCCGATAATGTCGATACCGATGCCATCGAGGCTTGCCAGAACAACGGCGTGTTGACGGTGAAGATTCCCAAAAAGAGCGCCCCTGCCGTATCGGAGAAGAAGAAAATCGCGGTTAAATAGCCGCTGCTTGGTACGAAGGTACAAAGTTCGGATAATCGAGGAGGTCGTGCCCCGCTTGAGCGGCATGGCCTCTTCGTTTTTTTATACCCTGATTTTTGCCGGGCCCCGATGAGGTATGACTGGTTATCGCCAAGTGAAATTCTTTTTCCGGGAGGCTGAACCTATGATGTTGAAATAGAGGTTTACCCACGGTTGCAAAAACGAGAAGAGGGGCAGGGCGAATGTGTAGCGGGGAGTGTGGAATATTTTGGCCGCACGCCGGTATACCACCGCTTTAATGACAAAAATCGACACAGCCGGCAACAGGGCTATGATGGCCAAGAGCCAGTTGTTCAAAATGCCCCAGGCCAACAGCAGGATAAACAGAATGTTGAAGGTATAGTCGAATACCTTGCCCATGCCGAATACCGCCTTGGCTGCCGTATGCAGGTATTTTGCGGTAAAGTCGTATTGCAGTTTCAGCTCTTTCCAGGCCCCGTGATTGTCGTGGTAGACGGCGGTCATTTGGGAAGAGGGTGAGAGTTCTACCCGGGTGTTTTCTCGGGTAGCTATCTCATTGATAAATAGGTCGTCGTCGCCATAGTGCAGATGCAAGTGCTTTGAGAAACCCTTGTTCTTGAAGAAGAGCTCTTTGCGATAGGCCAAATTGGAACTCTCGCCCATGTAGGGACGCCCGATGAGGGCAAACGAGAGGTAACGCAGTGTAAAGAGCAATTTGTCGTAGATGTAGTAGCCGAAATCGTGGGGGGCTTTCTCTTTCGATTGCATGGAGGTGTAGCCCAGCACAATGTCGGTGCCCGGTACAAAATTGCGGGCGATGGCGGCCAACCATTGGCTGTCGGGCGGGCAGCAGTTGGCATTGGTGAATACGACGATGTCGTATTGGGCTGCTTTCACTCCGAGCGTGAGAGCCAGTTTTTTGTGGCTCAGGTTGCGCGACCCTTCGGGTACATAGGTGTGGTATAGGTTGTCGTATTGAGTCTGCAGAGCGGTGAGGATGTCTTTCGAGTCGTCGGTCGAGTCGTCGTTGACCACGATAACTTCGAATTGCGGATAATCCTGGTTCAGGATACGGGGCATGAACTGGATAAGGTTCTCGGCATCGTTCTGGGCATAGACGATGACCGATAGGGCCGGACGCTCGGCCGAGTAGGGAATCTTACCCTTTTCGCTCTTTCTGTAAAAGCGGAACGGGCGGTCGAACAGGTAAAACTGATAGACCATTTCGATAATCCAAATCAAAGCAAATATCCCGACTCCATATATTTCGGGGAGGGAGAGATTCCAAGAAAAGTTCAAGTCCATAACGTATATCAAAAAGTGTTACAAACGTACATAAACTTTTTCAAACAAGGAGCCTTATGGCCCGTTTAAATCATTTGTAGGAAAAGCGATTGAATTTTTGAAAAGACGGTTAAGATTTTGATAGTAAGAATCTTTTCGAAGATTAAAGAAAATAGGGTAAAAAACTGTTATGAAAACTGTCAAAAGATAAGAGGGGCGATATAATAAACGAGGGGGGTACATCGTTATAAATTAGAATTATTTTCTGGAAATTCCGGGAAGAAAAAAATAGTGTAATGAAAATAAACCGGTTAAGTATTTTTGCCCTTTTGTTGGTGCTCACGTCGTGTGCTACCAATAAGACGACTTATTTTGAAAATTTGGATGCAGAGCAGGTAAGCGGCCAGGTCGATGTAGGTAATTACGAGTTGCGTATTGCCCCCGACGATATGCTTTCTATTACCGTTTCGTCGGTTGTACCCGATGCTGCTGCACCTTACAATTTGCCTGCAGTATCTTATTCTGAACCTGGGAAAGAGGAACTTACGATTGTTCCCAATCTGCAGGTTTATACCGTAAGTCGTGATGGTGACATTTATTTCCCGATTGTGGGGCGTATTCATGCAGCCGGAATGACTCGTAACGAGTTGGCCAAATATATCGAAGACAAGATTCGTCCCGAGTTGGAAGATCCCTTTGTGCTGGTACAGTTTATGAACTTCAAAGTCGTTGTATTGGGCGAAGTGAAGAATCCGGGTCAGATTCCTGTTCAGACCGAACGGGTGTCGGTCCTCGATGCCATCGGTGCCGCCGGCGACTTGACCATCTATGGCGAGCGTAAGAATGTACTGCTGATACGCGAAGAGGATGGCAAGCGCATATTCCATCGCTTCGACCTGACCGACAAGGCGTTGTTCGAGTCGCCCTATTTCTATTTGAAGCAAAACGATGTAGTCTATGTCATGCCCAACCGGGCTCAGCGCAACAACTCGGATTATAACCAGTTGGCCTCGTACCGTATTTCGGTAGCCGGTACGGTAGTGAGTGCAATTTCGGTTTTGGCTTCGTTGGCCATAGCGTTGTTTATTAAGTAAAAAAGAAAATACCCGTTTATGGAAGAAAATTATACCTCCGAAAGAAGAAACGATAGTGTCGATGTCGTGGCCTTGTGGCGTGCGATTTGCAGAAAATGGTATCTCTTTGTCGGTTCTGTAGTGATATGCGTGGGATTGGTCGTTTGCTATTTGAAGATTGCCAAGCCACAATACGAAGTGCTGGCCGATATTCTGGTCAACGAAGACGAAAAGAAGGGCAGTAGCGGCGGCTTGTCGTCTTTGGTGAGCGAGGTGTCGGGAGGAGGATTCTCCTTGGACGGTATGATAGGCGGAGGTTCGGTAAATGATGAAATCTTGGTGATTTCGTCTCATACCATCATTCGCGAAATGGTGCAGCGACTCGAGCTGAACAAGGTTTATACGAGCAAGAAGAATTTTTTCAGCAAGAAAGAATATTATGGCAATTCGCCCATTACGGTCGATGTGCCCGAGTCGATGTTGGATACTCTGGTCTCCGGATTTGTTGTGAAAGTGCAGACCGACAAGTCGAGTGATAAGATCAAGGTGGTGCTGAAGCGGGGATTCTTTGAAACTTTGGCCGAGACCGAAGCCACCTCGTTCCCGATAAAAGTCGATTATGGCGAGGGGATAGTCATTGACAAGACTCCCTACTATAAACCGGACGAGAAGTTGCGCTTTGTGGCTCATATCAACGGATACGATGCACAGGCCGAACGGTTGGCGAAACGTCTCGAAATAGACCTGTCGGATAAAAAAGCCAATGGCATCTCTTTGAAAATCGAAGATTCGAACCGGCGCAGGGGACAAGATATGCTCGATACCCTTATCGAATGCTACAACGAGGATGCCGTGCTGAATAAAAACCTGAAAGCCGAGAACATGCTGGCCTTTATCGATGATCGTTTGATAACGGTCGAGAACGAGTTGCATGAGGCCGAGCGGGTTATCGAACAGTATAAACGGGAAAACGACCTCTCGGATATTAACTCTGAGGCCAAAATTATTCTTGAGGCCAACAGCCAGTATCGCAAACTGTTGCTCGAGGCCGAGACGCAATATTCGATTATTTCGATGGTAGACAGTTTCTTGAATCGGCCCGAAAACAAATATTCGTTGGTGCCGGTTACAACCGGTCTTCCCGACAAGGGTGCTGCCGAGGCTATCAACGAGTATAACAAGTTGTTGCTGGAGCGGATGCGTCTGTTGCGTACGGCCAAGGACTCGAACTTGTCGTTGCTTACGCTTACGGCTCAGATTGATGCCATGCGTGAGAATATCTTGAACACGGTATCTAAGGCCAAGGAGAGCTCGGATATAGCTCGAGCCGATTTGAAGAAGCAGGAAGCCGAGTTTAAGAATAGACTTCGTGGATTCCCTGAGCAGGAGAGAGCCTACCTGGATATCAAGCGGAATCAGATGATTAAAAACGAACTGTATACCTTCTTGATGAAACGACGTGAGGAGAATGCCATGACCTTGGCTTCGACCTCGCCCAAATGTCGTATTGTCAATGCGGCCTATAGCAAGAACAAACCGGTATCGCCCCAGTCGTTGCTGTTGCTGGCTATTGCCTTTGGTGTGGGGCTGGTGCTGCCGATGGTCTATCTCTACGGGAAGAGTATCTTCAACGTCAGGTTTGCTACCCGCAACGACCTGCGTCGTCTCACCAATCTGCCTGTGGCCGGTGAAATCGGGCACAACTCATCGTCTGAATATCTGGTGATGAAAGGTCACAGCAATTCGCCGGTAGCCGAGATGTTCCGTTTGTTGCGCTCCAACTTGCAGTTCATCTTGCCCGGAAATGAAAAGCGGGTACTGTTGGTAACTTCTTCCGAGCCGGGTGAGGGTAAATCGTTTGTCAGCCTCAATCTGGCCTATGCGATTGCCATGACCGGCAAGCGCACGGTCTTGATCGACCTGGATTTGCGTAGCCCGCAAATAGCCAATTATCTGGGCCTGTCGTCGACATCGGGTTTGACCAGTTATCTGATAGCCAAGAATGGAATGGATGAGAGCTCGTTGATTCAGTCGCCGGTCGAGTCGCTCGACGTCATTACGGCCGGGCCTGTTCCGCCCAATCCTTCCGAGTTGCTGCTCTCTCCCCAATTGGATAATCTGATGAACGACCTGCGTAAACGCTACGACTATGTGATTATCGATACGGCTCCGGTTGAACGTGTATCCGATACCTTCTCGTTGACTCGCTTTGCCGATGCTACGCTCTATGTTTGTCGAGCCAACTATACACCCAAGAACAGCGTATTCAATGCGATGGATTTTGCGGCAGAGGGCTCGTTGAAGAATGTCATATTTGTACTGAACGATACGGAAGTAACACACACATACGGATATTCGGAGGAGAAACATACGAGAAGAGGATAAGCCATGGTTTCCTTGAATAAAATATTCTTTGGGCTGTTCTTCTTGATGCTCATTGTAGGAGTTTATACCTATCAGATGTTATGGTTTCAAAGCTCCGATGAGTTGATCACGTTGCTGATGGCGCTGTTGTGCATGTTGGATATGCTGGCCAATAAGAATCACCAGCGGTACAAGGGCCTGTTTGCGGTTGTCGGGGTGATGACATTCTATTTGTTGTACTCCATGTTTGCCCTTCATTACAACACGCCCAAGGCGATTCTGTACGATTTCTTTATCCAGATCAAACCCTTTATCGCCTTTTATGCCGCCTATTCCATGGGTGTTCGGTTCGATGCTTCCCAGAAGCAGTTCCTCAAACGGTTGTGTGTATTCCTGAGTGGGCTGATGCTGTTGATTATCCTTTCGGGGTTTGGAATGAAATTCTTTTTTCATGTAGCCCATTACGGTATTATCAGTACGGTTTTGTTCCTGATATACTATTATTGCTCCTATCAAAATCTTACCAAGAGAGACAAGATTGTGATGATGCTCCTGTTGGCGGTGGGCTTTTTCAGTACCCGTTCCAAATTTTATGGCTTCTTCGTGGTGGCCATGTATATCTTCTTTTGGTACAAACCGGGAATATTGGTACGGGTCAAACTCAAACAATGGATAACGATTGCTCTGGTGTTTTGTGTCGTATTGTATGTGGCTTGGGGTAAGATAAACTATTATTTCATCTCGTCGGGATTGTTTACCGGTTCGGAAGACCAGAAGGACTCTTTTGCAAGAGCTATATTATATGTGCGCTCTCCCGAAATTCTGATGGACCATTTTGTCTTTGGCTCGGGATTGGCCTCTTATGCGACCTACTCATCGGGCGACGTGGGCTACTCAAGAGTGTATGAGAATTATAATATCGAGAACGTGTGGGGGTTGCAAGAGGGAGATTGCCCCTTTGTTTCCGATACCTTTTTCCCCGAACTGGTTCAGTTTGGTATCGTGGGGATTATCCTGTTCTTCTACTTTTGGGTATGGGTATATAGGAAGATAAAGCCCAGGGATGCCGATGTCGAGTCGTTACAACTGTATAAGATAGGGTTGTTGATTATTGCTTTTGCTACCATCGAATCGGTTGCGGGCAGTGCTTTTCTGCAAGGCTCGGGCATTATTGTTATGATTCTGTTGGGCTTTGTGGTCAGAGATGTTTCTATATTGAAGGAACGGCATGCAAAGGCTGAAACGAGAATAGAAAGAGTATGAATAGAAGCCGGAAATTTATCAACGATATTTTTATTTATGCCATAGGAAACTTAGGCTCCAAGTTGATAACTTTCCTATTGGTCCCTCTGTATACCTATTTTATTGCTCCCGACGATTTTGGTTACTACGATATTGCCCTGAATATATCGTTTTTGGGAATCGGGGTCCTCTCGTTTCAGTTGCGGGATGGGGTATTCCGTTTTTTGCTTGACAACGAAGACGATAGGATAAGAAAAGATATCATATCGTTTACCTGTCGGTTTCTGTTGAGGTCGACTCTTGTCGCTTTTGCCATAGGGCTCGTCTGTCTCCTCTTTTTCGAGATACGGTTTCTACCTTGGATTGTAGCCTTGACCGTTGTATTCATGTTTTACGAGATTTATATTCAAGTCATTCGAGGGCTGGGAAAGAATGTCTATTTCGTTTATATAGGTATTCTGACGTCGTTCCTGACGATTGTTTTCAGTTGCTTGTTTATCATTGGCTTGGATTGCGGGGTGCTGGGTATCTTTTATGCCAATATCTTGTCGCGACTCCTTTCGATGTGTATTATCGAATGCAAGTTGAGAATCTTGAAGAGGTATTTCCGATATGATTTTTCCGACCCCCAGATCAATCGTGAGATGATCAGATATTCGTTGCCCCTTCTGCCCAATGCCTTGTGCTGGTGGTTGCTGGGAAGTTCCAACCGATTGTTTATCGATCACTATCTGGGGCTCGAGTCCAATGGTATTTATGCCGTGGCCATGAAGTTCGCCTCGATTCTCGAGACCTTCTCGCTGATTATCTATCAGGCATGGCAGGAGACGGCCATTAAACAATATGGTTCGCAGGACAAGAACAGCTTCTTCTCGTCGGTATTGTATGCCCAGATGTATGTCTTTTCGGCATTTGTGATTTTGGTAATTTTTGCGATTAAATGGAATTACGGATGGTTGGTCGATGAGAATTTCCAGGCCAGTGCCCAATATCTATTCCCGATGGGAATATCGGTCATCTTTTTCTCGCTGACTTCGTTTTTCGATATGGGGTATCAGTGCTCCAAAGAGACGGCGCGGAACCTGCCCGGGGTTATCCTGGCGACGGCACTGAATTTGCTGCTCAATTTCCTGCTGATACAGCGGTGGGCCATTTGGGGCATCGTGGCCTCTTCGATTCTCACCTACCTGTTTCTCTTCCTGTATCGCATGGTCGATTCACGACGGTTCTTCCGGGTGAGGATTCCTTATGCAGGAATGATTCCGCTGGGCGGTTGTCTGGTCGCCGGGTTTATTTACTATGGAGTTTCGAGTATCTATCTTCAAATTCTATACGTGGCTATTTTGATGGTTCTCTTGTGGATAGCCATGCCGCGTTATGTAAAAGAACAATTAGTGCAGGTGGGTATGGCCAAATTGCGAAAAAAATGATTACCTTTCCCGATGCGTTATCAGCTGAACCAAGGATAATAGATCATGAATATAAAAATATATACCCGGAAAAACGACCCGAATGATGCGGTAAATTATTATCTGCAACTCATCAGGCAAGCGCTGGAAGAGCGATATGGCGCGTGTGTAGAGCCGGTTTCCTCGATAAAGGATATAGCACGCGACGATGTGGTTGTCACGATTTCGCCGGCAGCCTATTTCCTCTTGCTGTTGAAAAATCCCAACCAAAAGATCATCTACTGGTTCCAGGGTATTTTTGCCGAGGAGGTGGCCTATCTCTATTCGGGCTTGAAAAATGCGCTCAAGGTAAAACTTTTTACCTATCTGGAACATCACATATTGAAACATGCTCTGCTGGTGATATTCATTTCGGAGTCGATGCGCCAATATTATCGTAGAAAGTGTGGTTATGACAAGACGAATTATGTAATCATACCCTGTTTCAACAAGCAAAAAACAGACTCTGTTTCTCACATCCTTGCTGATAACGGGCATAAATACGACAGGGCTTCGTTTGTCTATGCCGGTTCGGTGAATCAATGGCAGTGCATAGAAGAAACGGTATATCTGTTTTCATTGATAAAAAAGCGGATAGAGCAGGCTACCTTGACTTTGTTGACCGCCGATAAGAAAGAGGCGCAACGCATTGCGGAGGCATACCATGTCTCGGCCGAAATCAAATATATCCCTTTGAAGGAGTTGGATAAAGAGCTGCAAAAATATAAATACGGCTTTATCCTCAGACGGGATATTCCGTTGAACCGGGTTTCGACTCCTACCAAATTGAGCTCATATCTGGCCAACGGTGTGATACCTGTCTATTCTACTGTCATAGACGCTTTTCAGAAACCGCTTGCCGGTAAACATTATGCGATTCCTGCCGATATAAACGATTTGAACGGGTTGTGTGAACGAATATGTTCGTTCGATTCTCAGCCGGTGGATATAGACCTTATGGAGCAGGAGTATACGGCTGTTTTTGACAGCTTCTACAACGAGGCCGATTACAAGCGGTTGTTGATTCGGACCTTGGACAGGGAGTTGGATATATAAGGCTCGACAAGTGTGATATGGAAAAGGTGCGGGACATTTCATTCGATATAGCCAAAGGGATAGGTATTATCCTGGTGGTTATAGGTCATTATGTACCCGACGATGCTCCGCTGTGGTATACCGGCCTCGTGCGGTTTATCTACTATTTCCACATGCCGCTTTTCTTTATCATAGCGGGTTATTTTTACGATTGCTCTACCCGTCGGACAGACTATCTGCCATTTGTGTGGAGCAAGTTCCAGCGTCTGATGCTTCCCTACTTTATTCTTTCGTGGGCTATCGTGGGTACCAAGGTGGGGATAGGCCGTGTGATGCAGGTAGACCATCCGGTGACACTCGATGCGCTGTATCGCGTGTTCTATTTGCCCGAGGCGGGATATTTCCTGTGGTTCGTGTATGTGCTGTTCCTTACGTTTTGCCTGGCTCCTCTCTTCAAAAAAGGAGGTCGGCTCATTATCTTCTCGATAATGGCATTGGGGCTGTTCTTTTGGGACACGGCGCCACAGAGCTTTTGTATCAGGCAGTTGTGCTCTCATTTGGCCTTCTTCGTGTGGGGCATGTGGGTGGCTCGGTCGGGAGGTTTACAGCTGGCGATGAGGCGGTATCCGCTGTTATGGGGAGTGATTACGATAAGTTTTTCGTTCGCTTATGGCCACGTGCAGTCCGGGGTAGTGGCTACTCTCTTTTTATTGGTGTTGGGCATTACCGGTAGCTTTATGGTACTCTCGGTTTCGGCCTGGCTTTCGCGTTTGGCGGGGCCGGTATCGCTAGGTTTGAGTCGGATAGGGGTGATGTCGATGACTATCTATCTTTTTCATACCTGGATTATGGGTGGTGGGAAAGCGATTTTAACACATATATTGTCGGGTGGTAATACAATAGAGTTTGTGCTCTCTGCGTTATTTATAATAGGAGCGGGAATTGTTGGTCCCATTTGTCTCTACAAGTGGGTGTGGACAAAAAACAAGTTTACCGCTCGGATATTTAAATAACCTGCACGCCGCCCATGAAACAAAAACTACGCATCCTGTTGGTGAATAAGTTTTACTATCCGAGAGGGGGAGATTGTATCAGCATGATCAACCTCGAGGCTTTGTTGCGTCGGATGGGTTATGAAGTCGCCGTCTATGCGATGGCTTATCCGAAAAATTTACCCTGCGAAACGGCCCGCTATTTTGCCTCTGAAGTCTCCTTCTCGGGCGGGTTGATGGAGAAACTGAAAGCCGCCAACCGGCTTTTTGGTACGGGTGATATTATACGTTCGTTCCAGCGAATCCTCGACGATTTCCGTCCCAACATAGTTCACTTCCATAACATCCACTCCTATCTTTCTCCCATTGTGGTCAAGTTGGCTCATGAGATGGGCTGCCGTGTAGTGTGGACCATGCACGACTATAAACTGTTGTGCCCCTCGTACAACTGTTTGTGTCGTGGCAAAATCTGTGAAGCCTGCTTTACCGACCTGACGCAGGTGCTGCGGCGCAAGTGCATGAAGGATAGTGCCGTGGCCAGTGCGCTGGCCTATGGCGAAGCGTTGTGGTGGAATAGGCGGAAGTTGCAGCACTGGGTCGATGCTTTTGTCTGCCCCAGCGCGTTTATGGCCCAGAAGATGAGGGTTTGCGGATATGACTATATCAAACTGGCCGTTATCTGCAACTTTATCGAAAAGGAGAAGCTCGACTTCCTGTCTCAGCCCGAGGAACAGGAGTCTGCCTCCGAGCCATACTACTGCTATGTGGGGCGTCTTTCCGAAGAGAAGGGCATACGCCTGTTGCTTGACGTGGCGCAAAATTTGCCTTATCCGCTTTATGTAGCGGGTGACGGACCGCTGGCCGAGGAGTTGCGTAAGAAGTATGCTTCTGAGAAAATTCGGTTCCTGGGGCATCTCTCTTCGAAAGAGGTGGTCCGGTTGGTCAAGCGGGCTCGTACGATGGTGGTTCCCTCGGTTTGGTACGAGAACAATCCGTTGAGTATTATCGAGTCGCTGTGCATGGGTACCCCTGTTATTGGTTCGGAAGTGGGCGGTATCCCCGAGTTGATACGCGAGGGCGATGGCACCCTGTTTCGCATGGGCGACAAGGAGGAACTTGAGGAGGCAATCGAGGCTCGCATGTCGGTTGCCGATACCGATCGGCAGGCAATTTCGAAGCGGGCCAGGGCTCGATTTTCGGAAGAGCGTTACTGGCAAGAACTGAAAAAAGTGTATGGAATAGAAGGGTAAATATAAATTTGAAAGACTGGGAAAAAGATTTATCTTTGCACGATATTTGAAAAAAATGAAGATTTCTGCACCTACCGATATAAGCATTATTACCACCTATCGCTGCCCCATGCAGTGCAAGATGTGTAATATCTGGAAGAATCCCACCGATCCCCGGCAAGAAATTCGTCCCGAGGAGTTGGAGGTTTTGCCTCGAGTCAAGTTTATTAACATTACGGGTGGCGAGCCTTTTGTTCGGGAAGATTTGGATAAGATTGTAGAGGTAGCGTTTCGCAAAGCTCCCCGGGTAGTGATTTCTACGTCGGGGTGGTTCGAGAACCGCGTAATCGAGTTGGCCAAGAAGTTCCCCAAAATTGGCATTCGTATCAGCATCGAGGGACTGTCGCAAAAAAACGACGAGTTGCGCGGGCGTCCCGGCGGTTTCGATAAGGGACTTCGTACCCTCTTGAAGTTGAGAGAGATGGGCGTGAAGGATATAGGTTTCGGCATTACGGTATCGAACAACAACTCCGAAGACATGCTTTCGCTCTATCACCTCTCCAAAGCGCTCGATATGGAGTTTGCCACAGCAGCTTTCCATAACTCGTATTATTTCCATAAAGACGACAACGTCATCACCAATCGCGATACGGTGTGTGCCAACTTTGCCCAACTCATCGAGATGCAGATGCGGGAGAAACACCCCAAATCGTGGGCCCGAGCCTTCTTCAACATGGGGCTCATCAACTACATCGAGGGCAACCGTCGTTTGCTGCCCTGTGAGGCCGGTCTGATGAATTGCTTTATCGACCCGTATGGCGAGGTCTATCCCTGCAACGGACTGGAGTCGAAATATTGGAAAGAGAGCATGGGCAACATCCGGAAGGCCGGCTCGTTCGACGAAATCTGGAACAGCGAGCAGGCACAGCATGTACGCGAACTGGTACGGCGGTGCCCCAAGAATTGCTGGATGGTCGGTACCGTTTCGCCGGTGATGAAAAAGCTCTCTTACGTGCGTCACCCCATGGGGTGGATACTCAAGAATAAAATGCGTTCGCTGCTGGGCAAACCGGTCTGCATCGACAAGAAGTGGTACGATGTGGGTCAGGATCCCCGACAGGGAAACCTCAATAGGCCCGAATAGGGCAGAAAGGATAGTCGTGGCGATGAAGATAGTCGTGGCCGGTACGCGTGGAATCCCCGATATTCAGGGCGGGGTGGAGACCCATTGCGAGGAGCTGTATCCCCGCTTGGCTGCCATGGGCCACGACGTGACGGTAGTACGTCGTTCGTGCTACGTGACTCCGCAAAACAAAATCACTACGTATAAAGGCGTTCGCCTGAAAGACATCTATGCACCCCGCAAGAAGAGTATCGAGGCCATTGTCCATACATTCCTGGCTATTCTCTATGCCCGCCGGGTGCATGCCGACGTGCTGCATATCCACGCCATCGGGCCGTCGTTGCTGGTCCCCTTTGCCCGGTTGCTGGGACTGAAGGTGGTGATGACTCACCATGGTCCCGACTATGACCGGCAGAAGTGGAACCGGGTGGCCAAGGCTGTGCTGCGGTTGGGCGAACGTATGGGTGTCAAGTATGCCAACGAGGTGATTGTCATCTCGACCGTCATCGACAATATTCTGCGCGAGAAGTACCATCGCTGCAATGCTCACCTGATTTACAACGGGGTGAATACTCCTGCCATAGCCACGACGACCGACTATATAGCCTCGTTGGGGCTGGAGCCCCATAAATATGTATTGGCCGTAGGGCGGTTTGTCGAGGAGAAGGGGTTCGACCTGCTCATCCGGGCATTCGACCAGATACCTCACGAGGGGTACAAACTGGTGATTGCGGGTGATGCCGACCACGAAGACCACTATTCGACCACGCTGAAACAGCTGGCTCGGGAGCGGGGGGTGGTGCTTACCGGCTTTATTCGGGGAGCCAAGCTGAACGAACTCTTTTCGCAAGCCCGCCTCTTTGTGTTGCCTTCGTTTCACGAGGGGTTGCCCATCGTACTGCTCGAGGCTTTGAGCTATCACCTGCCGGTGCTGGTCAGCGATATTCCCGCCAACCGCCTCTCCTGTCTCCCGGCCGACGATTTTTTCGCAACGGGCGATATTCGCTCGCTTGCCGAAGCGCTTGCCCGCAAGTTGGCACAGACCGATACCCGTTGCCAATACGACCTCACTCCGTATAACTGGGACTACATAGCTACCCAGGTCGATGCCGTGTATCATCGGCTGTGAATCTTCAACCGAAAAAGACAATGCTATCCTACTAAAAAGTCGGCCCGATTTCGAACCATATCGGGCCTGTTTTGTTTTTGAGGTATAACATATCACAAAACAATCAAAAACAGAACGATTATGAAAAAACTAATCCCGATTCTTTTTGTCGTGGCAGCCATTACTGCTTGTCAGAAAGAGCCCAGCCTCTCCAAGCTGGATGACGATTATGTGGTGTTTACCGATTATGACAAATCGGCCAGCTTCGGCGACTATCTTACCTACTACATGCCCGATAGTGTGCTGCTGATTACCGATAGCGAAAAAGCCACCTACTGGACCAACGACGAGGCCAACTATATTCTCGAGACCTTTGCCGAGAATATGGCAGCCCGAGGCTTTATGCTGGTCGACTCCAAGGAGGAGGCCGACCTGGGTCTGCAGGTCAGCTACATCGAGGATGTGCACTATTTTGTCAACTATCCCAGTCCCAACTGGTGGTGGGGATACCCCGGCTATTGGGGTCCCGGCTACTGGGGGCCCTACTGGAGCAGTTGGTATTATCCCTATCCGGTAGTATACAGTTATAGCGTGAACTCCTTCCTGGCCGAGCTGGTCGACCTGACCGACCAGACCACGACAAGCAAGCGGTTGCCGGTGCTGTGGGATACCTATATGGCCGGTTTGCAGAGCAGCTCTCCCCGGGTGAACCAGACTTTGGTTATCCGAGCCATCGATCAGGCTTTCAACCAGTCGCCCTATTTGACCAATCAATAACGTGACTACCCATTTTGTATATCCAATAAAAACAGAAATCGAATTATGAAAACTATTAAACACATATCGTTATGGGTGGTAGCTGCTGCTTTTATGGTGGTTGTGCCGACCCGTGGAAACGCGCAAGTCGTTTCGAAAACCTATTTCAATGTCGATTGGCAATTCAATGCTCCGATGGGAAACAGCTATGCCGATAAGGCGAGCGGATGGGGTATGAACTTCGAGGGTGGATATTACGTGATGCCCCACATGGCCATCGGTGCTTATATCGCCTACCATACCAACAACAAGTATATCGACCGGCAGACACTGGCCTTGAGCTCCAGTTCGGCACTGACAACCGACCAACAGCACTCGCTGTTTCAACTGCCTTTCGGTCTTTTGGCCAAATATCGCTTCACGACCAGCGGCATGTTCGAGCCCTACATGACGGTAAAGATGGGTGCCAATTACAGCCGCATGTCGTCCTACATGCAGGCTTGGGAGCTCTATCACGATACCTGGGGATTTGCCGTCTCGCCCGAGATAGGTATCAGTATCTTTCCCAGTCCCAACTATCGGTATGGACTGCACCTGGCCATGTATTACAACTATGCCACCAACAAGAGCAAGGTGCTGACCTACGAAATCGACGGACGCAGCAATCTGGGTTTCCGCGTAGGTATCTCGTTCTAATCGGTTAACATTATATCCTCTGTGAATCGATCGGGGGAGGGAGTGCATCGGCATGCACTTTCTCTCCCGATTTTGTTAAATAAAGCGTAGCCGATTGCCCCATAACGATATATATATTACTTTTGTGCCGGTCGGAGGAGGGGCTGTCTCCTCTCCGTCGTTACCGTAACAACAGTATTTAGAAAATTTATTCATGATGTATCGTCGTTTTTGGGGCGTACTGCTCACTGCGCTTATGTGGATGGTGGGAGGTTCGTTTCACACTTTTGCTCAATATTCGATGGACTACGCGGTGTCGATGGTCGGTAATGCCGGTAGTGGCACCTTTGCTCCCTATTTTTTGTCGGCTAACAAGCATGGTTTGGTAACTCACAGTAAGAGCGGTTATTTGCGAGCCGCCTTGTCGCGCGATATCGATATGAGCAAGCGCTTCTCCTATGAGTTCGGTGTCGATTTGGTAGGACTGCTTTCGTCTACTTCGCCGGTAGCCCACTACGATGTGAACCAGGGGCTCTCTGAGCGTCGACCCCGGGTCTCTTCGTTCCGCATTCAACAACTGTATGCTGGTATCAAATATCGCAAGATTTTCATCTCGGCCGGGAATCGCGAGTTGACCGACCCCGTTGTCAACTTCGAGTTGAGCTCCGGCGGTTTGGTCTGGTCGGGCAATGCCCGTCCTATCCCTCAGGTGCGTGCCGGCTTTATCGACTTTGTCGACATTCCCTATACGAAAGGGTGGGTACAGATCAAGGGCGATATCGCCTACGGCAAATTCACGGACAACGATTATGCCCGGGAGCATTACAATTATTACAACTGGTATATCACTACTGGGGCGTTGTATCATCACAAATCTATCTCGTTTCGTACCAATCCTGGTAAACCTTTTGTAGTGACTATCGGTGCCGAGTTGGCTGCCCAGTTCGGGGGAACCCAGCGCTATTATCAGAGAGGCGTGTTAGTGGATTCTCTTACGATGAAAAGTCCTACGCGGTTAAAAGATTTCTTGCAGGTGCTGGTCCCGACCTCGGGCGATGGTAGTACCAATGTGGGCGATCAGGCCTATTACTATGGCAACCACGTGGGGCAGTGGAATCTGTCGGCACAGTATACTTTTAAGAATAAGTCGTCTATCCGGGGATATTTCGAATGGTATTACGACGATGCTTCGGGCATGGGCAAGCTCAACGGCTGGGATGGCTTGTGGGGTATCGAATACAAGAGCGGTCGTGAGAACTGGCTCTCCGACGTGGTGGTCGAATATGTCGACTTTACCAATCAGGGCGGCCCTTTGAACTGGTGCCCGACCGACTACGTCAACCCGGTATTGACGACCGAAGCAACGGGTTATGACGACTATTACAACAACTACTTCTATAATGGTTGGACCCATTACGGGCAGTCCAACGGTACCCCGATGGCCAAGTCGACATTGTATAACACCGACGGTTTCCTGCGGTATAAATTCAATCGCATGCGTGGCGTGCATGTAGGGGTAATGGGTTATATCACCCCCGAATGGAGATATAAGATGTTGGCTTCGTATCGGACTTCGTGGGGGTCGTTGCAGTTCCCGTTGGCCGATACCCAGCACGATTTGTCGGGCTTGCTGGAATGTCATTACATTCCTGCGAAGCTCCAGGGGTGGAGTTTTTCGCTGTCGCTGGCCGGCGACAAGGGCAAACTGTATGGCGACAATTGGGGTGTTGCTATCGGAATTAAGAAGAGTGGAATTTTAACAATTGGGAAATGAAAGACATAATAAATATGGCACGCCGTATCTTATTGGGCGTTTTGTTGGCTGTTGCCATCACTTCGTGTACACAGAACGATGGGTATATAGGCCCTATTTTTGGCAAGTGGCAACTTACCGAGATGTGGAAGGGGCAAACGATGACCCCCCACGACAGTATATATTACAATTTTCAGACCAGCATCATTCAACTGCAGTTAATTCACCGGCAAGGAATTTCGAATATAAGCGAGTCTTTTTACGGGAATTATGAGAAAGAGAACGGCGAATTACGGTTTAGTATCGTAGAACCCTCGTCCTATCCGGCTGTGTTGCCCGAGGTCTTCAACCTGAAGCCGATGGGCATCGATAATGTGAATGTGTTTCACATCGAGACGTTGAACTCGTCGAAAATGGTGCTTACGCGAGGCGAAGACGAGCGCTTTGTTTTCCGCAAGTTCTGATTGTATTTTCTTTTTTACAGATAGCGAATCTCTCGGTTTTCGGTATCATCGGGCAGCTGTTGGGGATAAATCTTGACAAAGCCCGAACGTGGGTCGAAAAGGTCTCCCAGGTTTTTGGTCTTGTTTCCCCAAAAGACGATGCCGTTCAAATCGGTTGTCAGGCGGGCCGAATAACGCTTGGGCTTGATGAGAATCGAGCCTGTCAGCCGGTGCTTGTAGAGCCATACGAAGCAGGTGTTAGCTTCCACGCCGCGAGTCAAATATCCCACGACTGTACCCATGGGTGTCTCGGTTCGGACCGACGACTCCAATTTGACAATGCGATGGGTGAAGATTTCGGAAAATCTCACATCCTTGAAACGCTCGATCGATACTCGCTCTCCGGTCTCGGTCATCAGCCATATACCTTCCCAATTATCGATAGGGGCCGTATCGAAGTAGTGTCGGGCACTGGCCTCGCTGTACCCTTCGAGAATGAAGCTGCGATAGGGCGGTTTGTCGTCGTAGCGGCACTCTTCGTCGGCTATCGACGAAGAGCTCAGGATGAATCCCGCACACACCAGAAGCCAGGCCGCCGCTTTCATCAGAACTTGTAGTTAAATCCGAAACTGAGTAACTCTTTCAACTGGAAGTGCCCCAAGTCTTTGTTCAAGGCCAACGCATCGTCGTAGCGCAGGTGCACAAACAGTCGCGTCGAGAAGAAGCGGTTGAGTATGAAGTCGAACGTATTTTCCCAGTCGCCCTGCACATGGTCGTAGCTGGTAAAGTAGAAGAGGCGGCAGGTCCACACCATGTTGTGGTAGAACTCCCACTTGATGCGACCCTCGAACGACGAACCGTATTGGTTCATGCTCTTGCCCGATTTGATGCCGAAGCTACTGGGGTCCATATCGTTGTCGATGATGAACTGCAGGTTGTAGGAGAGGGGCGAGAGCGATATCGACGTCTCGAACTGTTTCTTGTCGTTCTTGTACTGGTACGACATACCTAAACCGATATTCAACTCGGCCGGCGACAGGAAGGCAGCCACCTTGTCGTTGGTGTTGGCCGTATAGCTCGAGAGGAACTGGGTCTTGAAGTTGAGGGTGGCCGTGTAGTACCATTTGTTGTAAGCCTTGAGACCGAATTTCGAGTTAATCTGGAACAGGTCCTCGCTCACACGCACCGAGCGCAGCGTGTCTTCGGGGGCGCTGTTGATATTCAAACGCCATTGCACCAGGTTCTCGAACAGGATGCGCTGCTCTTTGGGGTCGTTGTATTTGATGGAGAACTGTTGGTCGCTCAGCAGGTTCACGTTGCTGGTTCCGCCCTGATACCAGTTCTCCGATACATAGACCTGCGAGAACTGTATGGCCGACTGGAAGTTGACGACCCAGCGTTTCAGCTTTATCTTCTCCTTGCCCACATCGTTTTTGATGATAAGCGGTTTCTCCTTAATCGAGAGTACATGTTTCACCGGGTCGTTTTCGATGATGTATTGCTTGGGAACCTCGGGCAGATTGTCGAGGTTGTAGTGAATCATCTTCGGATAGTTGACAATCACATAGTTCTGTGCCATTTCGCGAGTCTTCTCCCGCTCAATCTCCCGTTGCAGCCACTGGTCGTTTACGGTGAGCGAACGGGGCTTGAAGGGGTTGTTGTCAGCCTCCGGCAGATGTTGCAGCGGGGTCGACATCTGTTCCTTGAATACGATGGGAAGGAACAGCGGGTTCACCGGAATTTCGTTCGAACCCTGTGCCGCCTTTATGCTGTCGGCATATTCGAGCATTCGCAGCATCTTGATGACCGGCAACATCTGTTCGGTCGTGTCGGTCTCCATCAACGAGAGCAGCCTCTTGTCGGCTTCTTGCTGGTATTGTATCGAGTCAAAGGGAGTAACCTGTGCAGGCCGTGCTGCCAGGCTGTCGGCTACAAGGGTGGTATCGGCCGGCAAGGGCTGAGCGGCACTGGCCGTACTGTCGGCGGGAGCTACGGTTGTGGCCGATAAACCGGTTACAGAAAGAATACCGATAAGAAGTGTGGTCATTCGTGAACCCATAGAGTCGTATATATTTTGTCGTTTGTAAATCCATGTCTCGGAGCATGAAACCCCGGCAGGACATTTTCCTCTTGTTAAATTATTTTACAAAGATAGCAAAAGGTGAGCGACAAGCAAAAATGCTAGCATTATTTGCTTGGCCGAACCGCCATCTTTCTTCGTGTAACAAAGATAGTGAAAGGTGAGAGCAGAAAAAATAAGCTCGCTTGATTTTTTATGCCGAACCGAATCCTATTTTATGAAAAGATAGCAAAAGGTGAGCGCAGAGACAAAAGAAAACGTAGTTTTCAATTTTGATTTTGCCGAACCGCGCTTGTCTATCCAAAGATAGCGAAAAGCGTGCGGAGTGGCAAAAAGAAAACCGGGTTTTCTCATCTGCAAATAATTCTCCGGTACATTATGCAGGTATGTAGATTATTTTTCTTAATTTTGTGCCCCGTAGTGTAAATACATAAAACCATATTTTATCGTGGAAACTAAATATATATTCGTTACGGGAGGTGTAACCTCGTCGTTGGGAAAAGGTATTATTTCGGCCTCTTTGGCCCGGTTGCTTTTGGCTCGTGGATATAAGGTGACGATTCAGAAATTCGACCCCTATATCAACATCGACCCGGGTACACTGAACCCTTATGAACATGGAGAATGTTATGTGACGGTCGACGGCCATGAAGCCGACCTGGACCTGGGCCACTACGAGCGGTTCACCAATACGCCCACGACCCGGGCCAACAACATCACGACCGGCCGCATCTATCAGAATGTGATCGACAAGGAACGCCGTGGCGATTATTTAGGAAAAACGGTACAAATCATTCCGCACATCACCGACGAAATCAAACGCAACATCAAGTTGCTGGGCTCGAAAAACCAGTTCGACTTTGTGATTACCGAAATCGGCGGTACGGTGGGCGACATCGAGTCGTTGCCCTATCTCGAGAGCGTGCGTCAGTTGCGTTGGGAGTTGGGCAAGAACTGTGTGTGCATACACCTCACCTATGTGCCCTATATCGCTGCTGCCAAAGAGTTGAAGACCAAACCTACCCAGCACTCGGTAAAACAGTTGCAGGAGGTAGGTATCCAGCCCGATATTCTGGTGCTGCGTACCGAGCACGACCTTTCGCTGAACCTGCGCAAGAAGGTGGCCCTCTTCTGTAATGTAGACCCGGCTGCCGTCATCCAGTCGATCGATGTACCCACGATTTACGAAGTGCCTTTGAAGATGCACCAGCAGCATCTCGACGAGCTCGTGCTCACCAAGACCGGCCTGCCCATCAATGGCGAGCCCCATTTGGAGCCGTGGATGAACTTCCTCCACCGCATGAAAAATGCCACCGAAACGGTTCGTATCGGTCTGGTGGGTAAGTATGTCGAGTTGCCCGATGCCTACAAGTCCATCAACGAGTCGCTCTTCCAGGCCGCTACCTACAACGACCGCAAGCTCGATTTGCAATACATCCACTCCGAGAAGCTGAACAGCGGCAATGTCGACGCCATGCTCTCGTCGCTCGACGGTGTGATTATCGCTCCGGGGTTCGGACAACGCGGTATCGAAGGCAAGTTCGTAGCCCTCAAGTATGCCCGTGAGCACGATATACCTACCTTTGGTATCTGCCTGGGTATGCAGTGCATGGTCATCGAGTATGCCCGCGACGTGATGGGGCTGACCGATGCCAACTCGACCGAGATGGATGTAACCACCAAACACAACGTCATCGACCTGATGGAGGAGCAGAAGAGCATCACCAACATGGGCGGAACCATGCGTCTGGGTGCCTACGACTGCGTGCTGGCCGAGGATTCGATTGCCGCCAAGGCCTATGGTACCACTCACATCCGTGAGCGTCACCGCCACCGTTTCGAGTTCAACAACGAGTATCGCCAGGCCTTCGAGGATGCCGGCATGCGTTGTGTGGGCGAAAACCCCGAAACTCACCTGGTCGAGGTGGTCGAGGTTCCCTCGTTACGCTGGTATGTAGGTGTGCAATATCACCCCGAGTACAACAGCACCGTGCTCAATCCCAATCCCATTTTCGTCGATTTCATCAAAGCCGCAATCTCGAAAAAATAAATTTTTAGTAATCTCAAAACCGAAGAATGGACAAGAACACGATTTTAGGTCTTGTACTGATGGTAGTGGTCGTGCTGCTCTTCTCGTGGTGGATGCAGCCATCGCCCGAGCAGTTGGAAGCTCAACGTCGGTACAACGACTCTATTGCTGCCGTCGAGGCAGAACGTATGGCCGAGGCCGCTGAGGCAGCCGCTCCGGCTCAAACCGATACCCTCTCGCCCGAGATGGCCGACTCGCTCAAGCAGGCCGGTCTGGTGGCTCAGTTTGGCGAATTTGCTCCCTGTGCCGAGGGTACCGAAGAGTTTACGACTCTCTCGAACAACAAGGTGACCCTGAAGTTTTCGAACAAGGGCGGCCGCCTCTACGAGGCCGTGCTCAACGATTATATGGCCTACGACTCGACGCAGGTGACTCTCTTCACCGGCAACGAAAACGACTATGGCTTCATCGTGCGCACCAATGCCCGGGTAATCGATACCCGCGACCTCTACTTCGAGCCGGTAGTCAACGACAGTACCGTAGACATGACGCTGACACTGGCCAACGGTAGCCGGCTGGGTATCCGCTACACCTTGCCCGAAGACAGCTATATGCTCAAGATGGACATCTGGCAGAAGGATATGGACCGGGTCATCCCCTCGAGCGTGGTCTACTGGGATTTCATCTGGGACCAGACGATGCGTCGTCAGGAGCAGGGACGTATGTTCGAGGAGCGTAACAGTGCCCTCTATTACAAGTTTGCCGGCGACGACGTAGAGCACCTGAGCGAATCGGGCAGCGACGACGAGAAGGCGACCACCAGTCTCAAATGGATCGGTTTCAAAAACCAGTTCTTCTCGACCGCCTTCATTGCTGACGGCAAGTTCAACGACGGAGCCTTCACTTCGGAGTCTTTCAAAGAGGGTAAGTACCTGAAGCGTTTCCACGCCGAGAGCACCATCGACTACGACTCGAAAGAGCCGCAGGTGGCCGGTTTCAACATCTTCCTGGGACCCAACTCGTACCCCCTGTTGTCGTCGTATGACGACGGCCGTTCGGGCGACCAGACCCTCGACCTCGACAAACTCGTGCCGCTGGGCTACAAGTTCTTCCGCTGGATCAACACCCTTATCGTCATCCCGGTCTTCACCTTCCTCGGCAAGTTCTTCAGCAACTACGGTGTCATCATTCTGTTGTTGACGATTTTCATCAAACTCGTCCTCTTCCCCTTCACCTACAAGTCGTACAAGTCGCAGGCCCGCATGCGGGTACTGGCTCCGCAAATCAAGGAGATTAACGACAAGTACCCGGGGCAGGAGAATGCCATGGAGCGTCAGCGACTCACGATGGACCTGTACAGCAAGGCGGGTGTCAACCCCATGGGTGGCTGTCTGCCGCTGCTGTTGCAGATGCCTATCCTCATTGCCATGTTCACCTTCTTCCCCTCGTCTATCGAGCTGCGAGGTGAATCGTTCCTGTGGGCCAAAGACCTTTCGACCTACGATGCCATCGTAAGTTGGGATACCTACATACCGCTCATCACGCCTTACTTCGGCAACCACATCAGCCTTTTCTGTCTGTTGATGACCATCACCAACTTGATTTATACCAAAATCAACATGCAGAACACGGCCGGCCAACAACAGATGCCCGGTATGAAATTCATGATGTACCTCATGCCCATCATGTTCCTGGTATTCTTCAACAACTACTCGGCCGGCTTGAGCTACTACTACTTCCTCTCGCTGTTGATTACCATCATTCAAACCTACATCTTCCGCAAGAGCATCAACGAAGAGAAGGTATTGGCCGAACTGAAAGAGAACCAGAAGAAACCCCGCAAGAAGAGCGGCTTCATGGCTCGCCTCGAAGAGGCTCAACGCCAGCAGCAGGCTGCCTTGCGCGAGCAGCAGAAACAACGCGCCAAACAGCAACGTCGCCGTTAAGCCGTTTTAGATATTTTATATGAGAGAGGCGCTCTCCCGAGTAGGGGGCGCCTCTTTTGAAGTATAGTATAGAATAGCCATGCGATTGAAAAAGTTCATTTGTCTCTTTACCGCTGTTTTGAGCCTTTCGCCGCTTGCGGCGCAAGAGGTTGTCTCCAACCATTCGGTTTCGGTCGAACTGGCCGGATTGATGTATGCCTATGAGTGCCCGCTGGGCGACCGGTTTTCGCTCGTGACCCGGGTCGGAACTCAGGCCGGCATCCAATATGCGTCGTATAGCAGCTTTTGGGGCGAGCGGGAACACCGCTGGAGCGTGGGCCTCTATCCGGTCTTCTCGGTGGAACCGCGCTACTATTACAACCTCTCGAAACGCTACGAGGCCGGGAAGAATGCGTTCAAGAACAGCGGCGGATTCCTCTCCTGCAATCTGCAATACTATCTGCCGCCCTATTATCGCCGGCATGTCGATAACTCGGGAGGTTTCGTGATGACTCCATTTTGGGGATTTCGTCGGGTGTGGTACCGTCACCTGCTGTTTGAACTGGGCGGGGGGCTGAACCTCGCCTCGACCGATTTCAAGAGCGTGTCGGTAGGCCCGGCCTTCAACGTGCGGCTGGGGTATCTTTTTTAGTCAGTCATTTACAGACATACTTTGACAGCCTGGCCCGAGGTGACTACGATATAGGTTTGCCCGGGTTGGGAGTTTGTTATTGTTGTGCAGCCGCTCTCTGCCACCGTGCTTTGGATAAGCCGTCCCTTGAGGTCATATACGGCAATGGATTGGCCCGGAGCGACACCCTCGACCTGAATAAGACTGTCGCTGGCAAAGATGCGGATTCCGTCGTCTGTTGCCGGCTCTACGGTCGAGGCGCCCCGCCGGTAAATCTTGTAGGCCGCCATGCCGTTGTTGGGTGCCAGCAAGTAGACGATGGCATAGTCGTCGACATACTCCACGCACAGCGGGGTGGTGAGGTTGGCATTGGCTCCACGTCCCATGGCCGGGGTGGTGTTGCCGATAACAGTAGCTTGTGCCAGTCCGCCGGTAATGTTGAATACTTTGAGAATGCCTACCTTATTCTCGGCCGAGACGAAAATCTCTTTCCCGCCTAATGTGAAGCATACGGCACTCGAAGCATCGGTGGCCGGTCTCTCTTCGCCGAACTCACCGATTACTTCGCCGTTGAGGTTGTAGAGTTTGCGGGGGCAGTATTGTCCGGTGATGAAGAACGAACTCGCATCGCGGATGACCGCTTGCGAAGCGGGGGCCGTCATGCCGTGACCCGGTATGACGCGAGGCTCGCCAAACGTACCGTTGGCAAAGGGTATGATAGCTGCCATTCCCGAGTTCCCGGCTGTGGCCAGATAGCCCCCTTCGGCCGAATAGAAGGCTCCGGTGGCAGCCAGATAGTCGGCCTCGCCCAATCCCGGTACGGGCAGGGCAAACTGTTGTACGATGCTTCCCTGTTCCCGGTCGCACTGTGCGATATAAAGTGTATCGGAATCGCCACCGGTACCACCCAGCAGCATGGCTCCGTCGTCGGTAATGGCCAGTCCGCTCATCTTGCGGCCCGAAAGTCCGGTGTCGTGTTCTGCGATGAGGGAGCCGTCGGTTCCGTCGACTACCACGAAGCGGCCCGTCTCGCGGTTGGGTATGTAGAGTTTCCCCTCATAAACACCCATTGCGTTTTGTCCTTCGGCCGTGAGGTAGGAGAGTTCGCTTTTCCGTTTCGACCAAAGCGACGAAATACCCACCGAGATGTCGGCCGTGATGTCCGATAGCTTGAAGTAGTCGGTCGTCATCATGTCGCACCCGTAGTCGTAGTAGGTGAGGAAGTTGCTCTCCGAGTTGACGGTCCACACGTTTACCTTCAGTCCCGCATCGTGAAACTGCTTGACGGCCTTCTCGTCGAAATAGCCTATTTGTATGTCTACGTCGAATCCCTGTTCGACGCACCAGTCGAAGTGGTTGGCCCAGTATTGGCCGGTGAGGAATTGTATCTGTATCTCGGGGTAGTTGCTGCGAATGTATTCGAGGCATCCTCTCATCGACGAGAGTATCACCGCCTTCTCGGCAAGCCCCTTTTCCCGGATGAGGCCGATGAGACCGGGTATCTTTGAAAAGTCGTTGTTGCCCGATTCGTTGGAGTGTATGCCGGTGCACCATTTCAGTTCGATTACGGGGAAGCAGTCGTACTGGTTGCAGATGTCGAGATACTCGGCCAGCGTGCAGAGTCGGCCGGTATAGGCCACCCCGCCGCGGGTCTGGCTCAACTCCAACTCCTGAAGCGAGGCGAGGGTAGAGCCCTCGATCGAGACCGAATGGCCCAGGCGAGACAAATCGTCATCGTGCGAGATAACATATTCGCCGTCGGCCGTAATCTTGATGTCACACTCCAGGCCGTCGTATCCGGCCCGGGCTCCGTTGACAAAGGCTTCGGCCGTGTTTTCCACGCCCCAATAGCTGCCCCGGTGGCCCACCAGTTGCGGCTGGGCCTGCAACAGGCTCGGGGTCAGAGCCAGGCAGGAGAGGCCGATGAGAATCTTTTTCATGGTATGCAGGTTTTTTGGTTTGTTCAAAAATAATGAAATTTTTATATACAATATCAAAAAGCCGGGTAAATTTTCTTACACACCCCGGGATGGTCGAGTTACGTTTGTATGTGGCTATGGAGGATGTTACGGAATAAATGGTCGGCCGGGTGCACATCGTTCTAGGAAAGACGCCGAATGGTGAAAAAACGAGA
>NZ_JANRHM010000028.1:0-19803 GCF_024733785.1 Barnesiella sp. ET7
TATATTGTCTGAAAAATCCTCTGTGGATAAGTTTCAGACCAAGGGGCTGATAATACTTGTAGTCATCATCTTTGGTATAGAGGTGTTTTATTTTGGTAAGTTCATTATTACGAAAAGTATAACTGGTCGAGATTAAATAACTTAATATCGGATATGGGGCCTGATATGTACAGCGTCATCAATGATGCTATCTGCTGTTGTCTAGAAGGATAGGTTAAAAGTTATAACCGCCTTTGGGTTTGCGCTTTGCTCCATGTACAATCTCCGCTGCCTGTTCCTGGAGCGACATAGACTGTACTTGCTTGCGCCCGGATTCAATCCATTGCAGCAGTTCGTCTTCATAGAAATAAAGTTTTTTGCCTCGTTTGTAAGCAGGAATCAATCCTTTACGGGCAAGTGTGTAAATGGTGGGTTTTGCCTTTCGCGTGATTTTACAGGCTTCGTCAATTTCGATAAAACGGTGTTTGTCAGAAGAGGTCTGCGGTTGCAGTGCCGCTACCATTTCCCGGATTTGCTCCATCTGTTCTGTGAGATAAGCTACCGCTTGCGGCAGCTTATCAAAAGTGATTTGTTCGGTTGCCATACGTACTCGTTGTTAATTGTTTGCTGGCAAAGGAAATTGGCGTTTTGATGGTGGAAAACATCACCGGAATATAACCGTGAGATAACTTTTGGTGGCGATTTATGATTACATTTGCATAAAAAAGCAGATTATGAATAATACAGATAAAGTTTATTTAATAAAATGGGTCGGTCCATTCTCATATGAGGAGTTATATAACTGGGAAAAGGACTGGTTGGAGAATAATAATGAAAATTTTAATTTGTATTTGTTGCAAGGGAAAAGAAAATATGCTAGAAAATTTTCTTATTATTGTGGACAAACTAACCGATGTGTATATAAAAGATTAAAAGATAAAGATCATCACTTTAGAGAAATAGAACATAGTGATTATTCTATATGGATTGGCAAATTTTCTAATGTTAAGCCGAATAAAACGGACATAAATGTAGCAGAGAAAATAATAACTTCAGAGCTGGCAGAGTTGGAATTAGGATTTGAAAAT
Organism: Barnesiella sp. ET7; assembly: GCF_024733785.1. Taxonomy (NCBI): domain Bacteria; kingdom Pseudomonadati; phylum Bacteroidota; class Bacteroidia; order Bacteroidales; family Barnesiellaceae; genus Barnesiella; species Barnesiella sp. ET7. The sequence goes on from NZ_JANRHM010000028.1 coordinate 1,068, forward strand.
ATGATGAATGAAATAAATTTTCATCCACCTGTTTTTGATGTATATATTATCAACCAATGGTATCATCCTATAAAAAATACGGAATGGAAGAGAGTCCATTATAATTCTCCTGCTAATTATATCCCTGATTTAATGATTTATGATTCGAATTCTAAGGAGGTGAAAGGCACTCGGAAAATAAGAAAGTTAGGTATATTGGAATAAATTTATGTAATATTCGGATTTAGTTTGATCTTACACTCTGATTCCGTATGCGACATTTTACGCTCAATTGTTGAGATTTCCAAGTCGCGAAGGGTATGGGCAAAGACATTCTTGATGAATGTGGCAGTGTGAACACGCTTTTTATTGAAGGCTTTGCCGATATTCCACCCAAAGTGCATAATATCAATGCTTTTAAGTTGAGCGTCAACTTTTACAGGCGATATCTTTTGTAAGGTGTCGCATGAACTATATTCAGTAATGTATTTGCACAGACGGATGAGATCTTCTTCACTCATATAGGCCGCCATGGTTTGTTTCGTATAGTTGAGGACCTTTTTCAATCTGGTCTGAGTAGCACGATTTTTTTCTGCAATAGCATGGGTTCGCAGGGCTTCGTATTCTGATGAGGCAGAGATTGTTCCTTCATCAGCAGCGGCTGGATCGGTCCTTTTAAATGGAACCTGATTTAGATGTTCGACCAAGGGAGTGCTTGGAACAGAATCGGGATTATCTTTCATCTTCTGAAAAGCAGGGCAGCGAAGCAGGAACGCTTTTATGCGAGGCGACAGTAACTGGTCGAAGGTTATCTGCAAACTGGCATAGAGCGCTGTCAAGACGATGACTGTTACAAAAAATGCGATAGTACTACTGAAGTCGTCAAGCCCTTGGGATAAAGCAAACAGACGGACTAAAATACCGATAACAAGAATGACTCCAATTACCAGGAAGTAGAGTGCTATATATTCTACATTTTTCTGATTCATAGTGATATATGCTTATGGTTTGTGCGCAAATATAAATTGTTTCGTGGATACATGGCTCCGAATCGAAGTGAGAGGCAGTATGTGTCCTCAAAATGTAGCTTTTGTCTCTGCCGGTGTAAGAAGGAAAGACTTGATGGGGTAGGATAGGGTCCCAATTATTTTATAGTTCTAGTCCCTTCTCAGGTTCCTCTGTATGGGAGTATGGTTTAAGAGATAGGTCGGGAATATACTCCCGAAGGAGAAGTGATACCGCAGCCGAGTCCTCATAACCACAGGCAAAGGTAATTCGTGTTCTTCCCGTACAAGCAAGGCCAAGCCCTTCGGGTTCGTGGAAAAAATCATCCTCGCCCCGGAGGGCTTGCGGTATTTTTTCCCGAAGCCTTGCATGTACGGAACACGACCTTTTAAAGCCTGTAGTTATGGGAACTCCGGCCCCAGAAGCCGGACTAACAAAAAATCAAATGTTATGTTACAGGCAACAAAGAACAAGTACACGGTGGAAACACTCAAGCCACTGAACATTCTGTACGATCATGAACACTGGCTGACACAGCAGGACGTGGATATGGCCAACGGCTATGTGGAACTGATAGAAAGGACACGCTCGGAAAAGACTCCACAGATAGGTGACAGACTCATCTATGTGGACAGATACGGGAAATATTACAGCAATGCCCTTATTGAAAACAATGATGAAGAGAGCGGTCGGATTTCCATCTGTGAAGAACCTTATATTCCGTTTGTATGGGAGCAGGACGCCAATATCCGGCTGAGCGTCAGCGGAGGGGCCTTCCACCATATTGACCCCAAGCAATTGAAATTCGTCAGATGGACGGAAGGTGCATTCAAGGACTGGGGAAACTGCGGAGCGTGTGCCAACGGTGCTGTCACATTCACGGCAAAAGTACCGTTATGGTCCTATTCCGAACCTGATCCGCTCTACGGTGATTTCACCACGGAAACATGGAGACAATATTATTTGACCAAGGACACGGGTCCGGACGCACGCAACCTGTACCAGGGCTACGACATGGCTTTCAGGACTGAAGAGGACTTCCGGCAGTTCCTGAAGGACTATGAAGGAACCGTGTTCAAGGGCAACTGGGAAAACCAGATTGTACTCTGGTGTTTCCGACATGAAAACCGGTTCCTGCCGCAGCACGAATGGGACAAGATAGATGCCCCGGCCATGGAACGGCGTCTCAACTTCCATCCCGAACAGGTCAAGCTGGTCAAGGACATGGACAGCCACATCACCTACTGTTACCGTATCAAACCCGAAATTGACAATCTCTAAAACAATACAGTTATGCAGACAACAGCAACAAGAACAGCAGGCAGCCACACTGACCTGCTTACAGGTATCCTGAACGTGCAAGTAAGGAACGAGGACAAAATTACAGAACAGGACCGGCAGTATTGCCAGCTACAGCAGGACCAGCTCTACAGGACACTTGACCGTATCGACCGATGGTATGACATATTCAAGGAAGAAGCGGAACGGTATCGGGAAATCAAGAACTTCAAGTATGAGGATAACGGTAAGGTCTCCATACGGAATTTCTATTTCAACAACAGCGGGGAGGATGACTATACCCACAACGAATTCAAACCGTTTGACCTCATCAACGAGCTTGCGGACAACAACTGCAATGCCAACGCGAATTTCGCGAATCGCATCATTTCCTATTTCAACAGGACCTACAATGTAGATGTACCCATTCCTGTAATCGACGAGAAGGCCATGCGCATGGGATTCCGTCCGGTCTACCAGACTTACGTGGACATGGTCATCGAACACCTCGGCGGAAAAAGTTTCCGTGAGACTGCAGAGGAAGAACTGCTGGCCCGTTTCCTGAAAACGGTACAGCCTTCCCGCTGGAGCAAGGTGAAGCCCGAACTGAAAAAGGACAAGATAACTTTCCCTGACATCGTATCCTGGGACAGCATCCATCTGGAATACCACAAGGAATATGAGTTCTCGTATGACTGCGGAAGGAAAGTGGACATTTTCTGCGAAGGTATCGCATACGGGGCAGATGACGTGATAAACGGTTCAAGCGGTATGGTCATCGGCCTTGACAGACGCGATGTGGATATAACCGAATGGTACAACCTCACCCTGAGCAACGCAGAACAGATCAAGTTCTATAAGAACGGACGCATCGACGTACGCTTCAAGGACAGCCAGGCCGCAGAGTACTGCTACAGAAGGCTGCGGCTGGATGAAATCACACTCAGAGAAGAGTGATTCATGAAATACTTATTCAGACACCCCGTAAGACATCCTTGCGGGGTGTCTCCGTTTCCAACCATTAAAAAAGAAAAGACATGTATGCCATCATACCCCAACAGATTCCTCAGGACAGGCGTGCCGAGATCAACGAGAAAATCCTTTTCGCCATAGACTCCGGCAAGGACCTCGTTCCGAAGGAAAGCATCTACAACTGCTACACGGGAATCGGAGGACTGCACAACCTCAGGCAGTCGGATTTCACCAGCTACCATGAATACGCCGAGGCCAAGAAGGAATTCGAGATGGGACAGTTCTTCACCCCGCACGACATATGCCGAAGCATGGTGGAGACCCTTTCTCCGACATCGGCGGAAATGGTGCTTGACATGTGCTGCGGCATGGGCAACTTCTTCAACCATCTGCCCAACCTGCACAATGCCTACGGATTCGACATTGACGGCAAGGCGGTGGCCGTTGCCAGATACCTCTACCCGGAAGCTCATATCGAGAAATGCGACATACAGCTGTACAATCCCGAACAGCGTTTCGACATCATTGTCGGAAATCCGCCCTTCAACCTGAAATTTGATTACAGGCTGTCGCAGGAATTCTACATGGACAAGGCCTATGACGTGCTCAACCCTGCCGGAATCCTGATGGTCATCGTCCCTCTCTCCTTCATGCAGAACGAGTTCTGGGAAAAGACACGCGTGGCGAAAATCAACTCGAATTTCTCCTTCATCGGCCAGACCAGGCTGGAACATTCAGCCTTCTCTACGGTGGGCGTGCAGAATTTCGCAACAAAAATCATGGTATTCCTCCGCCGTTCCCTCCATATTGAAATGCAGCCGTACAACGCGGAAGAGTTTGTCAGCATGGATGAGCTGAAGAAACGCATAGCCGAAGTGCGGAAAATGAAACACCGGCTGCGCCTCCAGCTGATGCGGGAGTGCAACCATATAGACAAAGAAGAGCTGGAACAGTTCGAGTACAGGCTCGCCAAATACATGTACGAACTGAAAGCCCATGCCGTGCTGAACAGGCATGTCGAAAAGGCGGAGGCGCTGGTGTCCAAATTCCGCAACCAGAAACCGCCGGAAAATGCCACCCGGGAACAGATAAAGGAATGGGAACGCAAGAAACTGACCACCGGCAAGGTTCTCGGCATCATCCGCAGGTACATCACCTCGCAGAACGTGGTGCCGCGCAAGGAAGTGGCATTAGTGAAGACATCCTACGGCTTCAAGCTGAAGCAATATGCCCCGCGTCTGCTTGACAAGGTCACGCACAAGGCCGCAGGCATCAATGACCTCATACTCGGAAGGGCCGAACTCCCGATGCCGGAAAACGTCACGGAAAAGAACATGCGGCAGATCCGTGCCGCCAGTAAACTGATACGGCGCAAACAGAGGCAATACGAGACCCAGAATCTCCAGTTTGCGGAAATGCGGGAAGATGCCGGCCTGAAGGAATACCTGGACCGCACCACATTCATCAACAAGGACGGTGAAGTCTGCGAATTCACGGACTTGCAGAAACACGACCTGAACCTCGTGTTGCAGAAACGCTACGCCCTGCTGAACTGGCAGCAGGGTTCAGGCAAGACCGCCGCCGTCTATCACAGGGCGAAATACCTGCTCAAGTTCAGAAAGGCAAAGAACGTCATCATACTTGCCCCGGCCATCGCCACCAACATGACCTGGATACCGTTCCTTACCATAAACAAGGAACGCTTCCGTACAATACAGACCGCCGGCGACCTCAACAACATACCGGAAGGGACATTCCTTGTCGTCTCCACCTCCATGCTCCGGAAACTGAAAAGAGGACTGATGCGTTTCGTGAAACGCACTTCCGGCAAGCTGTGCCTTGTCTTCGACGAGTCGGACGAAATCACCAATCCCACATCGCAGCGTACAAGGAACGTCCTGTGCATCTTCAGAAGAATCAGGTACAAGATCCTCGATACCGGAACAACCACCCGCAACAACATCGCGGAGCTGTACAGCCAGTTCGAACTGCTCTACAACAACTCCGTAAACATGATATGCTGGAGCCCGCAGGTCTACCACGAAAACAGGGACCACGAGATAGAGGAAGAGAACAACCCGGATTACGGAACACCGTTCCCCGCCTTCAGGGGACACGTCCTCTTCCGCGCCTGTCACTGCCCGGGGAAAGCCACCGTTTTCGGCATAGAGAAACAGAACTAGGATGTCTACAACAAGGACGAACTCTCCGAACTTATCGGCAAGACGGTCATCACCCGTAAATTCAGGGACTTCGCAGGAGAGAAATACCGGATACGGACACATACCGTCCGTCCCTCGGAAGGAGAACACGAGGTATACCGTGTCATCATCGAGGAATTCTGCCGCATCTGTGAGCTGTACTACAACAGCACGGGAAACACGAAAAAGGATGCAGGACTGAGACTCATGAGGCAGATCAAGCTGCTTATCAAAGCCTGTTCGGTACCTCACCTGATAGAGGGATACTACGGTGACAGTTATCCTTCCAAGACCCGCTATATTGAAAGGCTCATAAGGACAATACCGGGTAAGGTTGCCATCGGATGTACCACATTGGCGGCCTTCGACCTCTACGAGAGCTATATCCGGGAACATTTTCCCGACAGACCTGTATTTGTGGTCAAGGGAGATGTAGCCTTCAAGAAACGGCAGAGCATCGTGACCGAATTCGACTCCACCATCAACGGCATCCTGATATGCACACAGCAGAGCCTGAGCAGCTCCGTGAACATACCTACCTGCAACGACGTGATACTGGAATCCCTGCAGTGGAACATCCCCCGTATGGAACAGTTCTACTTCCGTTTCATCCGTCTCGATTCCAAAGAAATGAAGGATGTCCACTACGTCACCTACGAAGATTCGGTCGAACAGAACCTGATGGCACTGGTACTGACCAAGGAGCGTCTGAACGAATTCATCAAGACCGGTGAGGTCAAGGAACAGTCAGAAATCTTCGAGGAGTTCGACATCACAATGTCTGTCATCGACAGCCTGCTCATCCGCACGCAGGACAGTGAAGGCAAAATACACATCAGCTGGGGAAGCCAGCGCATAACAGAATAAATATGAACCGTATGAAGAAGACCGGGAGTTCCATTCCCACCGACAAAGGTAAGCCGCGTCCCCATCGGCTGAGCAAGGTCAGGCCGCAGGCGGTTTTCAGGAAAATCATCCTCGCGGAGCTGCGGTATTTTCCCGAAAAACCCTGCACAGCCGGGACACGGCACCTTGTCGAGGTCGGTGGAATGGAATCCCCGGCATCCACATACATAAAAGACAAGTAATATGGATCTGAACAATGCAGAGATTGCCGTGACCACACAGCATCTCATTGACATAAAGGATTACAGGGACTACTGGCTGCACCTGTCCGACTACAGCGACATGGGCGAGTTCCTGAGTGCCTGTTCCGACCTGTTCCCCGGGGAAAAGGAACCGGAATACCGGTATCCGAAATGGGAAAACATTCCGGACACACTGGTCAGCCGTGAATGGCTCTGTCCCAACTTCTTCGAGATCAGGGATACCCTTGAAAGGCTCGAAGAGGAAGAAACGGAGTTTTTCATAAGCTGGAGCAGAAGTTACGGATATGACATCACCACGGATGACCCGCACATGATGGTATCACACTACCATGACCTGTACGGGGATACCGTCACGGAAACGGAAGAAGACGCGGACACGGGAGAAGATGCCCTGATATACACGGGCGTATCAAGCTACTACTGCGACATGCTTCCATTCCGTTACGAAATATTTGATGACAATTATGACTAAAAGACAAAAGATATGGAAATCAACTTCAAAGGACCTGTAATGCCTATCGACCCATACTCGCAGCTGGCATTCGTGGAGATACTGAACATCATTCTGACGGCAGGACACATCGTGGACGTGAACCGCTTCCTCATAAGCAGGAACGTCAATCCGCTGTTCGGTTCGCTGTCAGGCTATTTCAGATGGTCGTTCGCCGGAGACCGCTTCACGCTCTGGCAACGCACGGACTACAATTCGACGCTGTGTTTCAACCACAGGATACTCGACCTGCCTTTCGGTGTCCTGGCAGCGAAAGACAGCGGGAAAGAGACAGAAACAAACTGAAAGGAAAACAACGGGAAAATAAACACATGTACGGGAAACGGAATCCTGCCGTACACAGGTAACGGAATATGGAAGGACAGAAAAAACTGACCATGGAATTCGTGAAATCGCTTATGGACAAGTCCTATACACTGGTGTGGGTGGGCTACAACGACAACTTCGACAACTGCCATGACACCATTCAGAAGTGTCTGGAAGAAAGGAGTTGTGAAAGGCTGTGGGAGAAAGTGGACGAGTGGTACGATGACGCGGAATGGGAAGCACTCCATGAAATCATCTCAAAGCTGAAGGATGAATGCACCGACTCTCACGACTTTGAGGAAGAGGAGGTGGAAGAGTTCTTCGAGGAACATGAGGAAGAAATCAGGGAGGAAATCTACAATCGAAACGATACAGACATCTTGAAGGAACTGATTAAGAACACGGATGACATTCCCGTGCGTGTCGAGATGCTCTCCAACTACGACTGCATCAATTCCAATTGGCTGGAAGCACAGGAAGGATACCGGTACAAGGAGTCCTATTTCGGGGACATGGTCGATGCCCTGAATCTCAATCCTGCCAAGGTAAAGAAAATTTTGGTGGAGAATGGCTACACGGTGTATGGCCGTTTCCCCGATAAAAAATACCGAGACGGCAAGGAACAGGTATCCTACGAACAATTCTACCAGGAACTCGTCAACTCCTGCTGCGGTGCCAATCTGCTGACCTATATCGGCAAGGTAAGCCTGAAAGAGCTTTATGATGCCGGATTCTCGCTCGGGGAAGTCATTATCCCCAAAGGCAACTGCTGCGGTATCTTCAGCTCCATGTACGGTGGCGGAAGCCTCCTGGAGATGGAGCTTAAAAAGAACGTCAGGCTGAAGCTGGAAGTCAGGGACTATCACGGATTTCGCTTCCGGCTTGACAGCGAGTGGTCAGAATATGAATGCTCTATCAAGCGAGTATATGGGGTATGCGACTCCTTCTTCGGTGAAAGGATAGCTCTTGTCGCTTCATAAACAATTCATTTATATAACAATTAAAATCATAAGCATTATGGAAAAGTACGAAGTAAGAGTAAGGTATGCCTTCGAGGGTACCTACCAGGTCGTGGCGGAAGACTGCGACGAGGCGAAAAGAATGGTAACGAAAGAGTGCGGTCTGGTATTGGGTGGCAATATCCACACGACCCGCGGTGATAATGAGGTGACGAACTGGAATTTCGGTTCTCACCCCGACGTGCAGATTCTGTCTGTCAAGGAACAGGATAGGGGAGGCCGGGCCAAATACATGGCCATGTGTTTCTACGACAGGATTGAAGAACTGCGGAAGGACATAATCGAGGCCATCAGACAATTGCTGTATGCGCACGGTCTGACGGAAATCACATTCAGAGACAACGATGACGATCCGGTATGGGTCATCTGGTTCGACAAGCATGCCGACCCGTATGAGTGCTGGGTGACGGGTCTTGAAATTACAGACGACGGTCTGATTGTACTGGCAACAATAAAGGACAGCTTGGAGGAGGTAGCCTGTTACAGTCCCTTCGAGCTCGGTGCCAGCAACATAGATTGGCTTAATCAGATGTACGAAGCAGTCAGGCTTCAACTTGAAAATATAAACGGAAACTCTTAAAACGAAAGACAATATGGCAACAGAAACGAATAATCAAGCGGAAAATGCGGTCCAGCTTCTTCTACTACATGTGGAACGCCTGGAACGAGGACGAGTGTAAAGTCGTGTACGGGGAGATGTACCGTCACTTTTGGGAGAAATGGAGCCAGATGACGGACAAGGGCATATTCGGGGCTTCCGAACGGTTCTATGCGGAGCTGACGGACCATTACCGGGAGAAGCTGGTGGAACGGGCCGTCAGCCTCTATGACGGCAAGGCCAGACGCAAGCTCCCTGACGATTCGAAAATCTTGGTATGCAGTGAATGTGGCTCTACACAGATTGAGATACAGGCATGGGTGGATGTCAATACGAACGAATATCACAGCGATGTGGACGATGACATCTGGTGCCTGCTATGCAAGGATAACGTGGGGACCTGTACCAAACACGACTACACGGAGATGATGCAGGAGTGGTGGAAGTCCAACAACACCGACAAACTCGAATACTTGACCGGACTCAAGGCGTCCGATTTCTCATCGGACAATTCTGGACAGACATTCGCCGAAGCCACTGATGAATGGTGGAACGGCAAAAGCTATGACGAGAAGCGGAATATATATCTGGCAAACAACCAAAGGCAACAGCATGAAACGGAGCATTATTGATCCAATCTGCAACTCATGCAATTGAGGTAAGAATGAAATGTTTTATTTCATCGAGCGGACATTTAATATCTACAATTATGACAAACAGAGAAATCATCGAAGAACTGAAACGCTGTGGCTACAGCCAGGTGGACATTGATATGGACAGAAAAGTCGCAAAAACATTCTACACCTACCGTGGTGGGCTTCATATCAATGGTACGGAAAATCTGTCATTCCATATCGTTCCGCCACAGGACAGTCTTGGACTGGGACGGTTTGCAATATGCGCTACCCGGAACGGGGAGAGTTCACAGCTGGGGACAGACCATGCTCCGTTCTTTTTCCGGCGGCTGTTCGTTTTCCTCAAAGGTGAGAGAAAAGAGAATGAGATAATAGATGAAATATGTACCGACAGAAAAACTGAATAGAATGGTGGTACGGCAAATTCAAATAAAGCTGGACTCAAGGAGGCATCAGAATTGTCCCGTGATATGGCCAATTTATTTATACTTAATCTTCTTATTCTCTTTTCCAAAGAACCATAAGATAGATATATATGTAAAATAAATCAGGACAGATATTCCCATATAGATAAACGAACGGTAAGGAAATAACTTCATATAAGAACCCCATAGTAGAATAGGCATGATTACAGGAATTACTGCTAAATATTTCCTTTTGGTGAATTGTACTATTAGCATTCCTGTCAATAAAGTCAGGAACATAACTATTACGCTTAATCGCAAAAGGATTCCTATTGAAATATCCATGTGGACAATAGGCCTGTATATATTGACCAGACTGATACAAAAGCAATATACCATGCAAAATATTATGCTTAATATGAGAGGTATATATTTTTTCATACCATTATTCATTTATAAAGGTTCTCAATAAATAACCGTTACTCAAAATATTTAGAAGAATACTATCAACTTATTATCTGTTTTTTTACTGTAAAATATAATGTAACAATAACTTAACAATAACTGATTATCTTTATTTGAAGTAGAATGTACTGTAATATCGTTCAAACGGAATATTATTCCTAATCAAATAATCTTCAAAATTATTGTATTGATTTTGTTGTTTCAGATATTCTCTATATGCGTTATAAAATTTTCTACAATCTTCTATAAGTGTTTTGTCATCGTCCATTTTCAGTTTGTTTGAAATAGCTTCGAAGCTGTCAACTGAGCTTAACATATCCGGTATATCCGAAATACTTGCTCCATTCATGCCATTCAAAACGCCCAAAGGAATTTCATGTATTGAGTTCCACAAATGCTCTTTCTCTATGAAATACTTTACTTTTAACGCATCTTCATTATTCGGGTCTTTCTCAAGAACCATATCAGCCAACTGAACCGAACCGTATTTATAGTTATTCTCATTAGAAAATATAAATACAGGGCTTGTGGTGGATATATATTCAATCGCATCTTTACCACGCAGACAGTAAAACAAGAACTTTAATCCTTCTATACCTCCGCTTTGAAAGTCATCATTGACTGTTGGGATTATAGCCTTTTCGATGAAAAATTTATTATAGCACACCTCTTTGTATTTGTCCCAAAACTCATATAATTCGGGGATAGTCGGATTGCCGTCTGCATATTGAGTCTTTGCCCATTCTGTTAAAAGAATGTGCCGCTGTTTCCTTTCAGGCTTGCTAAGATATTCCTTTCGGAATTTCAAGCATATTTCAAGATAATCAGCTAATATTTGTTTCATTGTTTTTGGCTTATCGTCGGTAATGGGATGCAAATAGCAACCTATTACGGTGGCTTATCTGCATGTTATCCGCATAATTATTCCTATTTATACAAATAGTTAATCCCATTCGATTTCATCTCCTTTCTCTCGAAGAATTTTATATATTTCTTCTTCGTTTTCTATTAAAGAGATGATAATGTCGGCAAAGCGTTTTGCTTTTTGCTCGTTTTCTGCGGTGTCCTCAAAATAAGCTGTGTAAGAGCCGGCTTCAGGGTCACTTTCCATACTTTCCAAAATGTCTGGAGCATTTTTTCCCAGATAGTAGTTGAAGAAGGCATCCCAGTTGTAACCGTTCATGTACGCCTCTTCGTTGATCTCATTCATTTGCTCTCCTATTGCCAATATTTTTTCAACCTCATTTTGGAAGAGCAGAACGATGTTACCAATACCAATTGTGTAAATTTGAATATACTCATTATTAAAGATGTCTCTTTCTTCTGTTGTCGCCATAATCTTTTAATTTTTAATTGTTTTATTATTGCGGATAATGTTATGCTATCAGCCGATTTGGCTGTTATTTTTCCTAAGTATAAACCGCAAAATGAACGTAACAGAATTGTGGAGATTAAAAGCCAAGTAGCCACATAGCACCACCATTATATTAGTATCTGCTCAAGTACATCTGTTGTCATTCATCGTATGGTATATCTATGTTCGCAAACAAAGATATAAAATTATTGGTAACCAATACAATACGAGTTATCTTTTCTATAAAAAAAACGTTTATTTATAGTTATTCAACTAAGGTATATATAATCTTCCATGATTTTCAAATTAGGATTTGCAAAAGTACACCATTCCTCCGGCAGTGACGAACAAATCAGAGAGAATATCACCATAACATGTACGGAAAACAACAGCACATTCCCCTTGTATATTTTATTTCCCTCCCTGCAAAGGTAGTCCCGTGTCCAATGTATCCGGACAAGGTCAGGCCCCTGCGGGGTTGGCTGAAAGAAAATCATCCTCGCCGGTGGCTGCGGTATTTTCTTCCGCCAAACCTTGCGGGTACGGCCACGGGACAGTCAGGCAGGCGAGAAATAAAAAATACCGGCTCCCGGAGCCGGACGTGTTTAATAGATAAAATACAATGAGTTATGAAAATCCTGAATGAAGAACATTTCCAGAATGTAAAACGCTATGCCGAATCCATTGGCGACACCTCTCTCCAGAACTGTCTGGACCGACTGAAGAGCTGGGAAGACGATCCTAACCATCCAAGCGAAATCTCACTCTATTATGACCATGCTCCGTATTCGTTCGGTTTCACACAACGCTATCCCGACGGAAGCATCGGCATTGTAGGCGGGCTGCTCTATCACGGCATACCGGACCGCTCTTTCGCTGTAACACTGCAACCGTTCCACGGATGGCAGATACATACTTAAAAACAGACAATCATAGTATTAACTTTATAAAATTCAAGATTATGGAAGCATTGGCAGTATTGGAAAAGCAACAGCAGTTTGATTTTCAGAACAACGGAATCGAAGTAATGAACTTCGAGACTCTCCAGCGTACCTACAAGGAGAATGATATCTACGGCAAGCCTGTCCAGGGCATCTATCACTACCAGGTCCTGCAGCGTATGATGGACATCTGCGAGAAGTACAATCTCGATTACGAGGTGGAGGAAATCTTCGCTGCACAGAACAGGAACAAGACACAGCCGGGAGTAAGCATTCTCCCGCAGGTGGAACAGACACACGGCGAAAAGGCAGTGGAAGCTCACATTCTCCGACGCATCTTCGCTACCATCCGGATCAAGGACTGGGAAACGGACGAATTGACGACTACGCTGGTCGTTGCCTACCATCAGGACGGCATACAGGCCGCCATAGGCCCGTGCGTGAAGATATGCCATAACCAGTGTATCCTCTCGCCGGAAAGGAGCATTTGCAACTACGGGAAAAACAAGGTGACAACGGAAGGTGTATTCGAGACGGTGGACGGATGGCTGGCTAATTTCGAAGTGAACATGAACGAGGACATTGCTCGTATTCAGCGACTGAAACGCAGAATTGTCTCCCTGGAGGAAGTGTACATGTATATAGGGTTGTTGACGGTTTTGCGTGTCTCGCATGATAGTTCGGACAGGAACCTGTCATCCTCCGTGGAAACCTACCCGCTGAACCAGAGTCAGATTTCCATCTTCACGGAAGAGGTGTTGAAACTGGCCCGCGAAAAGGGACAGATCACCGCCTGGGACTTGTATAATGTAGCGACTGAGATATACAAGCCGGGCAAGACAGACTTCCCGGCCCTGATTCCGCAGAACGGAGCCATGGCGGAACTCTTGCTTTCCCGTCTGTCAGCAGAGACGGAAATACAGGATGCGGTTTTTGTAAGTTGAACGGCAACAGAATGGGATTTCATTCTATATATAAAAATTAGAGCTGAGTAACAAACTCGGCTCTAATTTGATGGTTAGATGAGGAACAGTGTTAAACTGTTATCTATTTTTTTTGTTTTTTAACCTATTAAATTAATTTTAGAGACAATTGTAAGTATATTTGATTATTCTTTCCTTTTTCTATCGAATGGATATTCTTCTTTCCATGAATTTTCTTTTATGGTATAGATGTAGTTTCTATCTTCAAAGACCTCATCGCTTATTTGACGAAAAGTAGCGGCGTCGATATCATCCAGTTGCTTCCTATCAAAGAAGACATGATGTTTGTCGGTTGCAATGCGCCCGTAAAAATAGAATGTGGCATTTTTTACATCCAATGAATCTTTGAGGAAAGGTTCTCCATTCAAGAAGAGCATATCATTAACTAAATATTTGCCGATCCCGATTTCCTCAAAACGCTGAATATCTATATCCCGGACAATTACAGAAGTACCATAAATAACATTCCTGCCATTGCGGAAATAACAATAACCCGGCTCGATAGGGTGTTGTAAGGAGTCTATACGACATAAATCCCACGCTTTAGTTTTATAATTATACACGGTCTGATAGACATAGTTCTTGTCAATAAACCAGTCTTCTCCTATAATTCTAAAACTGTTTCTGTCAACATCCGTTCTCTTATCATAGTGATAAACGTAGTCTTTATCCCGCATCCATTCGTCTTGTCTGGAACCAAGACGATACACAAAGTATTCGGCAGTTTCGACGTCAATGCCACTGTGAGAAGGGCTTATGTAGGAACTGTAAGAACCGCTACTCGAATAGTCTACGATATAAACATTGTCTTTATCCACAGCAACTCCACTGGCATTGATATGGAATGTTTTGATATCTACGTTTTCTATCAATTTGTCTTTAAACCAGACATGAGTTGCATCCTTTGCCCATTGGTCATCTAATACCGTAAATGTTGATTCGTCTACATTTTTGAGGTAGTTCCAACTGCCGTGATTTATCAAGTTAAGCGAATGTTCAACCGAGATATAGTATATCCCTCTGATATTTTTATAGTAGGTATAATAATCACTATTAACTTTACTACCTCTGGGAATAGGAAAAACTAAATACAACGACACAAAAACACACAGACCAATTACGGAAGCTATAATTACTATTTTGGAATACTTCTTTGATTCTTGTTTTTTCATTGCTTGCCTCCTTTCCGCCAAATAAAACATAGGCATCTCAAAATTGTGTGATTTTGATATTTAAGTACAAATATATGTATTTCAGTGGATTTTCAATCGTATGATAAGTCAGTATATAACAAATACAGAGAAAGAAGGGAGAACCAGTCGGCTCGATGCCGAAAGATTCTTCCCTTTTTTGTTTTTAATCTATGAATATGAGGAATAAAAAGATTGATGTAATATAGTGAATTTGTGGAATAAGCGTATCTTTATGGCATGATAGGAAAATTGTATGGGAAAGAACAGACATTCGGCACTTCTGTAGCCTTGCATTTTATCATCAATCTTTCTGCCTATATGCTTGGTTCATTCGCATGAATGTGGTTACTATATGGCTAAGTTAAATACAATGCACTAACTACTGTATATAAAATAGATTATTGATATATAAATATTTGCTGCTATGTTGAAAAAGCTTTGTACTATTTTCTGTTTGCTCGTTTTTCTAAGCATTCAAGCACAAAATGCCGATGTATGAGTCGGACAGTTTATCAATGAAAGTAATTAGTTTGAGCTGGAACAGACATTGAAAACAACTCCTGCCGATTCTATATCTCCATTGTTACGGCAGTTGTACGACAAATATAAAAGAAGACAACTCACTTAATCATAACGATTAGCTTGTAAAATCATCGTATTAACCATCATCTTATTACGAATTATCATATCTTTGTATGTCTAAGATATATGAAAACTCACTACTGACATACTGAATGAAACAAATCAGAGACTTGAAAAACTATGTATTTTATAAAAGATGAAAAATCAATTCCAACAACTGGGCCAATATTATACAAATGTTAAATTGGATCGGGAGATAACTGACCACTCAGTCAAATCAGATAGGGGCAATTATACGCCTGTCTCTATTTGCAATAATTAAAATTTTAGGAAATGACTAAACGAAAGGCGATAAAGCCGGATACATATCGAGTCCTTTATGCTCGCTCAGGGAATAAATGCGCATTTCCGGGTTGTTGTACTCCGATTTTTGAGGATAATAATCAATTAACAGGAGAATGTTGTCATATTGAAGCATATTCGGAGGGGGGGCCTAGATTCAATGCGTCGCTATCAGATGATGATAAGAATAGTTATGATAATCTGATTTTAATGTGTAGTAGGCATCATAAAATTATTGATGGCAATCCAGATGACTATCCAGTAGAGTATCTAAAAAGTATCAAAGCATCTCACGAGGAAAAGTATATGGAATCTACTTTGAAGTTGAATAATTCTATGCTAAATCAACTTATGGAATCAACTCAACAATATTGGCGCGATATAAAATATATTCACGATAATGACACAACAGGACTACACAGAGAGTTTAGCACAGATATGTCTATATCCCAAATAATTACAATACTTGAAGAAACAATAAATAATTTAGAAGAGATCTTTGATTATCACATACAGTCAGATGAATCTTTATATAAGGACTTTCAGCAACTATGTGAAAAATTGGGATATGATACAAGTTTAATTGAGACAATCCCTTATTACGAAAATCCCTTTACAAATAGAAATTGGGAAATAAATTATTTAGGAGGGCCTAATAACTTTGAAACTTTAAGAATGTATTTTTATGCGTTAATAATTAAAGTATTAGAAACAACTGCTGCAACCGATTTTTCCATATTTCCACTACTAAATAAGTGGCGACAAAAATTCCTTGAATTTCAGAAAAACAATTATTATTTTGATTGAGATAATATTATAGCAGCGGAATAAATGTACCCACTTCTTTGCACATTTAGTAGCTAGTGCTGGGGGGCGAGGAATGAAATTCAAAAAGTCACTTAGAACAACAGACTATGCTTTATAGGAGAGCGCCCGATAAAGTATACCATTACCTGCATTGTTAGGTAGTGCTGTAATCAGTAACTTTGAATCCCTGATTTTCGTAAAGTTAACTCCCCGATTTGAGGAGAAAAAAGCATTCATACATTTGTAAACGACCAAAACATAAAACAGTATGAATGCTTATGCACTTGAGAGTCCCGAAAAGAAATTCGTTATGTGACACATAAGATATATCTTTTTATATATTTAATGATGGTTATAAATGAGATTCACGAGATTAAAAGATTGGGGGGTGAATTTAATTGACAGTTTAGAACTTTACATTTATTCAAGCGAATAAATCGAATTCGTCACACCTTTTCCAACGAATCAGATTTCCTTTATACACTTTTTCTTTTGGCTGCAAAACTTATAAGCGTCACTTGAGCCAAGACCAGACAAAATACCCTTTCGCCCCACTCAAGATGACTGACGACAACCCCGAAAATATCCGCAAATCAATCCTCGATTTTACAGTCCTTTTTATCGAAATGAACTCCGACATGCCCTATCGTTTGTAGACGGGGGCGTCAGGGCCCGAAAAGGCTGTTTTTGCCTCTTTTCCCTCTGTTTAAAGAGAGTGGATAAAAAATGTTAAATCTTCGCTTTTCGCAAAAAACAAGTAAATTTTTTAGTAGTCTATCTTTTGATTTGTAAACTATTGATTATCAATAGTAATATAATAATTGCATCGAAAACAATAATAAGGATTAGGAATTGATATTTATATACGTATCCCATGGATAGAGCAATATCTAATAGAAAGGGAAAACCAGTCAGCTCAATACCGTCAGGTTCTCCCTTTATTGTATTCTTAAACAGAAGCCTATATTCTTCAACGGCCCGCCCAGGCGGGAACAATGCGTTTCATACGCTAAATGTCAGCACAAATAAGTTAAGATCCAGAAACTTACTGACTAATTATCTCTCAAAGCCCACTATGATGGCACAAGCATCATTATAATCCAAAGAGTTTATGATTGAATCTTGCTCAACCTGTCCCAAGCGGTTGTAAAAAAGGGTGTCTATTTCCCAGCCTTTGTTTTTGAACAGAGCATCCAAAGAATCTTTCTTCTCGTTTAAAAGACTTCTGTATAGTGACTTCATATCATAATTCTTATTTGTCGCTATTTGGAATGTTCCACTTTCCAATCTCATATTTATACGAGGCGCGGTAATTACGGAATCTTTAAATACAAAACCCATTCGCTTGTCTACCAGCCGTTCTGTCGAATCGGACCACGCTTGCAATTTATGTTTACTTACATTTCCTATTATCACGCTTTTTCCAAAATAATCTTCGTCCAACCTCAAATCGGTAAATTCTTTTACCGTAATGATAGGAGTGGAAGCGATACTGTTTGTTTGTCCGTCTATAATGCGATACCAGCCGTTTTCACGATGATGGTCCGTGCCTTGATGACCATCTCCATGACAACTTGAGGCAAAGAAAGTGATCAGCAGAAGAAGTCCAAATGTGTGTGTATTCATATTCATATTACGTTTTCTTTTGTTTATCGCAAATATACGGATTATGTCCTATTTAGTTATAAGCAAAGGGATATATAATTGATTCCGTTAATCTTTGCTCAAACCATCTTAACATCTGTAATATTGGTCCCTAACTACAACAATAAAGAAGAACAGAAAGAATATAAAAAGGGAGAACCCGACGGCAATACACCGAAAGATTCTCCCTTTTTCTTTTACTCTTCAAAGAGCAGCATATATTCCACCTTCCTTCTCCGCTCGATGCTCGGCACTACTTTGCCTTTGTAGCGCCGGAAGGAGATATACTCTTTATAGATATTCCGGTCTCCGGCTTCCAGTTTTTTCTGCAGACGGCTTTTCGGGTGTTTTCCCATATCCGAGCAGAGTTCCGTGCCCCACATTGTAGCTGAGTACGGTCAGGATCAA
>NZ_JANRHM010000029.1:0-19319 GCF_024733785.1 Barnesiella sp. ET7
TATACGTGGCACGAATCGTCCATAATTCTCAAAAGAGAATTATGTGTAAGAAAACGCGTTAAATTCTAAGAATCCTCCGATAAACATGTTGATTGTGTTTCATCGGAGGATTTTGATGGAAATTATTAGTATTGTTGATACAGAACTATTTATATGGCCTATATAATTATTTTAAAATGAATGTCGGTTCATTTACTGTGAAAAACAATCTGCTTGTTAAATCCTCAGACCAGTTTTTTCTTCTATTCTCATTTTCTGCATAAAGCATTTTTGTTGTTCTCGTTCCAATCGTCCTCGTTTCTGTAATTGTGTGCGACGAATCATATTAGGTTTATACAGATGTTGAATAATAGCTATATTCGTTCTGTTAACAAGATTATTCCCTATTATCTTCCACCACCGAGCATCAGTATCCCCAAGTGAGACACCAAACAATATAATTACATTCGCATTATTAATTAAAGTCTCGCACTGTATATGCCTTGTCTCTTTCATCACCAGATTCGATTGTTCTTTTATCATCAAATCTTTAATGTCGTCATTTTTTTTGAACTCTTCATTTTTAATTTGAGTTTCATTATCGACTCCTATGATGATAGATTGGCCCAATAGGCCATGAACATGAATAATATTGCGCAATGTATTGTTATTCCCAAAACTTTTAGTAGTAACGGTATCACTAAGGTTTAATATCTTTTCAAGAGTATTTGTATAATTTAGTGTAATAACAGAGATATCTTTGGAAGAAAAACCGTGTTTCTTCATAAATCTACTAAAACGATCTTTATCTAATGCCCCCAGATATTTACTGATTTTAATAAAATCATCCTGAAATTTTGCCTTAAGTTTATCCGTTGGTAAAAATTTCTCATTTTCTTTTGTTAGATAACTTTGAAGATGTTCGTTCAATTCAAAATAGAAATCATCAAATTCATCAGCGTTGTTAGATAGGCCAGTGAAAGCACCTAAACGTTCTTCCATATCGGACCACAGCTTTTGATCTTGAGTTATTTCAGCTTTCATCTGATTTAATAAATTGCTGCCACTTGTTACATGATCCTGCAAATATTTATAAAACTCAGGATAACTGGTTGCCATCCCTTGTGCTTTATCAAAGCCATTACCAAAGATGTAAAGTATATTCATTCTAAAGTAGTTAGTTCCTATTCATATTTCTTGTAATTCTCCACCTGCTCCAATACTTTCTGGAAGACTTCTTCGTCCCACTGGGGCGGGTAACCCTCTTTGTACAGAAGGAAAGTAAGCTGGCTGGCGAGTTTGCTTTTGAGGTTGTCGTTGTTTATCCAATCGGCATAAATGGCGGTGTCATCTATCAGCGCTTTGATTTTCTTGGCCAACTCAATACAACGATCGTCTGCATACTCAAAACCGTGTTTATCGCGCACCTCAACAAGGACATCAAAGAATGCCTTTTCCTCGAATGTGATGCCCAATACCTTGAACTTTTCACTATCTGTTTTAAGTTCTTTCAGGATATCCAGAAGTTTGTTAGAGAGACCGTTGATTTTATATGAGACAATATCATAGACATCATTTACAACATTCTGTGTCACATCGTTGGTAAATGTCAGCTTATCTCGCGTATTATAAGCGTCGATTGTCTCTTCAAGCATTTTCTGGAAATGTTCGGCCTGTATCTTGTTCGTCCGACTATATGCTCTGATCGCTTTGGCTACAAGTTTACAAAGAATCTGGAACTTGGTGAACGGCATCTTTATCTCTTCCACTTCTTTGGAAAACGAGTCGCTAAAAATGTTTTCTTCAACACCTTCGTTCATAACCCGTTCCACACCACTGGCGAGGATAGCCTCCTGAACCATCTGTTCCACATGTCGGTTCATACTTTCCGTATCGTGCTCGGTGGCGGTCATTTTGTTGACGTATGAACAGATTCCCATAAAACATTGGCTCCATGTCACCTCTTCATCAGTCAGGATTCCGGCCGGATTGCAGATGTTGTATGCCGAGCGCAGTCGTTTGACGTGTTCTTTGAAAAGTTTGAGGAATGACACTTCTCCTTTCCGTTCCACGCTGTTGGCAAGGATATATTCGGCCGCCTCCTGAATGAACTGAAGCCGCGCAAGGTCATTGTCTCCGAAAAAGCGTTTGAATGAAAGGCCAGACAATCTCTCCTGTAAAAGCTGCAATTCGTTTTTCAGTATATCATGGGCTGTATCCAAATCCTCTTGTGGTCCTACCTCACCTCCGTATTTCTTCATGGCCTTCTTCATCTCCTCGCGGATACCGATGTAGTCGATGATGAAGCCAAATTCCTTAGTGCCGTATCGACGGTTCACTCGCGATATGGTCTGTATCAATGTGTGTTTCGACAGAGGCTTATCGTTGTAAAGCATGGTCAGGCACGGCACATCGAATCCAGTAATCCACATATCAACATTGATGGAGATATGGAAATTGGATTTCTCTGATTTGAACTCGGCATCAAGAAATTTGCGATATTCCTTGTCTCCAAGCAAATTGTATAACTCCTTTTCATCGTCCTTGTCGCGGGTCATGACCATATTGACAAAAGCGATGTCATTGAGTTTGTCCTTTTCATCTGCCGTTAATACAAGTTCATTCAAAGCCTTTTTCTTCTCGAACCAATCGGGTTGCAGCTCCCGCATGATTTTATACAATCGGAACGCGATTGTGCGGTCGGCGCAGGTAATCATCGCTTTTTGCAGACGGTCGGTTGTTTCTGTTCGGCGTTTGTAGTCATCGATAATGTCCTTAGCAACCCGGCGCAACACATCTTCATCGCCGATAATTACCTCCATGCTCGACATGGCGGCTTTGCTCTTGGCAATATCTTCAGGCGTAGCCCCTTCGTCCGCACAGATCCGGTAGTATTCCTCAACCTTCTCGGCTTGCTCCTTGTTCAAGAAAACACGCGCCAGTCGGGGATCGTATTTGACTGTATGTAAAATCATATCCGTCCCGATAGAGCAGGAAGGTGTTTCGCAGGGCATAATAATCGTTCTGGCCGCCAGTGTTCCGCAGATTGGCAACAATGCCGTCCACCTCAGAAGCGGTCAGTTTTTTATCTTTGTACTGAGCGGCAAGAAATGTCCGCAGGTCTTCTTCAATAAGCGGGTCGGTATATTTCCGGTGAATGTCATCGCCAAACGTATATTGCCAATGCGACTCGCGGAGGAGTTCGATGGTAGCCTCCTCAAACTGGCTTTCATAATATTTCCCTTTGCCTGCCATAATCGCTGCGATTTAAGAATGTATGACGTGTTGAAGCAATGCCGGGCACACTTCACGCGAAAGCCGGTCGGCTTCTTCGGCTATCCTCTTGGCCTCATTGGCACACTTGTAGATATTGACAATTGCTTGCTGAACTTCAATAGATGGTAGAGGTATGGCAAAACGTGTCATATCTTCCCAAGTAAATGTCTCTCGAGCACTTCCCCATGAATTAAAACGAGCATAACGATCAGTCTCTGTTCTTCGGAATATTAAATGTAAATAATCTGCCAACAGATACTTTTCATCTGTTTCAAATACTTCATTTACCGAAGTGACGACAATCGGAAAACCTAAATGATTGATAGCTGCACAAAGACATTTTTCGTTTCCTGTCGTTTGAACAAAACTTATTTGATTTTCTCTTACTATTTTATAGTTTGAAAGGTTGTTTTTATCGACCTTAGCATTCGTTACATTAAAGTTTTTTGTTACAGAAACACTCCTAACTTCTTTAATTTTGTTGTCTGTGTTTCTTTCATCTATGCGATGAATATATGGTCCGATTTCCTGCATCGGATATTTGTGCTTCAATTCCTGGATATAGCTTTGGCAGAGTTGCATAAGCGGGGCTACCTTGGCCTCGTTTTGCACTTTAATTTCCCGGAATGCTCGCCATGCGTTCACCACTTTCTGCTGTTCGGAAACAGACGGAAGAGGAATCAAAATATTGCACATGTTTTCCCATGAAAAGACTTCACGAGCACTTCCCCATGAATTATATCTTGCATAACGATCAAATTCAGGACGCAAGAAAAACAAAAAAAGATACAATGGAAGAAGCTCTACTTCATCTTTAACTCTAAAAACTTCATAAGCACTTGATACAATATATGTTGCATTATATGTATTAAGGGCAAGAGTTATTTTATTCCCATTTCGAGAAGTAACGGGAACATAACAAAAATAATTTGTTCGATATAACTTGTAGGTCGTAACAGATACCCCGTCCATGTTAGCCTTGGTATCTATAATTCTTTTCTCGATGCTGATACCTCGCACATCTTCTACGGAATACATTCCTTTTGTGTTTCTTTCATCACACTGCTCGATATAATCCCCGAGCCGGACCCATTTTACACCGCTGCTTTCCATATCACTCCTCCTCTTTTTCGTGCTGTTCCATAAAGAAGCGTTTCTGCTGCTCAATCTCCCGGCGCAGTTCTTCCTCGGTAGGCATGTATGTCATATACTTGGCGGCAAAAATCTGATCGCTGTCATGCAATACAGAATATTTTGCTATGGTGTTGTCCGTATCCGTGCAGAGTAACACACCGATGGTCGGATTGTCATCATCTCCTTTAACCAAATCATCGTACATACGGATGTACATATCCAATTGTCCGATGTCCTGATGAGTCAGCTTATGGGTTTTTAGTTCAAAGATGACAAACCGCTTCATCTTGTAGTTATAAAATACAAGGTCGATGTAAAAATCAGCCGTATCGGTCACAATATGCTGTTGCCTTTCCACAAAAGCGAATCCACGTCCGAGTTCCATAATGAACTTTTCGAGATTGTCGATTAATGCCTGTTCCAGTTCCGATTCGGAATAGCTGGTGTCCCGACGGAAACCCATAAATTCGGCCACCATTGGATTCTTTATATATTCCAACGGATCTGTTTGACCGGCATAAGGTACTGGCAGAGTTGAACTCTCTCTTTGAGCCGCAAGCCGTCGTTCATAATATTGGGTGGAGATATTCCTGTCAAGATCATCTACGCTCCACATATCTTCAGCCGCTGTCTTAAGATACCATTCCCTTGCTTGCGTATTGCTGACGGAAAGAAGCCTGCGGACATGTGACCAGGTAAGATTTTGCACACGCGTGTGCAAAATTTCTACATCCTTGAATTCCAAATAGAACTTTCGGTAATATGCCAAGTTACGCTTACCATAGCCGGTTCCGTATTCAGCAGCAAGTCTGACAGCAAGAGCCGGAATAAGCTTTTGTCCGTATGCCGCCCTGCTTGCCCCCTGCTGTTCTTCTTCCACGATACGCCGTCCAATGTTCCAATAAGTCATAATGGCTATTTGACCAGTTGCGGCATAAGCTTGTTTCCGTCCTTGTTCTATGATGGTTCTGATGTCGGAAACGAAATTATCGGTTATTATGTCAGTCTGTTGTTTATTCTTTTCCATATCCCAAAATTTTGAAGGCATTCACGAGTTCGGCTTCATTAGCATCCCATCTTTTCTTAAGCTCGTCAAACTGATGGCTCATTTCGGTGAGGGCCGATTTATAATCAATTTCCGTATCGCGGTCGATAAACTCGATATATCTGGAGGGTACAAGCGAATATCCTTTCTGTTGGATTTCGTCAAGATGAGCGGCATAGTATAATTCAGGCTCGGCATACTCGGCGAAATTTTCCGTTTGCCAGTCGAAATAGATTTGGCAAACACGGCTGATTTCCGTTTCTGTCAGGCGAACATATTTCTTTTCGTATATGTTGCTATTCCATGTGCGCAGGTCAATAAACAGAATCTCACCCGTTCGGTTACGCAGTTGTCTGCCATGCCAGGGGCCACCTTTCTTGTTGTTGTTCAGAATCCATAACGTAACGGATATATCGGTTGAATAGAACATGTTGCGCGGCAGAACGATGATAGCCTCGATTTTGTCGTTTTCAATCAACTGTTTACGTATTTCGAGCGTGTCGCTGTCGTCCAATGCCCCATTGGCTAGCAGGAATCCTGCAATTCCGTGATTGACATCCAGTTTGTTCAGGATATGGAGAATCCATGCGTAGTTGGCATTGCTGGCCGGCGGAACGCCATAACCTTTCCAGCGGGGGTCCGTCTCAAATTCTCCATACTCGGCATATTTCTTCAAATTGAATGGCGGATTTGCCATGATGTAGTCGAATTTGAGGTCTTTATGCTGGTCGTCGGAGAAGGTAGATACCGCTTTG
This sequence comes from Barnesiella sp. ET7, assembly GCF_024733785.1. Lineage (NCBI taxonomy): Bacteria > Pseudomonadati > Bacteroidota > Bacteroidia > Bacteroidales > Barnesiellaceae > Barnesiella > Barnesiella sp. ET7. The sequence continues at coordinate 6,190 of NZ_JANRHM010000029.1, forward strand.
TCTCCCAAATGGTAGGATATACCGCGAATAGCCAGATTCATCTTTGCCAGACGATAGGTCGCCGGTTCGGATTCCTGCCCATACACGTTGACCGCTTTGGTGTTACCGCCATGTGCTTCAATGAACTTGGTTGCCTGCACGAACATACCGCCTGACCCACAGCAAGGGTCATAGACCGTACCGTCGAACGGCTCAATAAGTGAGGCGATAAGTTCTACGATAGAATGCGGCGTGTAGAACTCACCTTCCTCCTTGTCGGCGTTGATAGAGAAAGCCTGTAAAAAATATTCATATACACGTCCTATAAGGTCGTGATCGGTGAACTTCTTGGGATCTATCTTGTTAATCTCGTCCACCACGCTTTTCAAAACCCCCGGTTCAAGGGCCGTTTTCGTGAAAATCTGCTGCGGCAGGGCATTCTTCAGTTTAGGCTCATTGTCGTCCAACGTCTTTATGGCTGTATCGAAAGCGATGGCCATACAGGTAGGAGCCGTAAGAATAAGCTTGTCCCAGAACGTCTCATCTGTCAGGAAGAACACGCCGTCCTGCATATACTGATTGGGACGGGACAGCTGCATTTCAACAAAAGCCTCGTCGTGAATGCCTTGAACCTCCACAATCTCGTGCCTGATTTTATCCTTTTGCTGTTTGAACCGTTCCCCTATGAATTTCAAGAACACAAGAGTCAGCAACAAATCGCGCTTGTCGGTCATGGCCGCACGTCCTCTCAAACTGTTGCGACAGTTGAAAAGTATGGTTTCTAAGGTCTCCTCTTTCGTTATTTTTGTTTGTTTCTTGGCCATCGTATTTACTCTATTAGTTTGATGTTTAACCTGAAAGCATTTGCATCAATCTCCATTTGGAAAATCTTAATGTCGGGATTCAACTTTCTGGCAACACGGATTATTTTTGATTTTTCTTCGGCATTCATGTTGATTCCCAGATAAACGGATTCGAAACACTCTCCTCCAATTTCGGGGAATGCCCTCATTTCTTTCCAGCCAATCGGACCTTTATCATCATTTTGCCACGGCAGCAACTTCATATATGCCGGCCATGGCTCTAATATAAATAAACGCACTTCTTGTTCATGCTCCCAAGCTTTTGCTTTGGTGGATATTTGATAATGAAAAAAGTCTTTTGCATCCCTAAAATAATCGGGCTTCTCTACAATGTCTTTATATTGTACCTCCACTTCCGAGCAGCCGATCATGACATTGCCATACATACGAGAAAGATACTTTCTAACTTTCTCCATATCCAGACCGATGCAGATACCTTTATGCTTGCTATAATAGCTCCACATCAAAATTGAATCATATATCTTAGAAAGACTACATATCCATGCCTCTTCTCTGGTTCTACGAAATGGATCTCTTCTCAATTCTTCAATTATCTCCGGAGTCCATCCTCCACATGCTTCTTTCGGGACATTAGAGAAATCAATGAGTGAGGGGTGGCAATCAAACGGATCGTTCAACTGCGTAGCATTGGTAAATTGAAGATCGCTATAATACAGCATCATAAGTCCACCGTTAAAATCCAGATATTTATATAATTTATCTGTCCCCATATATTCATTTATTCGGTTCTCAATAAATCGTCAACTCTAACTTCCAGTACTTTTGCAATCTGAATAAGAGTTTCGACACTGGGCTGAGTTTTATTCGTAACCCATTTGGATACCATTGCCGGATCCTTGTCCAATTGTTCGGAAAGCCATTTGTTGGTTTTATCTTTCTCGGCGAGAACAATCTTTATTCGATTTAGCATTTTACGCTCCATGTCGTTACAATTTTTCGTTCTTACAAAAATAATGATTATTTGTATCTTATATGGTCATAATCAACAAAAATATGATTAGAATATCAATCTGATAATCTGTGTAGATTAGAATATCAGAATAAATATTGTTAAAATTTACTGAAAAAATAAGGTTAGTATTAATAAATGTTGTACTTTTATAATAATTTCATTGAAATTATTAATGTTGATGTAATATAAAAATATCAATATGATTGATTTGACAGCAAAAGTAAGCCCCAACGCTATCATTGGGAAAAATACTATGATTGAGGAATACACTATTGTTGCTAATGCTATCATAGGGGACGAATGCAAGATTCACCGATACATTTTTATTGACAATGGAGTAGTAATTGGCAATAGAGTTAAAATACAAGACCATGTAATGATACCTCACGGGGTGACGCTGGAAGATGGGGTTTTCGTGGGGCCGGCAGTAACTTTTACCAATGACAAATTTCCCAGAGCAATTAATCCTGATGGATCCCTAAAAAAAATATCCGATTGGATAGCTAGCCCAACACTAGTAAAGTATGGGGCTTCCATAGGAGCAAATGCCACGATAGTATGTGGAGTGACACTTGGTGAATGGTGTATGGTTGGTGCTGGATCTGTAGTCACAAAAGATGTACCTCCATATGCCCTTGTACAAGGCAATCCTGCTAGAGTAATAAAAATACTAAACAATCAAAAAAAAGATAAATAAATTATGGGGGTTATAGATGTCTTTTCGCAAATTTTTAATGTCAATTGGCTTTACCCCGTTTTGGTGATTATAGTATCAACTGTGATCTCATATTTTAAACCATATCAACGGTTATACAATGGATGTAAAAAGGTTAAACTCTATTTTATGAATCAATTGTTGATTTATGGGAATTTGAAAGGAATTCTACTTGCGCGATTCTCAAACAAAGAGAGATTGAATAAAATAGGGGTATTAGCTACTAGTTTTCATAGAGTAAAAGATATTCCAAGAAATTTAGTGAAGAAAGACTATATCTATTTATTGGCTAATAAAGATGATGACTATGAGACACGGGCACCAATAGATAACAAACAGAATCTTGAGAAAATAGTACATGATGTAATACACAAACATTATGATCAACTCCAAGACAAACTGATTAGAATTGGCTGGATAAATGATCCCTTATTTAACATTGAATATGACGGTAAAAAGCAGCCTGTATGTGAGGTAATGAAGCAAATATACAATGTGGATGTCCTATGGGATGCTATTTGTGCCGTAAAGCAAAATATAGGTACAGATGGTGCTATTAAATTTATTGGGAATAAAATTGGTATCTGTGGGTTCTCATTTGAAGGTAAGACTAAGACAGATCATTTTATATTCAAAGCTTTTAAAAATATATTAAAAAATTTTTTATATACCCCAGAAAAAGAAGACCTTCTATTACATATTTATGAGACAGACCATTTTACTTTTAAGGTTTTCAAATATATATTTAAGGAATCTCCCTATAACAAGGTTTTTCACACTCTAATTTCACGAACAAATCAAGCCAAAGAGTGGAAAAAAAAATCGATGTTAGTAGAAGCAATGGCTTTTTTATTTTCTTCTGTTGGACTAGATATATTAATAGGTGGAAGAGATATGTCTGGCAATAGAAGATTATTGGTTGCAGCCAGAAATGGAGAAGTAGAGAGTAACCATGTATCAACCATGCATATTCCAGTAAATGAATCGTTTTCAAATACGGATGTCGACGGAGATGTTTATAGTTTGACTACATGTGTAATACGCGGAATAAAAGAAGAATTGGGGATTCCTAAAGAAATGATCGATTTACAAAAAATTTTTTTTCATGATTTTGCGATTGTAGCAGATGAAGGCGAAATCGGGTTTGGATGTTATGTAGATCTATCTGAGAAACTTCCATTGGAGCAGTGCCGAATGTATCCAGGGCAGGACAAGTTTCTTGAATTGAATAATATATTTATTCTTCCATATCCTAAATTCAAAAGGAATCCTGTTGACTATGAAGATATTTTCTATAATATAACCGGAGATGATCGATTTTGTATGAGGTGGCAAAGTTTTGCTACTCTGATATATCAAAGAGCAATCGTGAGAAACAGTAAACCAGGAGCCGTGATTTCTACATTACTAGAAATGATTTTATTAGCTGTTTTAGTACTATTTTTGGCATATATATTTGACGTAGATTGGAGAAATGAACTGTTTTCTACTATATTAAATGGATTGGTTATTATATCAATATATTTTATAATAAACAAGCCTAAATTTTTCATAAGACAGAAAGGGCTATTTAAACCTTTCATTTCTCAATGGAATGGAGATTGCAAGGTTTTACAATCAACGGTGGATTTTATGGATGATGAAAGAGATAAAATGCTGAAGGATAGTCGGAGATTTGGGCTGTTCCTATCAAATACATCTACTACAAAAGATTATAACCTTTCAGAACTTTCGTTAGTAATGCCACCTTTCTGTAGTGTGCGAAAAAAAAGTCATGATTATTCGGAATACCCCATTAGTTTTTACTATATGGAACAAGGGCGCAAGATAGGGAATAAATTATTAAAATTTGTCAATATACCCTATTATAGGGATGATAATGGCATAGTAACTCTCTGTATTGGTATTGAGAAAGAAAATGAAATGATAAAAAATATAAAGTTCATTGAGAGTTACAAAGAAGAAGTCCAATTGACGTTCGATAAATCTTTTACCGAAGCTGAGATAGAGGCATATAATAAATATTATCAGCTGGATAAAGCAATACTTTCTGGGGTTAAATATGCTACATTAAGTGATCATTTTATGAGTAATTATGAATTCTATGATTTGTTTGAGTTCGATTCTACATATTATTGGTCCATTCATGGACAAAATCAATCTAGGCCAACTCAAGTGTATCAAATTGGACCATGTACCACTCCGAAAGAAGTCTACGATATAATGAAGGATAAAAGTCGTCCTAATAGTTTGTCGTGGTTTGCTTTACAAGGCCAGAAGATTGATATGGTAAAATTTATTTCTGAATTTACAGCTCGTAACGATAATCGAAATCGAATTAGCGATCTTGACCTTTATGTCATGCAACTTTTTCTAATTAGAAAAGGATTTGTTTTTGCCAAAGTTAAAGGTGGATGCTTCGAGGAAGTAAGTTAAATATTACTATTGTTCAATATTGATGCTGTCAGATTGTTATATAATTTGTAATTGGTATTTAAATCCGTCTTTAGTTGTTCCACTATTTTATAATTATAAAGAAATTTGTTTGTCCATACTATTCCTCCCATCGCCTCAGAGCGTCTCTGACGGTGCGGTTTGTTTGCGCAAATTTCATTACATATCAAAAGCAAATAATAGATCAAATCATAATAAAATTTCGGTTCTGATTCCCCTCGGATTCAGAACTATTTTTGTACCTTTTCTCATCAAAAAATGGCATTTTCACAAGTTTTTGTACCGCACATTTTGATATTCAAGAAATTACACTTATTTTTACTTTCTAAAATGGAGGTACAAGCCGAGAATGGTGCTAAAATCACTAACTTACACATTCTCAGATACTTGCCAACCTACCGGTTGTGCCTTTTAGAGTACTATATTATTGATAATCAACGATATACACATGCTTTAAAACCATTTTTTCACAAAAGAATTGCAGCTTTTTGAAGATTTTCTCATGAATCTACAAATCCTTTTATAAATTTATGTTCAAAATTTGACAATTCAAATTAATTATAACAAGAAATGATATGACAAAATATAAAAACATCGCTCCGCTAGAAGGTTCCGATTGGGAACTTTCTGAAAAAGGTTCTTCTATGTTCAAATCTTCAAGTGAGTATGATTCTATTTCAGATTACAAACAGGGTATTGCTATTGTAACAAAGTGTGGAAAGTATGGTGCAATCATGGTGGGTGACAAAGTCATTGTTAAGCCAGTATATAATGCATTGAGTGAATTTGATAATGGATATGCTAAAGCAACATACCTATTAAAAAACAACTCAGAAAAAACGGAAAGAACAATAAATATGTCTGGGCAAATATCTGTAAAATTTGCAGAGACCGATATTTTTTTACCAGATGAATATGAATGGGGATTTGATTTTAGAAATAATATCTGCGTTGTTATAAAAGACGGGAAATACGGTGTCATTGATAGAACTTTCAAGGTCATCCACAATTGTGATTATTGTGTTTACGAAGATTTTTTTAATGGATATGCAGTACTTAGAAATGGGAACAAAGGCATAATTATTAATGAAGAAGGAAATGTGCAATATAAAATCTATAAAATCTACGATGATGGAGATAAAATAATATCGAATGATAATGCATCCAACACCATGTATGGAATGTTGAATAGTAAGATGGAATTGATAATTCCTATCCAATATACGTCATTACAAAGACTTTTTAACGGTTTTTACATTGCAAGTACTCAAAAAGGAACAACAGTTTTTATTGACCCAAGCAATGGTAATGTAATCTTAGAAAAGACTATAACAAAAATTAAAGACATAAATAAAGATTTTTTTGTTACATATCTAATCAATGAGAAAGAAGAGGTATGTGAGTCTATTATTTATAACTCATCACTTTCTTTAGTGTTATCAGTCATGTTAGAAATCAATGTATATTCTCATGAAGAAGGATGGGTGGAATTTATACTTAATGACATACGATACAAATGTGATATAGAAGGCAATCTTTATGTGATTTCCAAAAGAATTAGATATGGAACTTCGCAATGGGATTTTCGATGGGAAAATGTTATGTCAAGAAAAGTTTGTCATAACTATATAAATTATTATCACAGTAAATTCTCTCAGACATATGAAATAATTGAGGACACAAAGCATAAAAAGGGTTTATGTGATTTGGAAGGAAATGTGATACTATCGCCACAGTACAATGAAATTATCCCTTTCTCGAATGAATTATTTATTGTAGCTTCACCGTGTGCAAGCGGTAATACTCTTGTTTTTGGCGTGGTTGATAGATACAACAATATTAAAGTTCCTTTTGTATTTAAATGTCTTTTGCGTATAAATGAGAAGTTTCTCGCATATACAGATGATAAAGTGTATGACATTACTGAAAATAATAAATATTATAAGTTAGATTTACCATCTTTCAATAGTCATCATTCTAACATCAAATTTGGTATTATTGATTTGGATGGCAATAAATTAACAACAGCTGATTATAGTACAATTATATCTCCAGGAGACTATGATGCATTCATTATTGGGAAGAAATTTGGGAAATATTCTATATTAAAATATGGAGTTGTAAATTCTGCTGGGCGCTATATTTTAGCGCCAAAATATGATAAGATAACCTATTCAGGACAAGCGAACTGTTTTATTACGAATCTTTCATATAGTGACTCGGGAAACTATCCGTATGAGACAAAATCTAATCAAGTATCTATTGATGGTTTTTATTTAATACCAGGAGACAAGAATGAAACAGTTTTGGTACCTGCTAAAATCGCAGACTGGTGTGATAAATTTTCAGAGGATGGTATAGCATTAGTTATTAAAGACGGACACAAGGGGCATATAAATAGATTTTACCAAATAATAGCCTTCAATGAGGGAGAAAGTATAGTAATTCCAGAAAAATTTGACTTTTCAGGTGATTTCAAGTATGGATTTGCTCCTGTTTCAAAGAATAATAGATATGGTATCATAAACACCAAACTAGAGCAAATACTTTCATGCGATTATGAATACATAGAACCTCTATCAGCAAAAAGGTTCAAATTTAAGAAAGATGACCAATGGGGTGTAGTAGATTCTTGTGGTAACATCATCATCGATTCAAAATATAAATCTATTTCTCATGAAGCAGAAGCCTTTATTAAAGTGGAAACTTCTATTCAAAATGGAGGTTGTACAGAATCTCGTTATGGTTTATACAACGAAGATGGTAATTTGATAATTCAAGAACAATGTAAGAACATAGTGGCCGTTGAGTACGAAACACAAGTATTTCTTGTAGTTACAATAAATAGCAAGCAAGGAGTTTATGACGATAAAGGCTCTAAGATAATTCCACTTATTTATGATAGAATAGATTTAAAAGAAGGCTATTTTACGTGTCATATACTTGAATACCAACGTTCATATTATTCATATCAAGAAAGAAAAATTAAGTTAACCAATAAATATAATCTTAGAGGAGAACAACTTTTAGCACTCAATGAGAAACAAATATTTGTTGTTCCTGCAGAATATGATCTTGCTTATCCATCTGTTAATGGTCTTATAATCGTAATAAAAGAAGGAAAGTGGGGAATGATAAATATGTTGAACGATGTTATAGTGGAACCTCAATATTGTATTATAGATTCTCTTGATAGCTCTTTGGCTCGAGTTGGAAAATCTGAAGAAGACTGTCATATATATATCCAAGATGACATATGGAATATTAAAAAAATTAAGTATGGGCTTATTGACACTACTGGCGAGGTAGTACTTCCTTTAGAGTATGAAAGTATCGAATTATGGGATAATGGATACTACTATGTTAAGAATGGTACTATGCATCAGATTTTGTCACCTTGTCTTAAAGTTGCAATTAACCTACAAGGCAAAGAATGCGAGAAATTAGACAATCGCTATATTATAGTTTATGAGACTTCGAACAATTATTATAAAAGCAGCCTAATAGATTTCCATGGAAATGAAATCATTCCAGAGAACGAAAATAATAGTTTTTCCGAAATTGAAGTTTTAGATAATGGTTTTTTAAAAGTCATTTTCTATAAAAGCCGATATGAAGGGGATTCGCACATAGGAATAATAGACCAGAGAGGGAAAGAAATCTATCGTAATAACGAATGCGATGATATTTCATTGATTGGAAACAGCTATTTACTAGTAAAAGGGTTTCGATACACAAGTCTAAATGGTAACGGATACTACGTTTATAATGTTGCAAATCTTCAAGGCAAAGAGCTATTTGAACATTCCTTGAATGAAATAAAGCTTTTAGAAGATGGGAATTTTTCTGTACGAGGGGACAAAGGATGGGGATTCTCAAATAGAATGGGAAATCTCATTGCGCCCCCTAGATACGAAAATGAACTGGAATTTAAAAATGGCTTTGCAGACATTTCGATTTCAGAAAAAGACGAAACATTAAAAATAAATCTAAGTGGCAATATACAAGTAGAGAGTGACAAAGAGCCAATCTTACTACCCAATATCTATTATTGGGGAACAAACTTTAAGTATGGTGTTTCTATTGTCCGCTCAATAGCAAGAAGAGATTATATTGGCGTTGTAAATTTTCACGGCGAAGAGATTATTCCTACAATTTATAAAAGTATAAAACTACTTTCTGACAGAACAATCCTTTGCAGAGAAGATGATTGCTACGGTCTTTATAATACAAAAGGTAAATGTATTTTACCAGTTATTTTCTCCAAGATTAATCATGTTGCAAAGAATAGGATTCGTGTGGTTTGGAATTTAAAAATAGCTAAAAGTTGGGATAAAGATAAATATGAGAAGGGAGATTCTGTTTACAAATTTCAAGGTTCCGGAACAGAGTATGAGGTAAATCAACGTGCAGCTTTATGCGATTCTTGTGGTACTATATTGAATGATAAACAATATTTATTTGTTAGTAAGTTTACAGGAAAATATGCTAAAGTTTATAATGAAATGAAAGTAGAAAATTATAAGATTATATTAAGTCAAACAGGCGTTATAGATTTAGATGGTAACACATTGGTTCCTCCAGAGTATGATCGTATTTTTTTATATGAGCATTCATTCGCTAAATTACGGAAAGGCAAAATATATGGAATTGTAAATCTTCCTTCAAAAAAAATAACAATGTTTGAATCTCTACAAATTAATAGAATGTGGGATCTTGATGAGTATGGAAGATGCTTATATAGTACTGATTGGACTTATGATAAAGAAAATGAAGAATGGAAAGGAACAAAAGGAGTATTGAGCTTTGATGGAGTAATAGTTCCTCCTAAAAAATACGATAGAATCATCTTGTTAGAAAATGGGCTGATCAAAGTTTATAAGGACAACGCAATTGGTCTTTTGGATAAACGCGGAAAGGAACTTTTGCCTCTTAAGTACTCTTATTTATCTAATTTTAAGGGTAAATATGCTTCTATATGCTTAGGGGGAACAAAAAATGAAAACTACCCTTACAATATCATTGGAGGAAAATGGGGCATGATTGATGATGAAGGCAACATAGTAAATAAGTGTGTGAATAATGAAGAGCTGGTTATTCCATCAATAGATCATAAACCTATAGTTGCTGAAGATGCAACTGACTATCGCAAACCTGCTGTACTTTTGAGCGATTATATACCAGAGGAAAAGATATCTTATTCTGATGATGATTATTACGATAATTTTGATGATGATTATGACAATGGATATAGCAAATATGGTGGATACAATGGCTATGATGACCAAACAATTGACGATGCATTCGAAGGAGATCCTAGCCTAACTTGGAATATTGATTAAAAACAATGAAGCAATTGAATAAATTGTCAAATCCTAATAGGACAAAACTATATACTTATCTTTGTCAATTAGAGGTGGATTTAAAAGGTTCTTTGGGAATATCAACATAAAAGATCCTAAGCTTATAATGATCGTGCATTTTTACATTTGAAACATATAAGGAATGTAATTGCTCATGGTAATGTGACATCAACAAATAGATCAAACTTTGACATTAAAGACTACTCAGAACGAGGTAATCTTTCCTCAAAAGGAAAGTTAAAAAGCGAACTATTATATCGTTTAATTGAGGAGTTGTTAAAAACAAGAAAGCGATTTTGAATTTATGGGACGATATTATTATCCGAACGAAAATGATGCATTGGGTGCTAAAATTCATTTTCTAAGAGAGTATCATTATAAGATAAACCATTGTTTCCGTAATACATGGGGAACAGGATTTGTTTTATTTGATACTAAAGAGGATGTAAATGAATGGTATAAAGAGCATACAGGACATTCTTTCTATACAGAGGTATATGAAAAGGGGACCAGATTTACTGAAAATGAAGCTATTACAGAAATTGAAAATAGTTATGGAAATTTAATTGATAGTGTACTTTCAAATCGAGAAATGTCATTGCCAATACTAGCAATAGGTTTGCCCTCATCTTCAGCTTTTGGAAATCGTATATTACTTAAATTCACAAAATCGACAGATGAAAATGACATAGAATGGCGTTTTTATATTCATTATAACGCAAGGTGCTGGAATGTTGCCTTCGTAAGTAATACTTCTATCAGAAAAGCACTTATAAAATTACTTTATAATTATTTCTATGAGAATAAATTTAAGCAACGAATAGAAGGTAGTAAAGCATATCATGGGAAATAGCAATATTCAATTTATCAATTGAAATAAACATAACCGATCTGCTCAACAAGCAAAAAACAGAATCCAACAGAATAGAGTTTAAGAAGGTTTGGGCTCCGACAACATATACTATAGTGTATGTTTACCAATGACTTTGATGATTCTGGTGGTGGGTTATATAGTGGTTGGTATTGATACAACCGGAATAATAGGAGTAGCTATTCGTCCGGTGAATGGAATCCCTACAGAAACGACAGATGGAATATTACAAGACATGGTAGGTTACAATAACAAGATTTCACTTTACTATATGCCTCAAATGAGTGCGAAGGAGATTGATGGCAAGGTTGTACTTGTAATATGGGCCCTACAAAAATCAACTGACCATATTCTATCCCTGAGAACATAACAGCCAAAAGTATAACAAAGGAGTATTTCCATATCCATAGTAATACGAGCAGTATATTTTCCAAAATGACGATTGAATAATCTTAATAGCCGATATGGATATGAAGCACATATCATCAGAACACTATAAACCAGATAATTAAATTGACATATCTGAATCGTATGCTTGTTATGCAGACGGTAATAAAAACCCAAGGATAGTAGGAGTCAAAAGTTAGTCACTTACCCATATCAAGCTTTGGAAGAGAGTATAATAAATTCGCTCTATCATGGAGATTATCGAAAATGAAAAGAATAACCAATATCCTGTCATAGATTATAATTTTAGCTTGGTATATAAACTATAAAAATATATATCTGATTCCCCCTCTTGTTACAGGGCTATTTTTGTACCTTTTCTCATAAAAAAACGGCATTTTCCACAAGTTTTTGTACCGCACATTTTGATATTCAAGAAATTACACTTACTTTTACTTTCTAAAATGGAGGTACAAGCCGAGAATGGTGCTAAAAATCACTAACTTACACATTCTCAGATACTTGTCAACCTACCGGTTGTACCTTTTAGAGCGCTATACTATTGATAATCAACGATGTACACATACTGCATCGAAAAACTTTTGTTTACTACGGAAGCATATTATACATGATATTCCTTGCGCTCTGCCCTCAGGCGCCGGAGCCTCTGCTGCGGATTCTCCTGAATGCCCTCGACCATCATCACCGAGTCGCGCCATTCCATGGGATAGCTGTTTGATTTGGGATTGTACTCCGGCAGTTTGAAGAGACCTGCTAGACCTGCTTCCAGGCGTTTTACATACATCACCATACCTCCGTCTTCCGCATGAAGCAGTTTCATGAGCCTGCGGCTGGAGCCGATGAAGATGAAGAGAACCCCGTTCTTCACTTCGCTGTTCATCTTCTCATATACCACTCCGTACAGCGAACTGATACCCTTGCGCATATCTGTCCTGCCCAGACACAGGAAGTAGCGCATCGTGTCGTTCTGATTAAACATGGCCGCCTCGAAGACTTTGGGTGAACAGTTCCATCAGTATCTCTTCTGAACCGTTCCCGAAGTGAGCACGAGGACCGTTGGGAAACAGAACGGCCACGCCATGCGGCACTTGTTCTTCAGGAGAAGATTCAACTGACTGTTTAAAACTGATGGGAGCCAGCCCCTGCTTGACACTGGTCCTGTCAACGAAACATTTTCTATGCCAGTAATGATAGGTTGAATATCTTACACCTATCTGTTGCAGGTACGACTTCAACGGCAGGCTACTTTGTTGTACCTGCAATTCCAATTCTTCAAATTCCAGTCTATCCATAATAATTGAGTTTTGATTGTATTCGCTGCCGCAAAGCTACAATCAAACCTCAAGGTGTAAAAGGTGTATTTATCCGAATGCTTACATTATAAAAAAGTGCGGGATGACCGAGTGGGCGCATCGGGGGTACGGGATGACTCGGCAGGCCCTCCAGGGGATTGGGGAGGGCATAAAAAAAGAGCCGGAGGGTTGTCTTCTTCTGACTTCCTTCT
>NZ_JANRHM010000003.1:0-229051 GCF_024733785.1 Barnesiella sp. ET7
TCTCTTGTACTACACTTGCTTCTTTTCAGTCTTGTCAATGAACTGTGCCCTCCGTTTTCGCTCCGGTCGACCCGGTGTTCTTTCGAAAAGCGATGCAAAGGTAGGCGTTTTTATATATTCCCTCCAAATTTTTTGACGACTTTTTTATGCTATAAAACATACTTTTCTCTCAACTTCCCCATTTTCACTCCGTTACAAACAAACTTTTTTTCGCGATTTTTTGCGACTATGCCAAAAGCCTGCCTCCCCGGAACGAAAACAGAGCGGAATTAGACAATCGTTTTATAACCATATTGGGCTACGCTACCCAGCTCCTCCTCGATACGGAGCAGTTGATTGTATTTGGCCATGCGGTCGGAACGGCTGAGCGACCCGGTTTTTATCTGCCCGGCATTGGTCGCTACGGCAATATCGGCAATAGTGGCATCTTCGGTCTCGCCCGAACGGTGCGAGATGACAGCCGTGTACCCGTTGCGCTGCGCCAACTGTACGGCCCGAAGCGTCTCGGTAAGGGTGCCTATCTGATTAAGTTTTACCAATATGGAGTTGGCGCAATGCTTGCGAATACCCTCGGCCAGGTAGTCGACATTGGTCACAAAGAGGTCGTCGCCTACGAGCTGACACTTGTCGCCAATCAAATCGGTGAGGAGACGCCAACCTTCCCAATCGTCTTCGCTCATGCCGTCCTCGATCGAGTCGATAGGATAGCGCATGATAAGGTCTTGCAGGTATTCGGCCTGCTGTTGAGTCGTGCGCTTGACACCACCGGGTCCCTCGAAACGCGTATAGTCGTAGAGTCCATCGACATAAAACTCGGACGACGCACAGTCGAGAGCAATGCGCACATCGCGCCCCGGCATATAGCCGGCCTGGTTCACGGCATCGAGTATGGTCTCGATGGCAGCCTCGGTACCCGGCAAGGCAGGGGCAAAGCCTCCTTCGTCGCCCACGGCGGTACTCAACCCTTTGCCATGCAGCACCTTCTTCAAGGCCTGGAACACCTCGGCCCCCATGCGCAACCCCTCCTTAAAAGAGGATGCCCCTACGGGACGAATCATAAACTCTTGAAAAGCAATAGGAGCATCGGAATGCGAGCCGCCGTTGATGATATTCATCATGGGGACGGGCATCACATAGGTATCGGCCCCACCGATATAACGATACAGAGGGATACCCAATTGAGCGGCAGCCGCTTTGGCCACAGTCAGGGAGACTCCCAGGATGGCATTGGCTCCCAGCTTCGACTTCGAGGGGGTACCGTCGAGGTCGATCAGCTGCCGGTCGATACGACTCTGCTCGAAAGGGTCGGCCCCTTTGAGAGCTTTTGCAATCACATCGTTGACATGATGCACAGCCTTCTGCACACCTTTTCCACCATAGCGCGATTTATCGCCGTCGCGCAATTCGAGGGCCTCATGTGCCCCGGTCGATGCGCCCGAAGGAACAGCGGCACGGCCTCTAACACCCGAATCGAGCACTACATCGACCTCGACCGTGGGGTTACCTCGTGAATCGAGAATCTCCCGAGCTTGAATGTTTGCAATCTTTTCCATATCCATTTGATTTAATTGGTGATTTATACAGAACATTCCTTACTCTACTTTTCCCTATCGGAGGAGGATTGTTTGACAATTATTAACTATACGACAAAACCGTTTGGCGCTGCATGTATATACATTTGTAAGAAAGATGTGCAGATAGGCTTCAAATCCATTATACACTAAACCAAAATATCTTAATACTAACCCTTAAACCGTAAACTGTATGAAAATTCATCGCATGAAAATTTCTACACTTTTGCTATGTGCTACCTTCTCGCTGGCAACAGTTGCTCAACCGCAAGCCGCAACCGAACCAATAACACCGCCCTACGCGGAGAGTTTCGCTAACGATGCTTTCGTAAACGACTACACCATTGTCGATGTAAACAACGACGGAGTAACCTGGGGCCCCTATCTGGGATCGGTTCAAATCTCGTACAACTCGAATGAGGCCATGAATGACTGGCTGATAACCCCGGCTCTGGCCCTCGAAGGGGGAAAAATCTACAACTTCTCGATTGAAGTAATGACCGGAAGCGGCTCTTACAACGAGAGCTTTGAGGTGATGTATGGCAAAGAGAATACTCCCGAATCCATGACCGAGACCATCATCGAAAAAATGCAGGTCGCACACACCGTCTACAAGAGTTACAGCGGCACCCTCTCACCGAGCGAAAGCGGTACCTACTATATCGGCATACACGGGTGCAGCGATGCCGATATGCTCTCGATCAGTCTGAAAAACCTGAGTGTGGGCGAAGCCAAAGGGGCCTCGGCTCCGGCTGCTCCGTCGGACTTGACAGCAACTACCCGCACCAATGGTGAGTTAAAGGCCGACATCGCCCTCACCGCCCCCACCCTCGACCTGAACGGCGATGCCCTCGAGAGCCTCGAGAGTGTTCGCCTCATGCGCAACGACAGCCTCATACACACCTTTGACTCCCCGGCTCCCGGAGCAGAACTTACCTATGTCGACGAAGTGCCCGAATGCTCGCGCTACACCTACTCGGCCATTGCCGTGAACGGTTCGGGCGAAAGTCCCGCCATCGAAACAAGCGCCTTCGTAGGAGTGCTGGAACCCTCCAATCCCACCGGAATCAGCCTGACCGAAGGGAGCAAACCGGGTGAGGTGATTCTGAAATGGACACCCGTTACCACCGACATCCGCAACAACACACTCGACCCGGCCTTCGTGACCTACCGTATCTACGGCGGCGACGGCCTGGCCACACTCCTGTTCGACGGTATTACCGGCGACTCCTATACCTTCCAGGCGACCGACGACGTGTCGACACAATCGTTTGTGCAATATGCCCTCGTAGCCGAGACCCGAGGCGGTATCTCAGACTTCATGAACTCCCCGTTGCTGCCTCTCGGTCCGGCCTATGCAACCCCGTTCGTCGAATCATTTGCCAACGGAACACCGGCTACTATCATAGGACTTTACAGCGACAATCTGGCCACCTGGAAAGGATTTACCAACGAAACGGGCATCGAATCGCAAGATGGCGACAACGGCTTTTTCGGCTCGGAGGGCTCCTACCTGCAAGACTCGGCTACCTTCGTAACCGGCAAAATAGACTTGAGCGGTCTCGAAACTCCGTCACTTACCTTCTATACCTACAATATCGTAGATGGTGAAGATCGCGACATCAATACGTTGAGGGTTTCTGCAATCGCCAACGGAACTGTACAGGAGGTAAAATCGTTCCAGATTTGCGACCTCGGCGACCAAGAGGGATGGCTGAAGGTAGAGGCTTCGCTCGAGGCTTACAAAAGCCAGACCATACAACTGGAGTTCACCTCGCTCCACGCACTCTATCCCTATATCTTTATCGACAACCTGCGCATCGACAACTATGGCGTCAGTGCTATCGAGACAGCAGCATCGAACTCAGCATCCATCGCCGGCGGCCAAGGCGAGATAATCATCGCCGGAGCCACCCACGAGCGCGTGGAGGTATTTACCATCGACGGCCACCTCGTGACCCAGCAGACGATAGCGGCTCCCGAATATCGCCTGCCGTTGACACCGGGCATCTACATAGCCCGTGTGGGACAAACTACGCAAAAGGTAATCGTGAAATAATCGATTGCAATCGGTCTCCCTCACGGAGACCGATTCCGCCACAAAGGGCTGTACCTGCCGAACCGTTACGTCGGGGTGGTACAGCCCTTGTTTTAGTCCTATATCCGTAAGACCAATCATCCCAAAGCCGCCACCCAAACGTCGGCAAATGCCCCATACAACCGTCGAATGACCGCCAAATAATCCTATACAACAGCCTCTCCCCAAACCCGACAAGACTGTCTGCCCCTATCTCTACAGCCGTTTCCCGGACAAGCACTACCACCCCGACAGAAAAATAAAAAGCCCCCCGAACACTCGGAGAGCTTTTTACTATATAGCAATAAATCGATCCTCTTATTCTGCAGCTTTTTCCTCGGCAGCAGGGGCCTCGGCGGCCGGAGTTGCAGGAGCTTCAGCAGCGGGAGCAGCAGCCTCGGCAGCAGCAGGAGCGGCGCTCTTTTTCGAACGACGGGTACGAGTTGCTTTCTTAGCGGCTTTCTCTTTGAGCATGTTTTCGTTGTAGTCAACGAGCTCGATCATACAAGTAACGGCGTTGTCGCCCAAACGGTTGCCCGTTTTCAAGATACGGGTATATCCTCCGGGACGGTCGGCAATCTTAACCGAAATCTCTTTGAACAGTTCGGTAACAGCCTGTTTGCTCTGCAAGTAGCGGAATACTACACGACGCGAAGCGGTAGTATCTTCTTTGGCACGATTGATCAGGGGCTCGACATACATTCTCAGCGCTTTGGCTTTGGCCAACGTGGTGAAGATTCTTTTGTGGAGAATCAAAGAAGTAGCCATATTGGACAACATAGCGTCGCGGTGAGCTTTGGTACGACCCAAGTGGTTGAATTTCTTATTATGTCTCATCGTTTTACTCTTTATCTAATTTATATTTCGAGATATCCATTCCGAACGAAAGGTTCAAGTTGGCCAAGAGCTCATCGAGCTCGGTGAGCGATTTCTTACCGAAGTTGCGGAACTTCAACAAATCGGTTTTGTTGAATACCACCAGATCGCCAAGGGTCTCGACATCGGCCGACTTCAAGCAGTTGAGGGCGCGTACCGACAAGTCCATGTCGACCAGTTTGGTTTTGAGCAACTGGCGCATGTGCAATACTTCCTCGTCGAACTCTTCATTACCATCGGCATCGTTGGTCTCGAGCGTGATTTTCTCGTCAGAGAACAACATGAAGTGGTAAATCAAGATTTTGGCAGCCTCTTTCAACGCCTCTTTGGGGTGAATGGAACCATCGGTTGTAATCTCAAGAATCAGTTTTTCGTAGTCCGTTTTCTGTTCTACGCGGAAATTTTCAACAGAATATTTCACATTCCGAATCGGGGTATAGATCGAATCGATAGGAATTACATTCACATCGTCGGCGGGGTTGCGGTTCTCATCGGCGGGAACATAGCCACGGCCTTTGTTGATGGTGATATCTATTTGAAAACTTGCGCTTGAATCCAAATGGCAAATAACCAAATCGGGGTTCAAAACTTCGAAACCGGTAAGCGATTTACCGATGTCACCTGCCTTGAACACGTCCGTACCCGAAACAGTAATGGTTACTTTTTCATTCTCGATTTCTTCAACGACCTGTTTGAAACGAACCTTTTTGAGATTCAGAATCACGTTTGTCACGTCCTCGATCACACCGGGAATCGTAGAAAACTCATGCTTTACGCCATCGATACGAATCGACGTAATCGCAAAACCTTCAAGCGAGGAAAGGAGGATACGGCGCAAGGCGTTACCCACGGTAACACCGTAGCCGGGCTCCAACGGACGAAATTCGAATTTACCGAAAAAATTGTCCGCTTCCAGCATTAATACTTTATCGGGTTTTTGAAATGCTAATATCGCCATGGAATCAATTATTGTTTAGAATACAACTCAACGATCAACTGTTCTTTAATGTTTTCAGGGATATCGGCTCTTTCGGGCAAATGCAACAATTTACCGCTCTTCAAGCTCTCGTCCCACTCTAACCAAGGATATTTGCTGTGATTGAATCCAGCAAGTGCATCGGCTATAACCTCGAGCGATTTGGCTTTCTCACGAACGCCAACTACTTGACCCGGTTTTACCGAATACGACGGGATATTCACCACTTTGCCGTCGACAACAATGTGACGGTGCAGCACGAGCTGACGGGCAGCGGCACGCGTGGGGGCGATGCCCAAACGGAATACCACGTTGTCGAGACGAGCTTCGAGCAGTTGAAGGAGCACTTCACCCTTCACACCTTTGGTACGAGAAGCCTTCTCGAAGAGGTTTCTAAATTGTTTTTCCAATACACCGTAAGTGTATTTGGCTTTTTGCTTTTCACGAAGCTGAACGCCATACTCGGAAGTTTTTCTTCTCTTGTTGATGCCGTGTTGTCCCGGGGGATAGTTCTTTTTCGTAAGAACTTTATCGGGGCCAAAAATAGCTTCGCCAAATTTACGAGCGATTTTTGTTCTAGGTCCGGTATATCTTGCCATTTCTAAAATTTTTTAATTATTAAATATTGCGAACCGAGAAGAGTGCAGCCGCGATTGCAGAGAGGATTATTATGCAATCTTATTCACTGTTCGGGATTCTCTGTTTACAAATAAAGAAAAATTAAACTCTTCTTCTCTTAGGAGGACGACAACCATTGTGCGGCAGCGGAGTTACATCGATAATCTCAGTTACTTCGATACCAGCGCCATGAATAGTTCTTACAGCCGATTCACGACCGTTTCCGGGGCCTTTTACATAGGCTTTCACTTTCCTCAAGCCCAGGTCATAAGCCACTTTTGCACAATCTTGTGCGGCCATTTGAGCGGCGTAAGGAGTATTTTTCTTAGAGCCTCTGAAGCCCATTTTACCTGCCGACGACCACGAAATCACCTGACCTTCGCTGTTGGCAAGTGTTACAATAATGTTGTTGAACGAAGAATGGATATGGGCCTGGCCAACGGCATCAACCTTTACAACCCTCTTCTTTGCTGCGACTGTTTTTTTTGCCATACTTACTTATTATTTAGTAGCTTTTTTCTTATTTGCAACGGTTTTCTTTTTACCTTTACGCGTACGAGCGTTGTTCTTGGTGCTCTGGCCTCTCACAGGCAAACCGATACGGTGACGGATACCCCGGTAGCAACCGATGTCCATCAGACGTTTGATGTTCAGCTGTATTTCGGTACGAAGGTCACCCTCCACCTTATACTCGGTACTGATGATTTCACGTACTTTTGCCGACTGGTCGTCGGTCCAATCTTTCACTTTGATGTCTTTGTCAATGCCGGCTTTACTCAAAATGGAATTAGCCGCGCTACGACCGATACCATAGATATAGGTCAAGGCGATCTCTCCTCTCTTATTTTGCGGCAGGTCTACACCAACAATTCTTATTGCCATATATTAGAATCTTTTAATTTGCAAAAATAATAATAAATTTATCCTTGACGTTGTTTATACTTAGGATTTTTCTTGTTAATTACGTACAAACGGCCGTGTCTTCTCACGATCTTGCTATCGGGCGTACGTTTTTTCAATGATGCTCTTACTTTCATATTGTTGTTTTTTATTTATATCTAAAAGCAATTCTTCCTTTGGTCAAATCATAGGGCGACATTTCGATCCGCACCTTATCACCCGGGAGTATCTTGATGAAGTGCATACGCATCTTTCCCGAGATATGGGCGGTTATCTCATGCCCGTTTTCCAACTCTACGCGGAACATGGCATTCGACAATGCCTCCACGATTACACCATCTTGTTCTATTGCAGCTTGCTTCGCCATAAATTATAGTTAAATTGATTTGTCTCCTAAAACTTGCTCTACATATTCAAACGAAGAGAGTATATCGGCCTTCCCTCCTTTGATTGCTATCGTGTGCTCGAAGTGAGCAGCGGGTTTGCGATCGCGTGTGCGGGTAGTCCAACCATCGCGCTCGATGACGATATTGCGTGAACCCAGGTTGATCATGGGCTCGATGGCAATACACATGCCGTTCTTGAGCAGCGGGCCGGTACCGGGACGTCCGTAATTGGGGACATTGGGCTCTTCGTGCAGGTGCTTGCCTACACCGTGTCCGCACAACTCCCTCACTACAGAATAACCACGAGCTTCGCAATAGGTTTGGATGGCATGGCCAATATCGCCTATGCGTTTTCCCTCGACAGCGTGCTCGATGCCCAGATAGAGCGACTCTTTGGTGGTCTTGAGCAGCTGTTTCACTTCGGGGGCAACCTCACCTACACAGAAGGTATAGGCCGAATCGCCGTTGAAGCCGTTTTTCACTACGCCGCAGTCGATCGACACGATGTCGCCCTCGCGCAGGGCGTAGCTGTTGGGAATGCCGTGTACAATTACCTCGTTGACCGAGATGCAAAGAGAGTTGGGATAGCCGGCGTAACCCAGGAACCCGGGTTCGGCCCCGTGATCCCGAATGAACTCCTCGGCTATCTTGTCGAGCCGGAGGGTGGTAATCCCGGGGGCTACCCACTTGGCCATTTCGCCCAGGGTCATGCCCACCAAGAGATTACTCTCCCGCATCAACTCTATCTCTTCGTCTGTTTTAAGATAAATCATTATCTATACTCCTTGTTTTAATAAGCTCCGCTACGACCTTTAATGCGGCCCGATTTCATCAGACCGTCGTAATGGCGCATCATCAAATGGCTTTCGATTTGTTGCAAAGTATCCAACACTACACCTACCAGAATGAGCAGCGACGTTCCGCCGAAGAACTGAGAGAACTCGGCGCTTACACCGCAAATCTGGGCAAAGGCCGGCATGATAGCCACGATAGCCAGGAAGATAGAACCGGGCAACGTGATTCTCGACATGATCGAGTCGAGGTAGTCGGCAGTCTTCTTACCGGGTTTCACACCGGGAATAAAGCCGTTGTTGCGTTTCATATCCTCGGCCATCTGCGTGGGTTGCACGGTGATTGCCGTATAGAAGTAGGTGAAGACGATGATAAGGAATGCAAACACGAAGTTATACCAGAATCCCGTCATCGACATGAACGATTGCCAGAACGAACTTGCGTTGGTCACGCTGAACCCGGCAATGGTGATGGGGATAAACATGATGGCCTGGGCAAAGATGATAGGCATCACACCGGCCGTGTTGACCTTCAAGGGGATATACTGGCGAGCGCCGCCGTACTGTTTGTTACCCACAATACGTTTGGCGTATTGTACGGGGACTTTCCGGGTGCCTTGTACGAGCAGAATTGCTGCGGCGATAACGGCCAGCAGGAAGACGATCTCGACCAGGAACATCACCAAACCACCTTGTTTCGAAGCCAGACGGCTGGTAAACTCGGCGGCGAAAGCCAGCGGCAGACGGGCGATGATACCGACCAGGATGATAAACGAAATACCGTTACCGATACCTTTGTCGGTGATACGTTCGCCCAGCCACATGATAAACATACTACCGGCAGCAAGCACGATTGTAGAAGAAACTATAAACAACCAACCGGAGGGGAATAAGGCCGAACCCATCTGTACTTTCAGGTTCACCAAGTAGGCGGGACCTTGCAGGAGCAGAATGATAACGGTCAAATAGCGGGTGTATTGGTTAAGTTTCGTACGACCGCTCTCGCCTTCGCGTTGCAGCTTCTGGAACGAGGGCATCACCATACCCAGCAATTGAATCACAATCGAGGCGGTGATATAAGGCATAATTCCCAAGGCAAAAATCGAAGCATTGGAGAATGCACCTCCCGAAAACATATCGAGCAACTGCATCAGACCCTTGCTCGTCTGGTTGCGCAAGGCATCCAGATTGGCAGGATCGATACCCGGAAGCACGACGTATGACCCCACGCGGTATACCAGCACCAGCAGGATAGTGGTGATGATACGTTTGCGGAGGTCTTCGATTTTCCAAATGTTTTTTATAGTTTCTATTGCTCTCATTGTATTAGAGTTTGACTACTGTTCCACCTGCGGCAACGATAGCAGCTTCGGCAGTTTTGGAGAATGCGTGAGCGCAAACTTCCAATTTGGCCGTAAGAGCACCTTTACCAAGAATTTTCACTAACTGATTCGAAGAAATAAATCCGGCAGCCACAAGTGTTTCGATGTCGATCTTCTCCAATTTCTGGCTATCGGCCAGCGATTGCAGAGCCTCGAGGTTGATGCCTTTGTATTCTACACGATTTATATTCTTGAAGCCAAATTTCGGAACACGGCGTTGGAGAGGCATCTGACCACCCTCGAAACCGATTTTGCGTTTGTAACCCGAACGCGACTTTGCTCCTTTATGACCTCTGGTAGAAGTTCCACCCAAACCCGAACCCGGTCCGCGACCGATTCTCTTTCTTGTTTTGGTTGACCCTTCGGCGGGTTTTAAATTACTCAAGTCCATATTGTTACTTTTTTTTAATCGATGGATAAAATTACTCAACTACTTTCACCAGGTGTTTTACCTTCTCTACCATACCCAGGATTTGGGGGGTAGCGTCGTGTTCTACGACATGGTTGAGTTTTCTCAAGCCCAGTGCATCAAGTGTCTTCTTCTGTACAGCGGGGCAGTTGATGCGGCTCTTTACTTGTTTGATCTTTATCTTTTCCATTGCTTCTCCTCCGTATTAACCTTTAAAGACTTTTTCTACAGAGATACCTCTGTTTTGAGCTACGGTAGCCGCATCTCTCAGTTCGCACAAGGCAGCAATCGTGGCTTTCACCAGGTTGTGGGGGTTGGACGAACCTTTCGATTTGGCCAGCACGTCGGTAATACCTACGCTCTCAAGCACGGCACGCATGGCACCACCGGCCTTTACTCCGGTACCCGGAGAAGCAGGTTTGATATATACGAGGGCACCGCCGAATTTGGCCAGCTGATCGTGGGGGATGGTACCTTTGAGAACCGGTACTTTCACCAGGTTCTTCTTGGCAGCTTCCACACCTTTGGCGATTGCGGTAGTTACCTCGCTCGCTTTACCCAGGCCCCAGCCTACGATACCGGCTTCGTTGCCCACTACGACAATAGCCGAGAAGCTGAACGTACGGCCACCTTTGGTTACTTTCGTTACACGGTTGATGGCAACCAGACGGTCTTTCAACTCGATGTCGTTTGTCGATTTTACTCTATTTATTTTTCCTGTCATGACGATTAAAATTTAAGGCCACCGTTGCGGGCAGCATCAGCTAATTCTTTTACTCTCCCATGATACAGGTAACCGTTGCGGTCAAATACAACCGTGGTAATACCGGCTTCCTGTGCTTTCTTGGCGATAGCTTCACCTACCTTGGCTGCCATCTCTTTTTTGGGAGCGGCTTCCATGCCTCTGGACGAGGCGGCGGCAAGAGTTCTGCCGGTGAGGTCATCGACCAATTGCACATATATTTGCTTATTGCTTCTAAACACCGTCATACGGGGACGCTCGGCCGTGCCGGAAACTTTACCGCGTATGCGGGTTTTGATTTTGAGTCTTCTTTCTATCTTCGTTGTCATGATAATACCTGTTTAATGATTATTTGGCACCTGCCGATTTACCCGATTTTCTACGGATTACCTCGCCAACGAACTTGATACCTTTACCCTTGTAAGGTTCGGGCTTGCGCAGCGAACGAATCTTGGCACATACCTGGCCGATCAGTTGCTTGTCGCACGATTCGAGAATAATCAACGGGTTTTTGTTTCTCTCCGATTTGGCTTCTACCTTGATTTCGGCAGGAAGTCTCAAGAAGATGGCGTGCGAGTAGCCCAGCGAGAGCTCGAGCACCTGGCCTTGGCTTTGGGCACGGTAGCCTACGCCCACCAGTTCCATCTCTTTCTTATACCCTTCGGAAACACCTACCACCATGTTGTGGATAAGAGCACGGTAGAGACCGTGGAGGGCACGGGTTTGTTTCTCATCATTAGGCCGGGTCACGTGGATAGCCCCGTCTACCATTTCAACTTTAATTTCGGGCGATACGGTCTGCGACAGCTCCCCTTTGGGTCCTTTTACCTTTACCTCATTTCCGGAGATAGTAACGGTAACTCCGGCGGGTACTACTATGGGCAATTTTCCTATTCTTGACATAATATATACCTCCTTTTAATTAGTAAATGTAACATAATACCTCACCGCCGATCTTCAGGTCGCTGGCCTCTTTGTTGGTCATCACGCCTTTCGAGGTGGAGAGAATTGCAATACCCAAACCGTTCAATACACGCGGCATGTCTTTGTAGCCGGTATAACGGCGCAAACCCGGACTCGATACACGAATCAGCTTTTGGATTGCGCTCACTTTGTTTACGGGGTCGTACTTCAAGGCAATCTTGATGGTGCCTCGGGGACCGTCTTCTACAAACTTGTAATTGAGAATGTAGCCTTTTTCAAAAAGGATTTTCGTGATTTCTTTTTTCAATCTCGAGGAAGGCACTTCAACTACTCTGTGATGAGCTTTGATGGCGTTTCTCAATCTTGTCAGATAATCTGCTATTGGATCTGTCATATAAAAATTTGTTTAAATTGATCCGGAGTCTCCGGACAATATTTAACACTAAAAATAATTACCAGCTTGCTTTCTTTACACCCGGGATAAGACCTGCCGAAGCCATTTCGCGGAATTGTATACGGGAAATCCCAAACTGACGGATGTATCCTTTGGGACGACCGGTGATCTTGCAACGGTTGTGCAGACGTACACGCGATGCGTTTTTCGGCAGCAGTTGAAGGGCCTCGTAATTGCCTTCTGCCTTGAGTTGTTTTTTCTTTTCGGCATATTTGGCAACCAGCTTGGCTCTCTTCACTTCACGAGCTTTCATCGATTCTTTTGCCATATCTTAGTCTTTTTTTGCGTTTTTAAAAGGTAAGCCAAATGCTTTGAGAAGAGCATACCCTTCCTCGTCGGTTTTGGCTGAGGTTACAAAGGTAATATTCATTCCCATAATTTTGGTAATACTATCGATATTTATTTCAGGGAAAATGATTTGCTCCTGAATTCCGAGGGTGTAGTTGCCTCGTCCATCGAGTTTGCTTTCGATACCTTTGAAGTCGCGGATACGGGGAAGAGACACGCGTACCAGACGCTCCAGGAACTCGTACATGCGCTCGTGACGGAGGGTTACCATCACACCGATGGGCATCTTCTTACGCAGCTTGAAATTCGAGATATCCTTGCGCGAGAGGGTTGCCACTGCTTTCTGACCGGTGATGGCCGTCAACTCGTTGATGGCGGTTTCGATGATTTTCTTGTCGGCCGTTGCTTCGCCAAGACCTTGATTGATCACGATCTTTTTCAAAACAGGCACCTGCATGATCGACGAGTAGTTGAACTCCTTCTGCAAGGCGGGCACGATTCTTTCAAGATATTCTTTCTTCAGATTTGCGGTGTTGTTCATTACTTAATCTCCTCTCCTGATTTTTTGGAATAACGTACTGAAACGCCTGCTTCATTTTTCTTCCGGCCGATACGGGTAGCTTTTCCGCTCTTCGGATCCAGAGGATTCAAGTTCGAAATATGAATAGGAGCTTCTTTCTTCACTATACCTCCCTGGGGGTTTTTGGCATTGGGTTTGGTACTCTTCGATACCATGTTGATACCTTCTACGATGGCACGTTGCTCTTTTACCAACACGCTCAGTACACGACCGGTCTTGCCTTTGTCTTCACCGGCGTTTACATAGACTGTATCTCCCTTTTTGATATGTAACTTGCTCATTTAATCTTTCGCTTTATTCGATTAAAGTACTTCGGGTGCCAACGACACGATTTTCATATTTACGGCACGCAGCTCACGGGCTACCGGGCCAAAGATACGGCTACCGCGCAACTCACCCGCATTGTTCAACAATACACAGGCATTGTCGTCGAAGCGGATATACGAGCCGTCTTGACGACGGATTTCCTTTTTCGTGCGCACGATAATGGCTTTCGATACGGCGCCTTTTTTCACATCGCTCGAGGGGATAGCGCTTTTGATCGCTACGACAATCACGTCGCCTACCGACGCATAGCGACGGCCGGTACCACCCAACACGCGAATACAAAGAGCTTCCTTAGCTCCGCTGTTATCAGCTACTGTAAGTCTTGATTCTTGTTGTATCATAATTACTTAGCTCTTTCGATGATTTCTACTACTCTCCATCTCTTTGTTTTGCTCAAAGGACGAGTCTCCATCAGCCGCACGGTATCACCGATGTTGCATTCGTTCTTCTCGTCATGAGCATGGTATTTCTTCGTCTTGTTCACGAATTTACCATAGATCGGGTGTTTCTCTTTCCATTTCACGGTCACGGTAACCGTCTTTTCCATCTTGTTGCTGGAAACCACACCGACTCTCTCTTTTCTTAAATTTCTACTTTCCATCTTAGATATGTGGCTGATTATTTTTTATTAAGTTCACGTTTGCGCAACTCGGTTTTCATGCGCGCAATCATCCTGCGTTCGTGAGTTATTTTAGCAGGACTGTCCAACGGCGAGATGCTGTGGTTGATCTCCATCTGGTTGAGTGCGGCTACGGCTGCATCCAATCTCTCTTGCAATTCCTTGGAGCCTAATTCTTTTACTTCTGCTTTTTTCATAACTTACACATTTTGACTGGCGTCGTAGTCACGACGAACAACGAACTTAGTAGTAATCGGGAGTTTCTGGGCACCCAGGCGCAGAGCCTCCTTGGCGATCTCATAAGGTACACCCTCTACCTCGATAATAACACGACCCGGCGTGATGGGGAATACGAATCCCTCGGGATTACCTTTACCTTTACCCATACGTACATCGGCCGGCTTCTTAGTAATAGGTTTATCGGGAAATATACGGATCCAAATCTGACCTTGACGTTGCATGTAACGTGTTACAGCAACACGAGCGGCCTCGATTTGACGACCTGTAATCCATTTCGTATCTAACGACTTGATGCCGAAAGAGCCGAAAGCCAGCTGGTTGCCTCTTTGGGCATTGCCCTTTTGGCGACCTTTTTGCTGTCTTCTGAATTTAGTTTTTTTCGGTTGTAACATAGTTCAATTTTCGTTTAGCGGTTAGTTTTGGGTTTTCTGAAGCCCTTTTTCGGTCCTCCGTTTCCACCACGTGCCTCTTTGGCGTTGTTGGTGAACGCGGGAGCCAGGTCTTTCTTTCCGTAGATTTCGCCACGGCAGATCCAAACCTTGATACCGATGATGCCTACTTTCGTAAGAGCTTCTACCAAGGCATAGTCAATATCGGCACGCAATGTGTGCAGGGGGGTTCTTCCCTCTTTGTACATTTCGGAACGAGCCATTTCGGCACCGTTCAAACGACCCGACACTTGTACTTTGATACCCTCGGCGCCCATGCGCATCGTCGAAGCGATGGCCATCTTCACGGCACGACGGTAAGCGATTTTGCCTTCGATCTGGCGAGCGATGTTGCTGGCCACGATTTCGGCGTCGAGTTCGGGGCGTTTTACCTCGTAGATATTGATCTGTACGTCCTTGTCGGTAATCTTCTTCAACTCTTCCTTGAGCTTGTCTACCTCTTGACCGCCTTTACCGATGATCAGACCCGGACGAGCCGTGCACACGGTAATAGTGATCAACTTCAACGTACGTTCTATAACTATGCGTGAAACGCTGGCTTTTGCAAGACGGGCATTCAAATACTTCCGGATCTTGCTGTCTTCCAACAACCTGTCACCATAGTTTTTACCGCCATACCAATTGGAATCCCAACCTCTGATGATTCCCAAACGGTTACTTATCGGATTTACTTTCTGTCCCATCCAGCAATTAGTTTTTGTTATTGTTTTTATTTATTGTATCGACAAACAATGTTACGTGATTCGAACGTTTGCGAATCCGGTAACCTCGTCCTTGCGGAGCCGGACGAAGACGCTTCAACATTGCTGCGCAATCTACATAGATTGTCGAGATGTACAGTTCTCCGCTTTCGGCCTTGCGCTCGTTCTTTTGCTCCCAGTTGGCAATGGCCGAACGCAACAGTTTTTCCAGTCTTTGCGAAGCTTCCTTGTTCGAGAACTTCAATACGCCCAAGGCTTTGAATACCTCCATACCTCTTACCATATCGGCTACCAAGCGCATTTTACGGGGAGAGGTAGGAACATTGTTCAACTTGGCGAAATATTGAGTTTTCAGAGCTTCCTTCCTTCTATTGGCTGATTCTCTTTTTCTTGCACCCATTTTTCAATTCTTTAATTGTATTAAAACTCGCATTCCCTCAGGCCTTATTTTTTCTTGTTACCTGCATGTCCGCGGAATGTACGCGTAGGAGCAAACTCGCCGAGCTTGTGGCCTACCATGTTTTCGGTAACGTATACGGGAATAAATTTATTACCATTGTGTACTGCAAAAGTATGCCCTACGAATTCGGGTGAAATCATAGATGCACGCGACCATGTTTTGATCACAGACTTTTTGCCTGATGCCTCCATGGCGGCAACTTTTTTATCCAGCTTCACACTGATATATGGGCCTTTTTTTAATGAACGACTCATGTTGTTGTCAATTTATCAGATTACTTTTTCCTTCTTTCAATTATATACTTCGAAGAGTGTTTCTTCGGAGCTCTGGTCTTCAAACCTTTTGCATACAAGCCTTTTCTCGATCTGGGGTGTCCACCTGATGCACGACCTTCACCACCACCCATCGGGTGATCTACAGGGTTCATCACGACACCACGGTTGCGAGGACGACGGCCCAACCAGCGCGAGCGTCCGGCTTTACCCGAGCGTTCGAGGGCGTGATCCGAGTTTCCTACGCTGCCGATCGTGGCTTTACAGGTTGCGAGGATTTTTCTGGTTTCTCCAGAAGGTAATTTGATAATTGCATAATCGCCTTCTCTCGAAGTCAACTGAGCAAACGTGCCGGCCGAGCGAACCAAGAAGGCTCCTTGACCCGGACGCAACTCGATGTTGTGAATAACAGTACCGATAGGTATGTTTTTCAAGGGCAACGCATTTCCTACCTCAGGAGCTGCATTTTCGCCAGACATCAAGGTTGCTCCAACTTCCAAGCCGTTGGGTGCAATAATGTAACGTTTTTCACCGTCTGCATAGAACAAGAGAGCGATACGGGCCGAACGGTTCGGGTCGTATTCGATCGTCTTTACAGTAGCGGGTACACCGTCTTTGTTTCTCTTGAAGTCGATCAATCTGTATTTTCTCTTGTGACCGCCGCCAATGTAGCGCATCGTCAGATGCCCTTCATTGTTACGACCACCCGATTTTCTGACACCTCTTACAAGAGATTTTTCTGGCGCGCTAGCAGTGATATTATCAAATGCACCAATAACTTTGTGTCTTTGCCCCGGTGTTGTGGGCTTTAATTTTCTTACTGCCATTGTTTAATTAGATATTGCTATAAAAATCAATAGTTTCTCCTTCTTTCAATGTAACCAAGGCTTTCTTATAAGCGGCCGTCTTACCCGAGATGAGACCGGTCTTGGTGTAGCGGCTTTTGTTTTTGCCACGATAGTTCATCGTGTTTACCGATACGACCGTCACGTTGTACATCGCTTCTACGGCTTTCTTGATTTGCAACTTGTCGGCCTTCGGGTCCACACGGAAACCATAGCGATTGTATTTCTCGCCCATGGCCGTCATTTTCTCTGTTACGATAGGTTTAATAATAATTCCCATATTTAAGCCTCCTTACATCAAAAGTTATTGATAGCGGCTACCGTGCTCTCCGTCAAAATCAAAGCCTTGTTGTCCAATACTTTGTAGGTGTTGAGCTCCGAAACCGTTACCACATTTGTTCCCGTAAGATTACGGGCCGACAAATATACGTTTTTATTTTGTTCCGATAAAACCAAAAGTGACTTTTTATCAGCAACTTGCAATTTTTTCAGCAAGTTTACGAATTCCTTGGTCTTGGGGGCATCGAAAGAGAAGTCCTCTACCACTACGATGGCATTCTCCTGAGCCTTGTAAGTCAATGCCGACTTGCGGGCGAGTTCTTTCACTTTCTTGTTCAGTTTGAAACGGTAGTCACGGGGTTTGGGACCGAATACACGACCACCACCGATCATAACCGGCGAGTTGATATCACCGCTACGAGCGCCGCCCGTTCCTTTTTGTCTTTTCAGTTTGCGGGTACTACCCGATACTTCGCTTCTTTCTTTGGATTTGTGAGTTCCTTGACGCAGGTTGGCCAAGTATTGTTTCACATCGAGATATACGGCGTGATCGTTGGGCTTGATTCCGAATACGGAGTCGTCCAGAACAACCTTCTTACCGGTGTCCTCACCTTTAATGTTATATACGCTCAGTTCCATTATTTCTCAATTATTACGATTGAACCTTTACTGCCCGGTACCGATCCTTTGATGAGCAAAAGATTGTGCTCGGGTATTACTTTTAACACTTGAAGGTTTTGCACGGTTACACGGCTGTTACCCATCTGGCCGGCCATACGAGTACCCTTGAACACACGGGCAGGATACGAACATGCACCGATAGAACCGGGAGCACGCAAGCGGTTGTGCTGACCGTGAGTAGTCTGGCCTACACCGCCGAAACCATGACGCTTAACTACACCTTGGAAACCTTTACCTTTTGATACGCCGATTACATCTACGTAATCCGCACCTTCAAACAAATCGACGGCAATCGTGTCGCCCAATTTGTATTCGGTATCGAATTTGAACTCGGCCAAGTGTCTCTTGGGCGTTACGCCTGCTTTCTTGAAATGGCCGGCTTCGGGCTTCGTAGTGTGTTTATCTTTCTTGTCGATAAAACCTACTTGTACTGCCTCGTAACCATCCTTTTCAACGGTTTTGATTTGCGTAACCACGCAAGGACCAACTTCGATAACAGTGCATGGTACATTTTTACCCTCGGCACTGAAAACGGATGTCATTCCGATTTTTTTTCCTAATAATCCTGGCATTTCTACTTAATTTTTGTTGAATCACACTTTAATTTCTACATCCACGCCGCTGGGCAACTCCAATTTCATCAAGGCGTCTACGGTCTTGGCCGTCGAGCTGTAGATGTCGATAAGACGCTTGAACGAAGACAACTCGAATTGCTCTCTCGATTTCTTGTTTACGAAAGTCGAGCGGTTTACCGTGAAGATACGTTTGTGAGTAGGAAGAGGAATAGGCCCGCTCACTACTGCGCCCGTAGCTTTCACCGTCTTTACGATTTTCTCGGCCGACTTGTCAACCAAGTTGTGGTCGTAAGACTTCAATTTAATTCTGATTTTTTGGCTCATATTGATATTTGATGGTTTAATTACAATAAATCTACTCTACCGTTTACTTCGGTCAACACATTCTTGGCAATCGACGAGCTTACCTCGGCATAGTGCGAGAACGACATCGTCGAGGTGGCACGACCCGAAGTGATGGTACGCAGGGCGGTTACATAACCGAACATCTCGGCCAGAGGTGCCGTTGCTTTCACGATACGGGCGCCCGAACGGCTCGACTCCATACCTTCGATTTGGCCACGACGTTTGTTCAAGTCGGAGATTACATCACCCATGCTCTCTTCGGGGGTTACTACCTCGATCTTCATGATAGGCTCGAGCAATACGGGTCCGGCTTTTTCGCAGGCTTTCTTGAAGGCCTGGATGGCACAGAGTTCGAACGACAACTGGTCAGAGTCTACGGGGTGGAACGAACCATCGAGTACGGTTACCTTCAGGCTGTCTACCGGGAAGCCGGCCAATACACCGTTCTTCATAGCCGTAGTGAAACCTTTCTGAATCGAGGGGATGAACTCTTTGGGGATGTTACCACCTTTTACTTCATCTACGAATTCGAGACCGGCCTCTTCGCGAGTCGAGGGCTCTACGCGTACGATGATGTCGGCAAATTTACCACGACCACCCGTCTGTTTCTTGAATACCTCGCGGAGCTCAACCGGTTTGGTGATAGCCTCTTTGTAGGTAACTTGGGGACGACCCTGGTTACATTCTACCTTGAACTCACGTTTCAGACGGTCGATAATGATCTCCAGGTGGAGCTCACCCATACCGCTGATAACCGTTTGTCCCGTCTCCTCGTTGGTAGCTACGGTAAAGGTAGGATCCTCTTCGGCCAGTTTCTGCAGACCGATACCCAGCTTGTCGAGGTCTTTCTGAGTCTTGGGCTCAACAGCGATACCGATCACAGGTGCGGGGAAGTCCATAGCCTCGAGTACGATAGGAGCGTCTTCGGCGCAGAGCGTATCGCCCGTGCGGATATCCTTGAAACCTACACCGGCACCTATATCGCCGCAGTCGATCGACTCTTTGGGGTTCTGTTTGTTCGAGTGCATTTGGAACAGACGCGATACACGCTCTTTCTTACCCGAACGGGAGTTGAGTACGTAAGAACCGGCAACGATTTCGCCCGAATATACACGGAAGAAGCAGAGACGGCCTACATAGGGGTCGGTTGCGATCTTGAAGGCCAATGCACACATAGGCTCAGAGAAGGAGGGGTGACGTACCACTTCTTTCTCGGGGTCGTTCATGTCGTGACCTACCACGGCCGGCGTATCTACCGGGCTGGGCAAGAATGCGCAAACGGCATCGAGCAGCGGTTGTACACCTTTGTTCTTGAACGACGAACCGCAAATCATAGGAACGATTTGCATGGCCAGCGTACCTTTGCGGATAGCGCGGACGATTTCGTCTTCGGTAATCGTCGAAGGATCGGCGAAGTATTTCTCCATCAGCTCGTCGTCGCACTCGGCGATTTTCTCGAGCATCTTGTCTCTCCACTCGTCGCACTCGGCTTTCAAGCTGTCGGGAATTTCCTCCAGACTGTAGTCGGCACCCATCGTTTCGTCGTGCCAGTAGATGGCTTTCATGCGAATCAGGTCGACTACGCCTTTGAAAGTCTCCTCAGCACCGATAGGTACTTGGATGGGACAGGGGTTTGCACCCAGTACATCTTTCAGCTGGCGAACCACCTCAAAGAAGTTGGCACCCGAACGGTCCATCTTGTTTACATAACCGATACGCGGTACATTGTATTTATCGGCCTGGCGCCATACGGTTTCAGATTGGGGCTCAACACCACCTACTGCACAGAATGTAGCCACAGCACCGTCGAGCACACGCAACGAACGCTCTACCTCTACGGTAAAGTCGACGTGCCCCGGAGTATCAATCAGGTTGATTTTGTATTTCTCGCCTTTATAGTTCCAGAAAGCGGTAGTGGCGGCCGACGTAATCGTGATACCGCGCTCCTGCTCCTGCTCCATCCAGTCCATGGTAGCGGCACCGTCGTGCACCTCGCCGATTTTGTGCGTCAACCCCGTGTAGTACAGAATACGTTCCGAAGTCGTTGTCTTACCGGCATCGATGTGTGCCATAATACCAATATTTCTGGTATATTTCAAATGAGCGTCAGATTTTGCCATTTTCTTTATTCCTTATTTTATTCAATTAAAATCTAAAATGAGCGAATGCACGGTTGGCCTCGGCCATCTTGTGCATGTCTTCTTTACGTTTGAATGCACCACCCTGCTCGTTGAAAGCGTCGACAATTTCGGCAGCCAGTTTGTCGGCCATCGTTTTGCCACCTCTCTTACGAGAATAGATAATAAGATTTTTCATTGAAATAGATTCCTTACGATCGGGGCGGATTTCCGTAGGTACTTGGAAAGTAGCACCACCCACACGGCGAGACTTAACCTCTACTTGAGGTGTAATATTTTCCAGGGCTTTCTTCCAGATTTCGAGGGCCGATTTCTCCTCGTTGGGCAACTTCGATTTCGCAATCTCCAGTGCGCTGTAGAAAATAGAGTAGGCAGTATTTTTCTTGCCATCATACATCAAGTGGTTCACAAATTTCGAAACCCTTACATCATTGAATACGGGATCTGGTAATACAACCCGTTTCTTTGGTTTTGCTTTTCTCATTTTTTACAATAAATTGTCGTTCTTGTTTTTGGTTGCTGTTCTTTACATCTTCAACGAAATCCGCCGATTTCATTTACTCAACCCAATCAGCCTATCCAATAAACGCGAACCAGTGTTTGACACTAATTCTTTTTAATCTCTTTGCTGGCTTTTTCTCAAAGGTATCGATTATTTCTTACCTTTTGCGGCAGGTGCAGCTCCTGCTTTAGGTCTCTTGGCGCCATATTTCGAGCGACGTTGCGTGCGGCCACCTACACCGGCAGTATCCAACGTACCGCGTACGATGTGATAACGTACACCAGGGAGGTCTTTCACACGACCGCCACGAACGAGTACGATAGAGTGCTCTTGCAGGTTGTGACCTTCACCCGGGATGTAAGAGTTCACCTCTTTACCGTTGGTTAAACGTACACGAGCAACTTTACGCATGGCAGAGTTAGGTTTCTTAGGAGTCGTCGTGTAAACTCTCACGCATACACCACGTCTTTGCGGACATGAATCCAATGCAGGAGATTTACTCTTGTCTTCCAATACAACCCGTCCTTTTCTTACTAATTGTTGAATCGTAGGCATTTCTTAGAACTTTTTTTAAAAATCTTTTTACTTATAATTTTCCTTCTTATTCTCTCTGTCCAAGACGCTAAAATTGGCCATAGCTTTCACATAATCAATCGATTATATAAACGCTTCGACCTTTTACAGCATCAAAAGTGGTGCAAAGATAAGCACTAAATCACTAAAAACCAAATATATTCGGATTATTTTTCACCATTTTATCGTCAAGTCACAAACGACCGACAACAGTGATTTATATTCCCGCCTGTTACTCGAATGTCTCGATTTCATCGAACCCGAGCCCCTTCATATCTTTCGGCGAGAGTAGCATATCTTCGGGCTTCACCGGCCACACCACACCCACATGAGGGTCGTTGTAGAGCAATGTAGCCTCATGCTCAGGGGCATACACGTTGTCGACCTTGTAGCAGAACTGGGCTGTCTCGCTCAATACGGTAAAGCCGTGGGCAAATCCACGCGGCACGAAGAGCTGGCGCTTGTTGTCGTCGGAGAGTTCTACCCCGATGTACTGGCCGAAGGTGGGCGACGAGCGGCGCAGGTCTACAATCACGTCATACACACGACCTTGAGTTACCCGCACCAGTT
The DNA here is from genome assembly GCF_024733785.1 of Barnesiella sp. ET7. Taxonomy (NCBI): domain Bacteria; kingdom Pseudomonadati; phylum Bacteroidota; class Bacteroidia; order Bacteroidales; family Barnesiellaceae; genus Barnesiella; species Barnesiella sp. ET7. The sequence continues at coordinate 22,551 of NZ_JANRHM010000003.1, forward strand.
TGGCTTGCGAATATTCACCCTTTTGGAAATGGAGACCGCGCAACACACCGTAACTCGACCGCGACTCGTTATCCTGTATGAAATCGACCGGTCCTACATATTGGTCGAAAAGTTCCTTTTTGTAACTCTCCATAAAATAGCCCCGACTGTCGCCGAACACTTGCGGCTCGATGACGAAGGCTCCCTTTAACTTTTGCTCTATAAATTTCATCACGATTGATTTTGGATGCAAAGGTAGTGAAAGTCAAGAAAAAGAGTTACGACGGAGCCATTTATTTTTGCGCGCCTGCGGCGGTGCCAATCACCTCTCCTGCCCGCCCGGCCATCGGTCAGCCCAGACTCTTCAGCTGCAGGCAGAGCGAAAGCAGTTTCCACACCTTCGCCGGGTCGGCAAAGAGTTCATCCTCTTCGTGTCGCCAGGCCCGTTCCAGACGAGTGTGGTCGAACCACTCCGATACCCGCCCGTAACGCAGGTCGAGCACTACCTCGTCGGCCCACCGCTTCATCTCGGCAGGCAGCATCGGCTCCTCCGCCTCGCTCTCTGGCGCCAGCCTCACCTTTCCCGAAAGCAAAGGGGTTACCACCTCGTGGTCGAACCACTGCCTGCGCGCCCGTCCCGAAGGGCTGTCGCCGGCCAAGGCAAAGGCTATCTCTATGAGATTGTGGTTCAAAAAGGCATTGCGTATCTGCACGCCATAATACATGCTCATCTTGTCGACACACCGCAACAGGTGGGGAATGCGCTCATAGCACAAGTCGCAAAACTTCAAATGGCTGTTTTCCGACTCGAACAGCCTCCGGTACCGAGGCTTGCGGGCCAGTTGCCGAAAGTCGGCCGACAATACCTCCGAGGGTACCAGCGACGTATATCGGTCGCCCGGCAGAACGGCATCGCCCAGAAAGTGGGCCAACCCCCAACCGCCACTGACCACCGCCAGCCCCCGCTTGCGCATCACCCGGAGAAAGGCCGACCGAGCCACCATCTCCATTCCGTCGACAGGTTCCTCTTGCCAACGGGACAGAAAATCGAGCTCCTTCAACAACATCGCAGGGGTAATGGAAACCTGTTCGAGCGGCACAGCTGTAGCCGACAGTTGCTCGGCCCCCCACAGCACTCCGCTCTGGTGCAACTTCCCGCGATAGGGCATGTAACTCTTCAGATAGCGAGGGGTCCCCGTCCCTTTCATCAAGGCTATAAAGAGGGCCGACTCCATGCCTCCATCGAGCGAAAGGCCCTTGGGCATCTCGCCCATGAGGCTATACCCTACACTGCGGCGCATCTGCTCCCGAAAGGCTTCGGCTCTACGTTCGGGCGATTCGTTGCGCCAGGCTTCGACCCGATTTTCCAATTCGTACCAACGCTTTTCGACCAGCGAATAACCGTTGTAGCGCAGCAAAAAACCGGCCGGCAACTGGTGCACCCCCTCCCAAAAGGTCTCATAGGGCGAACCATAAGTCGAGTAGGCCAGATAACCGGCCCACCGCTCGGCCGACAGCAGGGGCCTGACACCCCCGGCAAACAGGGCCCGCACCTCCGATGCAAAATAAAGATTTCCCCACCGGGTGGCATAGTAGAGCGGCTTGATGCCGAAACGGTCGCGACACAGCAACAACTCTTCGGAAAACCGATTGTAAACGACCAGGGCAAAATAGCCCTCGAAGCGATCGAAGCTGCTATCGCCCCAACGGTCGTAAGCCTTGGCCACCACCTCGCACATGCACCCGGTGGCAAAAGTGTAATAGTTGGCCAGTTGGTCACGCACCTCGGCGTAGTTGAACATCTCGCCGTCGAGCATCACCACCAGCCCCGTATCGGCATCTTCGTAAGGCTGACTCGGAGCCCGGGCCGGGTCGATGGTGTTCATGCGATTGTGCATCAATCCCACCCGGGCATCGACAAAGGTGGAGACCCACCCCACCGGCGTCTCGCGTCCCCGATGATTCTGGGCCTCCGACATGTGTCGCAATACCTGTTCCAACTGATCTACCTCTCCTACAATTCCCGACAAGCCACTCATATCCGTTCGCCTCCCTGCTCTCGTTTTATTCCTTGCCGGCCAGACCGGGGGCACACACCCGTTGAAACAGTTCGTCGAGGGTTCCCGTACTCGAGAAATCCTCGGGGGTCACCTCCACATGATACTCCTCCTCGAGCATCATGGCCAACGAGACTTCAAACAAAAAATTCCACTCCTTCAACCCTTTATAACGGGTATCCAACGTCAGCGTGTCCCGATTCGTCCGGTACAGCATACCGGCGACCAGTTGCACAAAGCGATTTTTCTCCATATCCTTCTTTTTTTCCATAAACGACCACACCGGTCCATTTGTTCAATCCATCATCCTCGAGGCAATACCTCGCCCCAGATTTTGATTTTCCATAAGATTTACATTACCTTTGGTCTATCAATCCATTATACACGATTATGAAAAATATCATTCTCTTCGACACACCCCAGCAGCATCTCGAGCTGCTGCCCCTGGCCTTCACCCGCCCCGTCGCCGACATACGCGTGGGTATCCTCACCCTGAGAGAAAAGTGGGAACGCCTGCTGCCCGGCAGCTACTCCTATATCACCCCCGAATATATGGCCGGGAAATATCCGGCCGTCATCGCCCCCGACAACCTCTTCATCGCCGGTCACCTCATCCCCGACGATACACTGGTTGCCCAGATAGACCGGTTGCAGCCGGGCGAGGCGCTGGTCGACCAGGATACGGTCATCGCCTTCCGGGGCAGCGAAACCGACTTCCGCGAAGGGCGTCACACCGCCACGCTCGCTTGCGAGCAAGAGCCCCGCTACATTCACCACCTCTACGACATCTTCCTGCTCAACGGCGAGTGTCTCGAGGCCGATTTCAAACTCATCACCCGCGGCCGCACCAGCCAGCCGCTCAGCCCGTCGAACCGCGTCATCGGCGACCCCTGCTTTGCCGACGGAACCCCCAAGATATTCATCGAGCCCGGAGCCAAGGCCGAGTGCGCCATCTTCAACGTGACCAACGGCCCCATCTACCTGGGTGCCGACAGCGAGGTGATGGAGGGCAGTTGCATACGGGCCCCCTTCGCCGCCTGCGAACATGTGTTTGTCAACATGGGTACCAAAATCTACGGAGCCACCACCCTGGGACCCTACTGCAAGGTGGGCGGCGAACTGAACAACGTGGTGATGTTCGGCTTCTCCAACAAGGCACACGACGGATTCCTGGGCAACGCCGTCATCGGCGAATGGTGCAACCTGGGCGCCGGCGCCGTAGCCTCGAACCTCAAGAACGATTACAGCGAAATAAAACTGTGGAACTACCCCACCCGCCGCTTCCTGCGCACCCACCTGCAATTCTGCGGCCTCATCATGGGCGACCACTCCAAGGCCGGCATCAACACCATGTTCAACACCGCTACGGTGATAGGCGTGGGAGTCAACATTCACGGTGCCGGGTTCCCCCGCAACTTCGTCGCCTCGTTCAGCGAGGGCGGCACGGCCGGCTTCACCGACGTGCAACTACCTAAATTCTACGCCATTGCCGAGAAAATGATGGCCCGTCGGGGACGCTCGCTCACCGAAGCCGACAAGACTATTTTCGAAGCTATCTACAATCAGGCCGAACAATTGAAGTAGTGCATAAAATAGAATTAAACTAAATTACAAAAAACAGCACCTCTACTGAACAAAATGTCACGAAAAGTAATATATTTGCAACAGAATCATCATACTTATGCAAAGAGTTACTTCAAAGATTGCTTTAGGGGTGCTGTTTTTTGCATCTTCACTTAGCAGCAAAGCCATACCGGCTTACCCCCACGTAGTCGAGTACACCCAACCCGACGGTACAGTGCTCACCATTTCGCTCACAGGCGACGAGCACGGACACTACTACCAGACCCTCGACCGTATCCCTGTCGGGAAAGGCGACGACGGCTTCTACCGATACCTCGACCTGAGGGGGAATACCCTCCGGCAAACTTTCATTGCTCGCAATCCACAGAATCGCACGCCTCGCGAAAAGGCGTTCGTCGACAGTCTTCGCACAAAAAGCTCATATCGCCAGGCTATACAGCAAAAACGCATCAACAGACGCCAACGTTTAGCCCGGGCATTCGACTTTCCCAACCGGGGCGAAGTGCGGGGCCTCATCATTTTGGCCCAATATGCCGACATAAAATTCTCGCCGGTGGGTACACGCGAGGCTTTCGAGGCCCAAATGAACCAAAAGGGCTATGCCGAAAACGGAGCCACCGGCAGCGCCCGCGACTACTTTATAGACCAGTCGAACGGTGTATTCATGCCCTCGTTCGATGTGGTAGGGCCGGTCACCCTCTCTCACGACATGAAATACTACGGAGAGAACGATTTTTACGGGAACGACCTCAACCTGGCGGCCATGATTACCGAGGCCTGTACCGAAGCTCACGAAAAATGCGATGTCAACTTTGCCGATTATGATTTCGACAACGACGGTACAGTCGACTTGGTATATGTCATCTATGCCGGACATGCCGAATCGAACGGAGCCGACGAGAACACCATTTGGCCCGCTGCCGGTACCCTCGACGAGTTTGGTCACTCCCTCACCCTCGACGGGAAAAAGATTTCGACCTTTGCCTGTTCCTCGGAACTAAGTGGAGAAACAGGCGAAATCCTGAGCGGAATAGGAACCTTCTGCCACGAATTTAGCCACTGTCTGGGACTCCCCGACATCTACAACACCGAGTATGGCGACACCTTCGGCATGGGAACCTGGAGCCTCATGGACATGGGCAGCTACAACAACGACAGCAAAACTCCCGTAGGCTACTCGGCTTTCGAACGATACAGCTGCGGCTGGCTCGACCTGCAAGAACTGCAAGAGCCACAAGCCCACATCGCCCTCCCGCCGCTCAACCGCTCGAATCGGGCCTGTCTCATGCGGTCGCCCCATAACGAAAACGAATTTTTCACCCTCGAAAACCGGCAACAGACAGGCTGGGACCGATATGCCGCCGGGCACGGACTCATGATTGTACACATCGACTATGACCCTGTGGCCTGGGATAACAACACCGTCAACAACACCGAAGGACACGAACGGGTGCAAATCGTACCGGCCGACGGCAATTTCACCAACCCGGAAGGCGACCTGTTCCCCGGCACAACCTACAATACCTATTTTACCGAAGACAGTAATCCCGCACCCGAATTGTATAGCGAAGGAGCTTTGAACAAACCGATTATCGACATTCGCGAATCGAACGACACCGTCTATTTCCATTTCATGATCGACCGACTGTCCACCCCCGACCAACTGGGCGTAACCGACGTGACCGACGACGGTTTCACGGCTACTTGGGGTGCAATCGACGGAGCCGATTCCTACACCGTAACTTTGTCCGAACAATACCCCCTGAATACCTTGCTGTTAGGCGAGTCGTTCTCGGGTTTCGCAAGCGGTACTTACTTGATGCCCGACACGACCGAAATTTCACAAAGCCTCGACTCCTACACACAACAACCGGGTTGGACCGGCGAGCGAATAGGCCAATGCGGCGGACGTTGCTGTATCAAAGCCAAGGGATACATGGTCTCGCCCCGGCTCGATTTCAGCGGCGACGGAACTTTCACTCTCGAATTTGAGGCCCAAACCACCCGCAGCTACTACGACGGGCTCGTTATCACACTTTGCGAAAACGCCGATTTCACAGGAGAAAAAATCATCTTCTCCCTGAAAAGCCCTACCTCAAAGACTCTCATCTCCCAAACTTTCAACACGTCAATCGACTCGGGATACCTCAAAATCGAGAGTCTCTCGAACCTCGCGTTGTCGAACCTCTCGCTCTATTCGGGCGAAAAATCGACAGCGCCCAAAAAACCGGTCGCCTCTCATGCAGAGCCTGCAATCATCACCGGGGTCACCGACAATCACTATTCGTTCACCGGGCTGAACCGACAGAGCAAATACCTCTTCAAGATACAAGCCCAAAACACCTACACCCGCTCCGACGAATCGATAAAATTCAAGGTAGGCAACACCTCCGCAATCGACAAGATCGAGACGTCGGGCATGCGCCATATCGCTACAAATCGGAATATACTGCATATATACGGTCAACCCGGCGACCCGGTAACCATCGTATCGATGACCGGACAAGTTCTCCTGAAACGGCAATTAACCGCCGATTCCCTCTCTCTCACGTTGCCGAGCGGTCTGTTCATCATACGTGTCGGCGACGAAACTTTCAAAGCAATCATATCACCTTTAACCCTTTAATCGGAAAAGCATGAAAAATTTACTACTTGTCGGAGCCTTGTGCTCCCTCACGCTGTTACCCTCGACAGCCGCACAATCTTTCGATGAAAACCCGGCTCAACGAAGAGTCGAAATAATTCAGACCGCTAGAAAGAGCATACGCTCCGAGGCCGCCAGAACTTTGAAAACCTATGAGCAAAACGGGCGTAAAATCGCAGTAAAAGAGACTCTCGACGGCAAACGCCGCTTCAAGGCCTTTGCCAATCGGAAAGAGAACCTGGCTCCTGTATATACCGCTCAAAAAGAGGCGATGCCGGCTGCCGACGAAGAATATACCTTGGCCGAAGGCTTTGAAGAATTTGCCAACCATATCGACGACCCCGATGCGCTCGAATGGCTGCCCGAAGGCTGGACCAGCATCAATACACACCCCAACTACGACGACCCCGATGCACTCTGGTACAGTTGGTACATCACCGAACCCAGCATCGCAAAAGGGCTTCCGCTGAACCCCGAAAGCCAATACATTGCCTATATCCAATACGACGAATACGAAGAGTCGGACGAGTGGCTTATCACCAAGCCCATCACCGTCAAAGAAGAAGACTATCTCTTCTTCGATTTGAGTTACCTCCCCTGCTACGTATTCTATAATTTCTATAACAAAGACGACGGTATCGCCGCCACCATGAAGATAAAAATCTCGGACAACGGCGGTGAATCATGGGATTTGCTGCTCGATGTGGCCGACCTGGAATATACCGACGAAGAACTGGAAATCTCCGATTTCCGCCGGTTCAGAATCGACATCAGCGATTATGCAGGGAAGACGGTATTAATCGCTTTCCAATACGAAGGAGTATACGGCGACTCGATGCAACTCGACGAAGTGTATGTACGCCCCATGCTGCCTACCGCCATCTACAACCGTCCGCAAGGAACGTTCCTCTCGGGTGTCAACTACAAGTGGGAAGCCTTCTCGACAACCTCGATTTTTGCACCCGCATTCAAAGATCTCGTGTGGAACAACTACTCCAACGAAGCCTTGTCGTATCAATGGGATTGCGACGGCGAAAACTACGACACCCCGACCTACACGGCCAACTATTCCATAGGCACACACTCGGTGCCCTCTCTCACCGCTACGTCCGGTTCGCGCCAAAGTTTCTACACCTGGAACGGCACTCTAACGGCAGGCCGGGCCATGACCATCGGCAATCTCGATGTCAATAACAACCGGCTCACCGTGCTCTCCTATAACGACGTGCCGGCTCCCCGAAACTACGTTTTCGGCAGTTGCGAACTCGATATGCGAGGTTACCACATCACCACCAAGGCCGTGATGAACATCTTTGAGAAACCTTGCTCCCCGATGCTCATCTCGGGTGTCGACCTCATTCTGGCCACCTTCGAGGCACCCGACGATGCCGAGTTCTTCCTGAGAGCCGTAGCTCTTACCGAAACAGGGGAGCTGGGCGACACACTGGCTATCGCTTCGCTCAAAGCCTCCGACGTAGAGGCTACCGAACTGGGTGGATACTATGGATATGGCATGCATTTCGAGTTTCTCAAAGAGGTGAACGGAACCCCCATGCCGCAACGGCTCCTCATCGACGAACCTATGGCCTATATTTTCGACGGATTTGACCGCGACGACGTAGTTGTCGGCGTGGTTTCGAACAGCGTCGAACAAACCTTCGACGCCGGTGCCTATGTATACCGTCTCCTTTCCAAAGAGGGTGAAGAGGATATGGTCGACATCTCCTCGATGGGCAGCTATTCTCTGGCCATGTCGCTGTGCAATGCCTCCATGTCGAGCCTCGGATGCGAAAGCCCCGTCGAGATTCCCGGAACGGCAGGCAGCTCGTCTGTCACGGTCTACTCGACCTTGTTCATGGCCGACGGTATCGACTGCACCGCAGCCGATTCGTGGCTCACACCGGGAACTCCGGTCGACGGTGCCTCAACCGAAATCTCGATACCCATTACATTCGAAGCTCTCCCCGAGGGAACCTCGCAACGCACGACAACGCTGACCGTAGAGACCCTCTATGCCGACCCGATTACCATCGAAATCATTCAGGACAAAAACGTTTCGGGTATCACCTCGGCCTCGATACTGAGCGGACTTTATGTAGCCAACACATCGGGCGAACTGGAATTTATCCACGCCCAAAATAGAACCGGCAAACTGGCTGTCTACAACATGCAGGGGATAAACCTGGTTACTGCCGACCTCTCGACAAGCGGAACGACCTCGCTCGACATCGACCTGGAGAGCGGCATCTACGTTGCCGTAGCCCAATATGCCGATGGCGGCTGCGAAAAGGCCAAATTCATCAAGCAATAACACTATCGGAAGCCTGGGAGAAAGAGAGCTCGGCAACGGGCCATCCTCCCAGGCTTTCTCATATCTTTACGGTCCGCACTCGAGGACCTTTGCACGACTCACGACAATCCCGGAAATTTTTCCCAATCGACAACCGCTATCCTCCCATACATACCTATTTGACACGAAAGGGAAAAAATATCTTGCCATAAGTTTCGATTTGTCAAAAGAATTTATTTATATTTGCAAATAACTAATGACAAAACCAAAATGATTATATAAGGGGACATATAAACAAGGGGACAACATTCAATAAGACATTTATAAAACAGCGTTAACTTTTTGTTTCTACAGATCTGAAAAATTCGGGCATACCGCAGAGAGAAAGTTCTGTGCACTTATTGCGCCCGTGCCGACTTAATATCGTGGTTTTTATACGATTTTCTAAGGTTTTAAAGAATGAAAAAGTTTGGGTCCGCGCTCTTTTATATTCGTCTGTAACACACACATAAACATTCCGATTTTGGGACCGGTCGGATTTTAATCAACATTTTATACTATGAAGTATTCAACATTTCGTATCGTGCTTCTCATGTGCATGGTATTCGCATTCGCCGCTTGCGAAGAAGATCAACCCACCAATGTCGATACCATATGGACAAGGGGACTAGTTAACTACGAAGAGGGCTTTGAATTTCTCAACAAAAACATTGCCATCACCTGGAACGAGGGGAAAATCGAAGGTGTAGCAGGCCGCATGACCACCTTCACCGACCTGGGTGTACAACGCACCGAGACAATCGACCTGAGTGCCTTCGGCATACCCGAAGAGGGCGAGTCGTTCTGTGTTCCGGAACTGGGACACCTCTATTTCGTGCACCAGGCTTGGGAAAGCGAAACCCGCATTCAGAACCACTGCGGTTATTTCCGGGTAATCGAATTTTTGGGGAACCAGAAGGGTGTCGTCATCTTATCGTCGGAATATACCCCAGCCGGATGGAACTGGATAGGTCAATAACAAGCACAGAGGGGGCAAATTTAAATAAACGAACCTATCCTACAGCGAGGGCTGCCCTTTCTCGGGCAGCCCTCGTATTTTATTCTCTATCAATAAAATCGTCTTTTACCCCACGATGCGGGTACCCCCGTGAGGCTGCCCGATGGCATCGGCCCGGGTAATAATGACCTCGCGCACCCCGTGGCGAATGGCATCGAAGGCATTTTCGAGTTTGGGTATCATACCGCCCTGCACCACGCCTTCGGCCCGGTAGGTCTCGAACTGTTGTCGGGTCATCTCGGCAATTACGCTGTTGTCGTCGTTCTCATCGCGCAACACCCCCCGCTTTTCAAAACAATAGACCAGCGATACTTCGTAACGCGAAGCCAGAGCCTTCGCGGTTTCGCCGGCCATGGTATCGGCATTGGTGTTGAGCATCGATCCTTGCCCGTCGTGGGTAAGCGGTGCAATCACGGGCACGACACCCATCTCGATGAGTGCCGACAGGGCGGCAGCGTCGACGCGACGCACATCGCCCACGTAACCGTAGTCGACCTCGCCCACCGGACGTTTGTCCGACAGCAGGATATTCATGTCGGCCCCCGTCATACCCAGCGCATTTACTCCCTGGGCCTGCAGGCCGGCCACGATATTCTTGTTCACCAGGCCGGCGTAGACCATGGTCACCACCTCGAGCATGGCCTTGTCGGTGATGCGACGACCGCCCACCATACGGCTCTCGATACCCAGCCGCGACGCCATGGCCGTGGCCGATCGGCCGCCTCCGTGCACCAGCACCTTGCGGCCGGGTATGGCGGCAAACGAGGCGAGCAGGCGACTCAACGTAGCCTGCTCCTCCACAATCTTACCGCCCACTTTTATCAGCGTGAGTTTCTCCATACCGGTTTATGCGTTGCTTTCGTCACCGCCGAACTCCATCAGATAGGCTTTGATAAAACCGTCGATCTTGCCGTCCATCACGCCTTGCACGTCGGAGGTCTGGTAGTTGGTGCGGTGGTCTTTCACCCGGCGGTCGTCAAACACATAGCTGCGTATCTGCGACCCCCACTCGATTTTCTTCTTGCCGGCCTCAATCTTGGCCTGCTCGGCCATACGGTGCTGCAACTCCTTGTCGTACAAGATAGAGCGCAACTGGCGCATGGCGTTCTCTCGGTTCTTGGGTTGGTCGCGGGTCTCGGTATTCTCGATCAGAATCTCCTCCTCTTCGCCCGTATAGGGATCTTTGAACTGGTAACGCAACCGCACGCCCGACTCCACCTTGTTCACATTCTGTCCACCGGCACCGCTCGAACGGAAAGTATCCCACGAGATGTTGGCGGGGTTGATGTTGATTTCGATGGTATCGTCGACCAGCGGTGTCACGAATACCGATGCAAACGAGGTCATGCGCTTGCCCTGAGCGTTGTAGGGCGATACCCGCACCAGACGGTGCACGCCGTTTTCGCTCTTCAGGTAACCGTAGACATAGTCGCCCTCGATCTGTATCGTCACCGACTTGATACCGGCCTCATCGCCCTCGAGAATATTGGAGATGGAGGTCTTGTAGTTGTGCTGTTCGCACCAGCGCAAGTACATGCGCATGAGCATCGAAGCCCAGTCTTGCGCCTCGGTACCACCGGCACCCGAGTTGATTTTCAATACCACGCCCAACTTGTCCTCTTCGCGACGCAGCATGTTGCGCAACTCGAGATTCTCAATCAGCGTCATCGTATGGTGATAAATCTCGTCGACCTCCTCTTCCGAAACGATACCCTCTTTTACAAAGTCGAAGGCCAGCTTCAACTCCTCGACCGATTTCTCGATTTCGGTATAGCTGTCTATCCAGAAGTGCAACGATTTTACCTTTTTCATCTGCGCTTCGGCCTTCTTCTGGTCTTCCCAGAAGTCGGGCACATGGGTGCGCAACTCCTCTTCTTCTACCTCGATTTTCTTCGAATCGATGTCAAAGATACCTCCTCAACGCCAACTTGCGTTCTTCTGTCTCTTTTAATTGTTCTTGTGTAATCATATCTTTATCACTTGTTTCTGTTATACGAAAAAAGGGTGTACAAAATTATACACCCTTGTGCTATTTACCAAATTTCGGTTTTCGTTTTTAGGCATACATCGCCTCTATCTCCTCCTTGTAGAGCAGGTTGATGACCGACCGGCGTATCTTGAGCGTGTTGGTCAACTCGCCTTTCTCCATGCTGAAGGCTCTCGGCAGCAGCGTGAAACGCTTGATTTGCTCGAAGCGGGCAAAGTTCTTTTGCAGCGCGTCGATACGCTCCGAGATAAGAGCATGAATCTTCTGGTTCTTCACCAGATCCTCGAGGGTGCGGTACTGTATGTGCTTCTGAGCGGCATACTCCTTCAGGGCCTCGAAGGCCGGGATAATGATGGCCGTCACATACTTGCGCTGGTCGCCGATGACGGCTACCTGATCGATATACTTGTCTTCGCCCAGGCGGGTCTCCAGAGCCTGCGGGGCAATGTATTTCCCGTTCGAAGTCTTGAAGAGGTCTTTCAAACGCTCGGTCAAGGCCAAAGCCCCTTCGTCGTTTATCTTGCCGGCATCGCCCGTGCGGAACCAGCCGTCCTCGGTAAAGACGCGGGCCGTCTCCTCGGGCTTGCGATAGTAGCCCTTCATCACGGTCTTGCCCTTCACCAGTATCTCGTTGTTCTCGCCCAACTTCACCTGAATATCGGGCATGAGCGAGCCTACGGTACCGAACTCGTAGCCGGTCAGGTCGAAGCAGCTCACCGTGGCCGTCGTCTCCGACAAGCCATAGCCATAGACGATATTGATGCCGCAGATGTGCAGAAATTCGTTGATGGTATCGGAGAGCGGAGCCCCGGCGGTGGGGAAGATATTGCCGTTCTCCACCCCTACGGCTCGACGGATTTTCGAGAATACGAACTTGTCGTAGAATTTGTACTGACACTCGAGCCACAGCGGAACCCGTTTTCCTACACGCAGATACTCCACATTGCGACGGCGTCCGATGGCAAAAGCCCGTTCGGTGAGACGACGGGTCATCCCCTTCGTCTTCGACAGTTTGTCCTGGATGGCCGAGTAGACCTTCTCCCAGAAACGGGGCACGCTGCACATGATGGTAGGACGCACCTCGCGAATGGTATTCTGTATATCCTTGGGGTCTACGTTGATGGCAATGCGCATGCCTACCGTCAGGCAGTAGTACGACCAAGCCCGCTCGAAGACGTGGGTCAACGGCAGGAAGCAGAGCGATACGTCGCTGTCGGAGCAAGTCACCAACCGTTGCAGGTGAATGCGCATGGCCTCGTCGTAGTTCGAGTGAGCCAGCATCACCCCTTTGGGCTCGCCGGTCGTACCCGAGGTGTAGATGAGCGTAGCCAAATCGTCGGGCGTACCGGCATTGCGACGGCGTTCTACCTCGGCTACCACATCGGCACCGGCCAGACGGCCCTGCTCCATGAGGTCATCGAAATAGATCGACGTATGGTCGTCGGCAGTCCGCTTGATGGCAGGGTCGAAAAGAATGAGTTTCTCGAGCGTAGGACACTCACGCAGGGCCACAATGGCATTGTCGTACTGCACCTGCCCGCCCACAAACAGAAAGCGCACCTCGGCTTCGTCGATGATGTACTTAATCTGGTCGAGCGAACTGGTGGGATAGAGCGGAACGACTACCGCACGGTTGTCGAATGCCGCAAAATCCACGATGAGACCTTCGGGTTTGTTTTGTGTATATGTCGAAATGTTTTCTTGCTCGCGAATACCTAAGAGAACCATAGCTTGCGCTATGTACGATACCTGTTCAGAGAAACGGTTCCAAGAGGTAGGAACCCATTGATTGTGCTCATAGTCCTTATGGCTGAACGCCTCACGGTTTCCGTATTTGGCAGCCTGTTTGCGAACCAAAGCGGTAAGTTGATTTACCATAAATTCAGTTATAAATCCGCTGCAAAGTTACGCATTATATTGACTCTATGACCATTTTAATAAGTTTTAAGCAGATTGGGCACTTTCATTTTGCCAACTCGACATAGCAAAAACGCAAGACTTCCTATCTATTTATCAACATTTCGGGCGATTTATCCCCTCAAATTCAAATAGTTAATTACTGTTAATATTTTATCCCCGTTTTTTCGACCTTTCCCTACAATTTGTACAAGAAGTTACTGAAAGAGATAAAAATAAACTACTTTTGCATAAACTCGTAACCACCATGTATTCGAAAGACGAACTCTACTACATAGCCACCGACCTGCTGCACCGGCTCATTGCCACCCCTTCGGTCAGCCGGGAGGAGGGACAGGCAGCCCAACTCCTGTGCGAAACGCTCGAAAAAAACCGATTCACCCCGCACCGCATCGGCAACAACGTATGGACCCTGGCCGGGAAGTACGACCCGGCGAAACCGACCCTCCTGCTCAACTCGCACATCGACACCGTGAAACCGGTGGCCAGTTGGAGCCGCAACCCTTTTGAACCTGCCGAAGAGGAAGGTCGCCTCTACGGTCTGGGCAGCAACGACGCCGGAGCCAGTCTGGTATCGCTGCTCGCCGCCTTCCTGTTCCTGGCCGACAGCGAGCAACCCTACAACCTGATTTTCCTGGCTTCGGCCGAAGAGGAGGTTTCGGGAGCAAACGGCATCGCCCGGGCCTTGCAGGAGCTGCCCCCTGTCGATCTGGCCATCGTGGGCGAACCTACGGCCATGCAACCGGCCATCTGCGAAAAGGGGCTGCTGGTGCTCGACTGTACCACGCACGGGCGGTCGGGACACGCTGCCCGCGAAGAGGGAATCAACGCCCTCTACAAAGCTACCGAGGCTATCGAACGGCTGCGGCGATTCGAGTTCCCCCTCGTCTCGGAGTGGCTGGGACGGACGAAACTCACCGTCACCCAGATAGAGGCCGGCACGCAGCACAACGTGGTGCCCGACCGCTGCAACTTCGTCATCGACCTGCGCACTACCGATTGCTACACCAACGCCCAGGCGGTCGAAATCTTGCGCGAGAACTTCCCCGACGTGACCTTCACCCCCCGCTCGCTGCGGCTCAACTCGTCGTCCATATCGCCACGACACCCCTTCGTGCGACGGTGCATACTCACCGGACGCGAACCCTTCGGGTCGCCTACCCTCTCGGACCAGGCGCTCATGCCCTTCCCTTCGGTCAAGATAGGACCGGGCGAATCGTCGCGCTCCCACACGGCCGACGAGTATATCCTCCTCGACGAGATACGCGAAGCCATCGAGCTCTACACTTGTCTGCTCGACAACCTGCAATTCGAAAAAAATCAGTGTAACAGCCGTTCGGCCAGAATAGCCGAACCGCGTCCTCCCCACGACACATAACGATAGACCAGCGGCAGAAACCACCGCAAGGTGCTGTCGTCGCGAACCTGGTCGAGGGTCCAGTGATAAATTTCGGGCCCTCGAGGGCTCTTCTCGCGACGACACAGACCGGCCACCACCATCTGCTTGTAGAGCAAGAGCCGGTGCAGACGACGCTTGTCGGGATGGTTGCTCTGCTCCACATCGGCATGGGCATGGGCAATAGCCTGCAAAATATCGTCACTGTTGGGGGCATAGCGATAGCCGGTAATGCTGTCGGCATGCAGATAGACATGGACCAGCGGCGGCCGCTCGATCCACACCACCCGGTCAGTAGCGAGCAACAGACGCAGCCCCAGCTCCCAATCTTCCCAACGCATATACTCCTCGCGCCATCCGCCTACGGCCCGCACCAATGCCGTGCGCACCGCATAACGCTGTGTACCCAGCGTGCAATGAAACAGATGGGGCTCCACCCGATTGGAAAAGACCGCCTTGGCCCGATAGGGACTACCTGCCTCGGGCACCATCTCGACCGTACACCCCACGATGTCGACCTGCGGATGGCTGTCGAAAGCCTGCATATACCGGGCAATAGCCTCGGGCACGTAGGTATCGTCACTATCGAAGAACGAGACAAACTCCTCCCGCACGCACGACAACCCCCGGTTGCGGGCAGCCGAAGGGCCCCGCTTCGCCTCCTGGGTCACCGTCACTTCGAAGTTGTCGCTCTCATAGCGGGCTTTCAGCTCCCGGCACAGCGCCAGCGACCCGTCGGTCGACCCGTTGTCGACCAGCACGACATGCAGGGGCCGGTAGGTCTGCGCCACAATCGAGGCAAACGTCCGCACCAACTCCTTCTCCCGATTGTAGACGGGCACTACTATGGCTATGCTTGTCGGTTTCATCGTTACAAATATAACGAAAGTCGAAAATAGAAAAACAAACTCACTTGATTTTTATACTGAAGCATATCTCATATATATGAGAAAAACGGGAATAATGCACTGCTACTTGTACATAATGTAATCTATGCGGAATAGAGACAAAGGAAAAAGTCAAAAATGATATTAAAAATAATATCAAAAAGGTTGCAAATGATATTGATATTCGTATCTTTGCATTGTGACTATCGCATGTTGTGTATGACGATTATATGCTCAATATCACAAAAGAAAGGAGGTTGGAGTGAAATACAATGAACTTGAACGACTTCTAAAAAAAGCCGGTTGTGAACTGATAAAAAATAATGGAGCTCACCCAACATGGTATAGCCCCAAAACAGGAAAATATTTTCAAACAAGCCACCATAAATCAGAAGAGGTGAAACCGGGTACATTGAAAAGCATTAAAAGGGATGCGGGGATTGAGTAACCCATATCTTACACTATATATATTTTACTATTTTTAATTACTATACTTGATAAATCAGTCAGTTATCAAGGTAAAATACAAGAATATGGCAAAGAAAGAAATCAGCGTTGTTATTGAACGGGGAGTTGACGGCACCTATTCAGCATTCATTCCTGACAACAACTGCGAATTCGGTTGCATTGGAGAAGGAAAAAGCGTTGAAGAAACCAAAAATGATTTTTTGGCAGCCGTTGATGAGATGAAAGAAGTTTATCAAATGAATGGGAAAAAGTTTCCTGACGTAGAGTTTAATTTTACTTATGACATAGCATCTTTCCTTAATTACTATGCCTACGCCTTTTCGTTGGCAGGTTTGGCTCGTATCACGGGTGTCAATCAAGGGCAGTTGAGTCATTATGTAACAGGCCGAAGGAAGCCCTCAAAAACGACCATCGAAAAGATTGAGAAATCCCTGCATGAATTTGCCCACGAAATCGGGGGAATAAAATTCGTATAATTTGGAAATAAGGAAATAGACAGAAAATCCTGCCAGATTGGTGGGATTTTTTTATTCTATTCGATACTCCCCTCAACCATCCTGACCTTCCTTCTGTCATAAATCTTCGATAGCCAATCAGGCTTCTATCAAGACAGAAGCCATGCGTTTATCTTTCCCCATCCCAATTATAAATTCTTTTCTTAAAATTGTCGCCGATACGGCAAAAACGGTGTAACTTTATCCTCCGGGAAAGTTGCAGCAATCGGGGCGATGCCGTTTGGCTTATTCTTTTTAAAAAACCACCGTCACCCCATTGATTCATAACGATGTAACCAACTTATACTCATCTGCCGCCATGACCGAAGAGACGCTGAAGAAACTGAAGATACTTACCGAATCGGCAAAATACGATGTATCGTGTTCGTCGAGCGGCACCGTGCGGTCCAACACCCGGGGAGGGTTGGGCAATACGGTGGGCGGGATAGGTATATGCCACAGTTTTGCCGACGACGGTCGTTGCATCTCGCTGCTGAAAACGATGCTCACCAACTCGTGCATGTACGACTGTGCCTACTGCATCAACCGGCGGAGCAACGATATTCCACGGGCCACCTTTTCGGTGCGGGAGCTGGTGGAGCTCACCATCGAATTTTACCGGCGCAACTACATCGAGGGACTGTTCCTCAGCTCGGGCGTGGTGCGTAACCCCGATTACACCATGGAGCGTCTGGTAGCCGTCGTGAAAGACTTGCGCACCATCCACCGGTTCAACGGCTACATCCACTTGAAAAGCATTCCCGGAGCCAGCCGCGAACTGGTGAACGAGGCCGGCAAGTATGCCGACCGCATGAGCGTGAACATCGAGATTCCCAACGAATGCTCACTGAAACTGCTGGCTCCCGAAAAAGATTTCAAAAGCGTCTACGAGCCCATGGCCTACATCCAGCAACAGACCCTCGCCTCGAAAGAGGAGCGCAAACTCTTCAGGCACGCCCCTCGTTTCGTCCCGGCCGGGCAGAGCACGCAGATGATTGTGGGGGCTACCCCCGACCACGACCGCGACATCCTGCGGCTGTCGTCGGCCCTCTACGCCCGTCCCACCATGCGACGTGTCTACTACTCGGGCTATATCCATGTCAACACCTACGACACCCGGCTCCCCATGCTGAAGCAGCCCCCTCTGGTACGCGAAAACCGACTCTACCAGGCCGACTGGCTCTTGCGCTTCTACCAGTTCAAGGTCGACGAGATTGTCGACGATGCCAACCCCGACCTCGACCTCGAGATTGACCCCAAGCTGGCGTGGGCCCTACGTCACCCCGAAGTCTTCCCGGTCGACATCAACAAGGCTCCCTACGAACTCATCCTCCGGGTTCCCGGCATCGGGGTGAAATCGGCCACCCTCATCGTCAACTCCCGCCGCTTCAATCGCATCAACAGCTCGCATCTGAAGAAGATGGGGGTAGTGATGAAGAAAGCCAAATACTTCATCACCTGCGGCGAGCTGATGTCACCTACCGTCAACGAACTCCGCCCCGAGAACGTAAGGCGACTGCTCACCCCGTCGACCTCGAAGCGGCGAGACGACCACCAGTTGCAACTACCCCTGTTCCACGATTAACGATACTCCGCCGTGTCCCTGATTATCTTTCAATACGACCGCACGTTCGACGGCATGCTCACCGTCGTGTTCGACGCCTACGCCCGCCGTTCGTTCCCGCAGGTGATTCAGGGCACCGACGAGCCGCTCCCACTCTTCTACGACGAGGTGCACCCGGTCATCACCGACGAAGCGAAGGCCGGCCGGGTGTGGAAGGCGCTCGAGAAGAAGCTGTCGAAGGATGCCCTCTCGTGCCTCACCGTAAGCTACCTCTCGGAGCTGCCCGAACTGGACCTGCACCTGTTTCGCTACATCTGCAAGAATATCGACAGCCCCGTAAGCCTCGAGAACAACCTGGCCGACGACGACATTCTGTTTGTCACCAACACCTTCCGCAAGGTGCTGTACGAGCGTCTGCGCATGATGCAGTTCATCCGCTTCCAGAAGGCGGCCGACGGCACCTACTTCGGCATCATGGAGCCGCAATACAACGTCTTGCCGCTGGCCATAGCCCACTTCAAGGACCGCTTTGCCGACCAACCCTTTGTCCTCTACGACAAGAGGCGCCACTACGGCTATTACTACGACCAGCACGAGGTCACCCAGGTGACCTTCGACGAGAGCCTGCCCCACTTCGTCACCGGCAAGCTGGACGAGTCGCTCATGGCCGAAGACGAAAAACTGTTCCAGGAGCTGTGGCGCACCTACTTCAAGGCCGTCTGCATACGCGACCGGCTCAATCCCCGCAAACAGCGGAAAGACATGCCCGTGCGATACTGGAAATACCTCACCGAAAAAAACAAGTGACGGCCCCGCTCCTGCGTGCGGCCTCCCGATAAAACAAGTGCAGCGGCAAACGAGAGCACAAGTCTCGGTTTGTCGCTGCACCACCTTTTTATCAATCATCACTAAAACAGCTCTATCGAAAGCGGGGGCACTCAAACAGGCTCCCCCTCAACCCTCTGCGGGTCTGTCACCGTCAGTTGCTGCCACCCCCCAAGGCGTTGTAGAGGGTGATGATGGACTGACAGTGGGTGAAACTGTCCGACACCAGGTTCAGCCGGGCATTCAGCAACGACTGTTGGGCCGTGAGCAGTTCGAGGTAAGTGGCATTGCCCGTTTTGTAGAGAGCTTCCGAAGTTTCGACCGTGCGCTCCAGTTCGCGGCACTGCTTCTGGTGAATCTCCAGATTGCGCTGGGCCGACTCGACGGCATAGAGCGCGTCGCTCACCTCCTGCCCGGCATCGAGCAACGTCTGCTTGTAGTTGAGCAAGGCAATCTGCTCCTCGTCTTTCGATACCCGCAGGTTCGAAATCAGTTTCCCCCGGTTGAAAATCGGCTGGGTCAGCGAGGCCACGGCCGAGAGAATCCACCCGCCGGGATTGGTCACCACCTGCCCCAGCGCGTTGGTCCACCCCGCACTGCCCGAGAGGGTGAGGTTGGGATAGAAGGCCGAGCGGGCCTGGTTGGTCGTATAGTAGGCACTGGCCAAGGTCATCTCGGCTTCACGCACATCGGGCCGTTTCGAGAGCAGCCGCAACGGTACCCCCACGTTGAAAATCTCGGGGAACTGCTGTTCGGCCAACTGTCCCCGCTCGATGGCCCGGGGCGTGATTCCCAGCACGGTACAGAGGGCATTCTCGGCCTCGTGCTGCTGCCGCAGCAGGTCGTTGTGGGTGGCCTCCAGTTCATACAGGTTGGCCCGCGCCTGGGTGACGGCATTCTCGGTCTCCTCGCCCACCTTCAACAGCGACTCCATGATGCTCGCCGTCTCGGCCAGCGTGCTGCCGGCAGGGGTATCGAGGCTCACGAAGATGGAGCCGGTATCTTCCGAGGGCACCAGACTGGTCTTGGTCGTTGCCATCAGATAGAGCAGCAGCCCCACCGAGGCGGCAAACGAGGTCCACACCAGCCACTTGTGCTTGATAAAGAACTTGGCCCCCTCCTTATACTTGAACACGAGGCGTTTGAATATCGCATCGAAGGCCAGCCGGAACCGGGTTGAGAACTCGGGCTTCTTCCCGTCGACCAGAATCTCGTTGGGCCGCAACAGCAGCGCACAGAGTGCCGGCGACAGGGTGAGGGCGTTGATGGCCGAGATACCCACGGCTACCGCCATGGTGATACCGAACTGGGTGTAGAACACGCCCGAGGTACCCCCCATGAACGACACCGGCACAAACACCGCCATGAACACCAGCGTAGAGGTGACGATGGCCGACGAGATACCGCTCATGGCATCGATCGAGGCCTTGTAGGGCGAGCGATACCCCTCGTCGAACTTCACCTGCACCGCCTCGACCACGATGATGGCATCGTCGACTATCGTACCGATGGCCAGCACCAGGGCAAAGAGGGTGAGCAGGTTGATGCTGAACCCGGCCAGATAGAGCACGGCAAAGGTACCGATAAGCGACACGAAGATGCTGACGGTAGGGATAAGCGTCGACCGCGGGTTCTGCAGGAACACGTAAACCACCAGTACCACCAGCACGATGGCCTCGAGCAGCGTCTTGATTACCTCGTTGATCGAGGCGTCGAGGAAGTTCTTGGTACTCATCAGCTTCACAATCTCCATATCCTCGGGCAGGTTCTCCTGCAACTCGTCGAGCAACTGGTCGATGTTGGTGATGATTTCGTTGGCATTCGTTCCGGCCGTCTGGTTAATCATACAGGTCGTACCCGGCGCACCGTTCACCCGGCCGGTGTAGGAGTAGCTCTGCGAGCCCAGCTCGACCGTGGCAATATCTTTCAACCGCAGCACCCGGCCGTCGTCGAAGGCCTTGATGACAATCTCCTCGAACTCCTGCTCCTTCTCGAGACGTCCGCGGTATTTGAGGGTATACTGATAGACATTCTTCGAATCTTCGCCGATAGCACCCGTCGAGGCCTCGATATTCTGGCTCGCGAGGGCCGCCTCCACGTCGCTCGGCTCCAGCTCATACTGGGCCATCACGTCGGGCTTCAGCCAGATACGCATGGCATAGTCGCCACCCATCACATTCACCTCGCCTACGCCCGAGATACGTTGTATCTGCGGCTTGATATTGATGCTCAGGTAGTTGGTGAGAAACGCTTCGTCGTAGGTGCCGTTGGGACTGTAGAGGCCGAAAATCTTCAGCATGCTGCTCTGCCGCTTCATGGTGGTTACGCCCACCTTGGTCACCTCGGCCGGCAGCAGCGAGGTGGCGGTAGAGACCTTGTTCTGCACGTTCACGGCCGCCATGTCGGGGTCGCTGCCCTGTTTGAAGTAGACCGTAATCTCGGCACTGCCCGTATTGCTGGCGGTCGAGGTCATGTAGGTCATGTTCTCCACGCCGTTGATAGCCTCTTCGAGCGGCACAATCACACTCTTCTGCACCGCCTCGGCATTGGCGCCGCTATAGGTGGTCGATACCCGTATGGTAGGCGGGGCGATGTCGGGGTATTGCTCCACCGACAGGGCAAAGAGCCCGATCAATCCTGCTACGAGGATGACGACCGAAATCACCATCGACAAGATGGGCCGGTCTATGAAATATTGCAGCTTCATGGTCAATCCTCCTCTTTAACCTCTTGTGCGGCGGCCGCAGGGTCGACTACGGTACCCTCTTTCAACAGGCCCGCACCCTCCGATACAATCACGTCGCCCGATTGCAAACCGCTCTCCACGATATACTCGGTGCCGTCGTTTATCTCAAATACCTCGATAGGAGTCGACACCGCTTTCCCGTCGACCACCTTGTAGGCAAACACACGGTTCTGTATCTCGTAGGTTCCGCCCTGCGGTATGACGATACACTGCTTGCGGTCGTAGGGTACAATCACATTGGCCGACCCGCCGCTCAACAGCCGTTTGTCCTTGTTGTCGAATACGGCCCGCAGGCTCACCGTGCCGGTGGTCTTGTCGATCATGCCGCTGATGACATCGACCCGACCCTTGGTCCCGTACACGGAGCCGTCGTTCAGCTCGAGCGACACCTCGGGGAAAGAGGCGAGGGCCTTGTCGAGCGACCCGTATTGCGCCGTGAGCGCGAGCACCTGTTTCTCGGTGAGGGAGAAATAGACATACATCTGCGAATTGTCCGATACCCGGATGAGCGGCTCGGTCATCGACGAGCTCACCAGTGCCCCGATACGAAACGAGGTCATGCCGGCATAGCCGTCGACCGGGCTCTTCACCTCGGTATACGAGAGGTTGTTCTGCGCATCGGTCAGTTCGGCCTGTGCCTGCTGCAAGGCAGCCTGTGCACTCTTGTACTCGTTCTGGGCCGTATGCAGTTCAAAGTCCGAAATCACCCGGTCGGCAAAGAGCAGCTCCTTCCCTTCCAGAGTCTGTTTGGCCGTAGCCTCGTTGGCCTCGGCCGTAGCCACTGCGGCGACCGCCTTCTGCAAAGCGGCTTTATAGGGCACCTGGTCGATAACAAAGAGCACCTCGCCCTTGCGCACATGGGCACCCTCCTCGACCAGCACCCGGGTGATGGTGCCCGATACCTGCGGGCGCACCTCCACATCTTGTTTACCTTCTATCACAGCCGAGTATTTCACCGAGAGCTGTCGGTCTTCCGGCTTTACCGTCAGTAGCGGATAAGTATCGCCGCTACTCTGCATGCCGGCCTTTTGCTGACATCCCGCCAACATGCCGGCACAGCACAAACCCCATACTAAAAATCTTTTTACCTTCATTTTTTAGTTAATTTTGTTATTTCCCGGTGTAAAAATAGATGGTGTTGTCCGGCTACTGCTTAGACAATCGGCGCAAGGACTTGTCCAAATAGCACCCCATTAGAATTTATTAGGAAATCGTATGTCTATTTGACGTATAGAATTGTAATTTAGAGACATTTTGCCCTATTTTTGTAACGATTTAATATCGTATATATCAATCGCACCATGACACAAAAAGAGTTATCCTCCCTCTTCCCGGAGAGTTGCCGGATAGGGAATCTGATTTTGCTTGTTTCTCCCGAACAGTTTTACAAATTGGAAGGTCTCACCATCACGGGCAACCGCATGTTTATGATGCTCTGCCAGGGAAGTATGAGCCTGACCCTCAACGACCGCCCCTACGAACTTGGAGCCCACTCCTATTTCGACATCATGGAGACCACCACGGCCCGCATCGACTCGACCTCGTCCGACCTGCGGGGATGGTGCCTCTTCATCTCGTTCGAGTTTGCCAGCGAATCGCTCAAGAATCTGCGCCCCGGCCCCCTGCACTACTCGCTCGAGCACCCCAACATACGCATCTGGCACTTCTCGCCGAGCGAAATCGACCGGCTCGAACTTCAGCTCAACCTTTTGAAAGAGACTATCGCCAACCCCTCGCACTACTACCGCCGCGAACTGGCCAGTGTCTACTTCAAGAGCTTCAGCCTCGAGCTGGGCAACTGCATGCTCTCGCACCAGGAGAACCCCAACGACATGCCGCCCTATGTGAGCAAGCGCGACTTTATCACCCTCAACTTCATGACGCTTGTCTCGAAACATTTTGCCGAGGAGCACCACATCGAGTTCTATGCCAACGCCCTCTGCATCTCGACCAAACACCTCACCCGGGTGGTGCGCGAGATGGTGGGGAAAACGCCTCATGCCGTCATCTGCGATGAAATTACGCACCAGGCCATGACCTTGCTCGAAGACGACCGCATCTCCATCGGGCAGATTGCCGAGCGGCTTCACTTCTCGGACCAGGCCTCCTTCTGCAAGTTTTTCAAGAAACAGAAACAGATTTCGCCCATGGCTTACCGCCGGCAGAACAAGACGAGCATCGAGTGACGGCTGACTACTTGCCGCCAAGACGAAGGAAAAGAGTGACGACCAATAAGCCTGTTCCCGGCACACGCCCTCCGGTCGATAGTTCGTTTTTCTGAAAAAAATCGTTACTTTTGTCTCGGGCCCGTACCGCGTGATATCCACGGACCCACAGGCTTATGAATCCGCTTATCTCCGTCGTCATACCGGTCTACAATGCCGAGCAGTTTCTGCCGGCCTGCCTCGACAGCGTGCTGCACCAGGACTACCCGTCATTCGAGATTCTCGTCATCGACGACGGCTCGACCGACGGCTCGGCAGCCCTCATCGACCGATATGCGGCCCGAGAGCCCCGCATCGTGGCCCTTCACCAGCGCAACGCCGGGGTATCGGCGGCCCGCAACCGGGGACTGACCGAGGCCCGGGGCGAATACATCGCCTTTGTCGATGCCGACGACCGCGTGACCCCCACCTATCTCTCCCACCTGCTCTCGACTCCAGCCGACCTGGTCATCGCAGGCATAACGCTGCTCCATGAGCCGTCGGGACGAACAGAGTCGCACGGGTTCGACCGCACCCGCTCGGCCCGGACCGACTGCGAACGGGGCCTCCTCTTTGCCGATGCCGAGATACACGACACCACCAAAGGGCCCTGCAACAAACTGTTCAGACGTGAGATTATCGAGCAGCACCACCTTCGTTTCGACCCTCGCTACTCCTATGGCGAAGACCACCTGTTTGTACTGGAATTTGTGAAGCACTGCCACTCGATAGCCCAAATCGCCCACACCGACTACCTCTATATTCACCGCCCCACGGCGGCATCGCTCACCCACCGGCTGCTCCCCTACAAGGCACTGTCGGCCTACGCCCGCGAGGCCTACGCTCTGCGGCAAGAGCTCATTGCCCGGCTCGGTATCGACAACCGGGAGTACGACCGCTACCTGCTGGAGGAGCGGGCGCACCTCATCTACCAGTCGATTTACGCCCTCTACTCGGCCGAGGGGCACTACCCCGCCGACGAACGGTGGGCCTTCATCGAGGAGGTCTACCGCTGCGACTACGACATGGTGACAACAGCTACCCGGCTGCCGCTGATATTCCGATTGATGAAAATCGCTTTACGCTGGAAAAGGCGGCCGTGGACCGACGGCACGCTGCTGCTCCTCTCGCGAGGGAAAGAGTGGATCAAGAAACATTTTTAAGAAATATTTTTAAGAAATCCGTTGGAGGACATCCCTATCGGCATCGGGCCCAGAAGTCGAGAAAACGCCGGGCCACCACCTCGTCGCGATTGTGTTTCACCACAAACTCGCGGCTGCGACGCGCCTGCTCGGGCAGACGTTCGGGGTGAAGCACCAGCTCCTCGAGCTGTGCCTCCAGCTTTTCGTCGTCGGGGATGGCATTGACAATCGGGTGGTTCTCCTTCTCCCCGATAAAATCGTAATATTCGGGCTCGGCCCCGCTCACCACCACCAGCCCCTGGGCCATCGCCAGCAGCGCGTTGGTAGCCGGCGTGTAGCTGTACAGCTGGTCGAGCACCACATGCGACGACCGCATCAGCTCTACATATTCGCGATAGGGACGGTTCTCGACAAAGACCAGTTCGCACTTGTCGGGGTGACGCTCGGCCACCCTTCGGGCGGCAGCCCACATGCGGTCGGTACCCTTCTCGACCATGCGGTCGCGGTGTACCCCCAGAAAGAGCTTTACCCGCGAGGGAATCTCGTCGCCGTGGGCCATCGTGAACGAATCGGTATCGATGGGGATGCCGGCATAGGCCAACCGTGAGGGGTCGACCACCCGGCGGCACGACTCGTTGTATTCATACAGGGCACTCACCACCCCCCGCACATGCTCATACACATAGCGGGTATAGTCGGTCAGTACCGGAGCTTGCCAGCGCCGAAGCTCGTCGGGCTGGGCCAGGGCAAGCGGCGAGGGCCGGTCGCCTATCTGCCACTCGGTATACCGCAACGCGCCCGACAGACAAAAGTCGATGTAGTAGGTATCGGTGCCCATGGCGGTGAGATAGACCGCCCCGTTCCTGGCAAGCAGGCGGTCGAAGAGCTGGCGTAGCCGGCAAGGCTGCAAGGAGGCGAATCCGGGGGAATTGATTTGTACGATGTCATACCCCTCCAACCGCGACCGCAGCAGGGTATTCAATTTAGCCCACAACAACAGCCCGCCCACCTTGTTCCTGAACGGACGCGAGGTGTCGATGTCGCGGGCCGTATTCATCCAACGCGACCCGTCGGAGGCCACCGTCACCTCATGCCCCATGCGCCGCAACGCCAGCGACAGGGCCCGGTGGTAATTGCTGTAATCGCCTGCCAACAATATCTTCATGCTTTCATACCCTCCTCGAAATACTATCTTCTTACTTGAAAAACGCCTGTTCGCCCCGCTTTATTGCATGGCACCTACAACAGCCTCCGTTTCAACTGCCAGCCGGCCAGAAGCACCCACATCGCCGTGGCTACCCAGGCCCCAATCGCCTGACCGCCCTGCCACAAAAGCAGCACGACGGCACACCCGGCCACACTCAGCCCCAACAGCCCGAATACCCGCAGGGGCACACGCAACCCGTACTTGACACGGCACAGCAGGTAGATACCCGTTCCTGAACAGAGATAGGCCAGCAGATAGGCTACCCCCACCCCGACCAGTCCCCACCGGGTATATCCCAACAGGTAGAGAACAAACATCAGCGAATCGGCCAGCACTTCGGTAATGAGGTAGAGGCGACCTGCCCCCTTGGCCAGCAGCACAAAGCTGACGCTCCACGAGAAGGCACGGAACAGCATGCCCAGGGCCGCCCACGAGATGTATCCCCCGATTGCCAGGAAATCGGCCGTATATAATATATGTATAATCAGCGTTTGCAGAACGATAAAGAGCGAGATGAAAGGCACCAGTATCAGCAGCGAGGTCTCGACCTGCCGCGACACATGCTCCGAGAGCAGAGCCCGGTCTTCGCAAACGACCGAAAGCCGGGGGTAATACTCCATCGACATGGCCGTGAAGACCAGCCCCACATATTGCATCACCAGCGTGTAACCGGCCTGGTAGTACCCCACCTCGCCGGTGCCGCTGTGGCTGTTGAGCCAGGCCACGAACAGATAGGAGTAGAGCGTGGTGATGAAGCCGCTCACCGTCATGTAGATGCCCAGTGCGGCGATGCCCCGCCCCTGACGGTAGGTCTCGCGCCAGTCAATCGAAACCGGCTCGATTTTCATGCGACGGCCCAACAGCACCGTCACCAGAACGATGGCAAAGGTGTGGGCGACAATAGCGGGCACGATGCCCGAGATGCCGTAGAAGTAGAACAACGGCAACGACAGCAGCAGTGCCAGCACCGACCCCAGCACCGAGCAACGGGCCAGCACCCGCAGGCGGTTCGAGGCCTGAATGATGGCCCGCTCACCCTCGGTAAGTGCGGTAAACAACAGCGTGCACGACAGGAAGACAAAACCCCAGATGTGTTGCGAGTCGCCAAAGGTGTAGCGACTCAGCACCGGGGCAAAGGTGAGCATAAGCACCGCCCCCAGCAGACCGGTGAACCACACCCAGCGGCGCACCACCTTCACCAGGCTGGCAAACCGGGAACGGTCGCCCGACTTGAAGGCCCGCGACAGGTCGCGCACCGAACTGGTGCCGATGCCCAGCCGGGTCAGGGCCGAAATCATGTCAACCGTGTTGCTATACAACCCGATAATGCCTACCCCCTCGGCACCCAGCCAGATGGCTACCAGTTTGGTCTTGATAATCGAACAGAGGATGGTGAACACCTGCGTCCCCCCGAAAAGGCCGGTAGCCTTCACGATGGTGCGGTATATCTTCTTGTCCTCCCCGCTGTTCATGGCTGGTTATAAAATTATCTCGTAAATGTTATAGGCGACGGCCCGACATCCGAACCCCTCCTTCTGGGTGATGAGCCCCTCGTTGAGGTAGTGGCCCATATCCTCGGTCGACTGCCCGAAGTCGAACCACTTGCGGTCGGCAAACACCTCGCCGATGATTTTCCCATAAAGCAGGTCGAGGGCTCCCGAGCTCTTCCCCTCATGCGAAGCCGAGGTGTACTGGGCATGTGCCACGATACCTGTGTCGTAGATGACACTGCCGGCCAGCACCTCGTTGCCGCGCATCGTCACCAAGTGACGGATGCGGTCGGGGAAACGGCTGTGCAGCAATTCGATTTCGGCCAGCGAGTGGACCGGCTTCACGTGGAACCGCTCCTGCAGATTGGCCTCCAGAATGGCCCAGAAGGGGGCGAAGTCGGTCGTCTCGACCACCTGCAGTCCGGCCTGCTCGGCCTTCTTGATGCGGCTGCGGCGGTCGGCCCGGAAGCGCAGCGGACGATCCTGCTGCACGGTCGACGAGATGTTGCATCCCACCCACCGGGCATTGAGCCGGAAGAGGGCGTAGAGGTCGGCCTCCGACGGATAGCGGTGATAGATATGGGGCACGCATTTGTAGACCCACTTGACAAAACGCTCCTTGCGCAGGAAGTCGGCAATGAGCTGCATGATTTCGAGCACCTGCACCGTAGTGTTGCGGGTGGTCACGATGAGCCCGCCATAGGTGAGGCCGGCGTGCGAGTAGAGCACGTCGCCCTGGCGGTTGGCCGGCAACAGGGCCAGCAGTCTGTTATCGTCGTAGACCAGCAGCGAGTAGTCGCTGAAGCGGTCGGCATGATACTCCATGTACTCCCGCAGAAACAGGAAAGTCCCGTTCGACGACTCGTTGACAAAATCGTTCCAATCGCGGTGATAAGCCGCCGTATACCGGTGTATCTCCATGCCCATACCTTTTTCGTTTTTACAGATTAAGCCACGACTCGGGGTTCAGCTTCGTACGCTCTTTCCAGAGCTGGAAGGTGAGGATGGTGCGGTTGCCATCCTGCGAGTCGGAATAGATTTTACCCAGGTTCTGCCCGGTCTTCACCTTCTCGCCGGCCCGTACATAGACCTCGCTCAGGTTGGCGTAGATGGTCAGGTAGTTACCGTGCCGCACAATGATGGTACTGTTGTATCCCGGGGTAACGAAGATGCGCGATACCACCCCGTTGAAAACGGCCCGAGCCTTGGTACCCGGTGTAGTCTCGATGTCGATACCGCTGTTTTCGGTCTGCACGTAGCGCAGTTCGGGGTGCTGCTGACGACCGAAGTGGGCCACAATCTTGTAGCTGCCCGAGAGGGGGAAGGGCAGTTTGCCCTTGTTCTTCTCGAAGCTGCCCGAGAGGGCCAGCTCCTCCTTGGTCATCTTGTAGCCCTTGGTCGAACGCTTGGCGGTCGAGGTCTGCCCATCGGCCTTGTTGGCGCGGTCCGACGACTTGCGCTCCTCCTCGGCAATAAGCTGTTCGAGCTTGCGGTCGAGAGCCTCGGCCTGTTTCCGCTTGCGGTCTATCTCGCGTTTCAGCTGTTTCTCCTGTTTCTTGAGACCGGCAATCAGGTTGCGCTTGCTGCTCTCCTGCTTCTCCAGCACATTGGCTTCGGCGCTACGCTCCTTGAGTATGGCATTCTTCTCGGCCATGCTCTTGGCCAGCTCCTTCTGCAACTCCTCGAGCTGCTGCTTGCGCTCGGCTATCTCGGCTGCCTGCCGCTTGCGCCAGGCCGAATACTCCTTCAGATAGCGGGCCCGCCGATACGACTGGCTCAACGACGAGGCCGAGAAAATGAACATCAGTTCGTCATACTCCGACCGCCGGTGCCCCATGCGCTTCACGGCATTGGCATAGCTGCGCTTCTTGGCCGTCAAATCCTTCTGCAGCAGGTAGATGGTATCCTTGACCGCCCGCTGCTTGCGGTTGATGACGGCAATCTCCTTGTTGATTTTGGCAATCAGATTGCGTTGCTGCTTGATTTCGGCCGTGATGCTGTTCAACTCGTTGAGCGAACTCTTGGCGCTGCGCAGCGTCTTGTCGAGCTTTTTGTTGGTCTCGTTCAGCTCCTTCAACGTCTGCTCCCGATTGCGGCGCAGCTTCTCCATCTCGAGGGTCTGGGCGAAGAGAGTCGAAGCCCCCAACCCGATGATGCAACATAAGACTAACCACCTTTTCATATCGACAACTCCTTTAACAACTGCGTAGCCGAAACTCGCGTATACCTCGACAAGTCGAGCTTCTCGATGCTTACCTTCCCGTTCCAGGCAATCGACGAGGCGTCATAGCCCAAATTGAGCGACAACGGCAGACTCAACCCCGTGAGAGACAATTGCATGGTGGTGGGGAAGTTGTCGCTCGTCCCCTGCTTGACAAAGTCGGCATAGTGGCACACAATCGACTTGCTGCCATCGGCCGAACTCAACTGCGTCGAAAGCAGCTTCGTGCCGTTCAGGTCGAACCGATAGCCGAAACGGGTATCCTGACTGCGGGGTTGCAACGACCACCGCGACGACCCCGACTCGATGACCTCGAAGTCGTCGATGCGACAGGCCGACGAGCTACTGCCCAGCAGGAAGATGCGCCCCAGCAGGGCATCCTGCACCGTGGCCAGCGAGAGCTCCTGCGAGAGCCGCGCCCCTATCGAGGCCAGCGACTCGCCTACGTACCGGCGCTGCATCTTGTCGATGACAAAGAGGCTGTCGCGCGTCATGTAGAGCCGCGCCACCTCGATACCCAAAAAGACTCGCACCGAAATCTGCAACGACTCACCGCGCACCATGCGCACCTGCGTGTTCGTGCTCAGCGAGCCCCCTTTGCCCAGCCCCACATCGGCCGACCCCTTCGCCGAGAAGGTGGTCCACTCGGGATACGATGCCATGAGGGTCTCGAAATTGTTACGCACCTCTCGCGACACCGGCTGGTGGGTGGCCAGCTCTTTTCCCCCTTTACAGCCTGCCAGCATCGACAGCAACGCGATACAGACCGCTACGTATATAGGTTTCATTTCTCAATATATTTCTTTTGCTCGATTTTCTCTTTCAATACATCGGCCGACTCGCTCCCCAGGTCGAGGGCCTTTTGCCAATAGGTCACCGCCTCGTCCAGCTCGCCCAGCATGGCCAGTATGTCGCCGTAGTGTTCATACAGTTCGGCACTGGGTTCGGGGCTCTTGTCGATGGCATTCTTCATGTAGAGACGGGCCAGCGAGTAGTCGCCCTTCTTGAAAAATATCCACGCATAGGTATCGAGGTAGGTGGCGTTGTCGGGTTCGGCTTTCACCGTTTGGGCACTCATCCGTTCGGCCTTGTCGAGGTCGCGCCCTTCGACGGCCAGGAAATAGCTGTAATTGTTGAGCACCGGTATGTTCGAGGCGTTGTACGACAGCGCCAGGTCGTACATGGCATAGGCCTTCTCGCGGTCGCCCGACGAGTGATAGACATCGCCCATCTGCCCGTAGAAGAACGACTTCGTGCCGTTGTCGCCCTCGTCGACATAGGTGAGTCCCGTCTCGAGCATCTCGAGCGCCTCGGCATAGCTCTTCGTCTGCGTGCTGGCTACCGCCACATACATGTAAATATCCTTCTGGTCGGGCACATACTGTATGGCCCGCTTGCCCACCCGTATCACGTCGGCATACTTCTCCTGATAGAGATACAGCCCGATCAGCTGCAACCAGTTCTCGGGGTTGGAGGGGGCCAGGTCGGTAGCGATGGCATACTGCTCCTCGGCCCGTGTAAACTCCTTGCGGCTCGACAGGTACATGCCGAAGAGCCGGTGCACCGGCTCCTCCTGCGGATATTGCTCGAGCATCTCGGCAAAGAGCGAATCGACCCGATTCAGCTCCTGCTTCTTCTTCATCAGGTCCACGATGTAGGTGCTGAAGATGTTCAGCTTCGTATCCACGTCGATATGACGGTTTATCAAGGCATTCCGTATCTCGTTGTTGTAGGCGATGGAGTCGCCCTTCTTCTCGTAATAGCCGGCCTTCGACAGATAGACGTAGCCATTCTCGGGCTCCACCTCCAGAGCCCGGTCATACATGGCCAGGGCCGACGAGTCGCGCCCCGCCTCGAGGTAGATGTCGCCCAACAGCCGCATGTAGTCGGTATTCTGGGGGAAGGTGCGTTGCAGTTTCTCGGCCTCGGAGACCATCGCATCCATATCGCCCATGTGCTCGTAGAGCTTCAGCTTCTCGATGGTGATGGGGGCCTTTATCCCCATCGACGACTCCAGACTGTCGTAGCAGGCTACAGCCGATTTCAGGTCGCCCTTGGCGGTATAGGCTTCGGCCAGGGCCGAATTTATTTCACCCTTGTCGGGATTCTGTTTGAGCAACCGCGACCAGATGCGAATCGCCTCGTCGTGCTGTCCGCTCTGTTGCGAAAAGTTGGCATAAACCACGTTGTACCAATAGTTTTCGGGGTGTTGCTCGGCGGCATAGCGCAGGTCGCCGCGAGCCTGGTCGTAGAGACCCAGACGCAGGTAGTAGGGAGCCAGAAAGAAACGGGCAGCCGCACTGGCGGTATCGATTTCGGCGGCCCGGCTCATCAGGTCGAAAGCCGCATCGTCGTGGTCGAGAGCCTTCTGCCGCTCGGCCTCGAGGTAAAAGTATTCGAACTTCTGGCGCTCTTCGGCCGAGAGTTCACCCTCGCCGGCTCCGCTTCTGTGCAGGGCACAACCGGTCAGGGCAACACACCACGCTACGCACAGCAGCGCTATCGTTCCATATTTTCGCATGCTCATCATCCTCATCATAACTTCGTCCAGAGGCTTTTTATTTCACACCCGTATGACCGAATCCACCGGCTCCGCGCTCGGTCTCGTCGAGCGACTCGACCTCGTCCCACTCGACCCGGCAATACTCCTTCACCACCATCTGGCAGATGCGCTCGCCATCCTCAATGGTAAAGGGCTTGTCCGATACGTTGAGCACAATGATGCCCACCTCGCCCCGATAGTCGGCGTCGATGGTGCCCGGCGTGTTGGGTATGGTGATGCCATGCTTCAGCGCCAGCCCGCTGCGCGGCCGTATCTGCGCCTCATACCCCTCGGGCAGGGCGATATAGAGACCGGTGGGGATGAGCTTGCGCTCGAGGGGAGCCAGGGTGACCGGCTCGGACAGGTTGGCGCGAATATCCATACCGGCCGAAAACAGCGTGCTGTACGAGGGTAGCGCGTGATGCGACTTGTTGACTATCTTGACAGAGACCTTCATCGGAATATACGTTTATAAAGAATACTTATTTTCACTCTTTTAATCTGCGAAAATAACGAAATCCTATCAATAAAGCACCCTATTTTTTATATTTTAATGCGATACCCGTCCAAAGGGGGCCGAGTTTTTTGCCGCTTCGCAATATTTTATCTCTCTTTTTTACTACATTTGCACAGATTGTTGACAAGAATCCATAAACATGCAAGCCAAGGATACCCCCACCCAAATGCACTGGGACCGCCTCATCACCTCCAAACGCTTCGGCATGGAGAAATACCACGACGAGCGGCACCACACCCGCACCGACTTTCAGCGCGACTACGACCGCCTGGTCTTCTCGGCACCCTTCCGTCGCCTGCAGAACAAGACTCAGGTATTCCCGTTGCCGGGCAGCATATTCGTGCACAACCGGCTCACCCACAGCCTCGAAGTCTCGTGCGTAGGGCGCTCGCTGGGCAACAACGTGTCGTCTACGCTCTCCGAGAAATACAGCGGCGAGCCCTGGTGCCACAAGCTCAACCACCTGGGGGCCATCACCTCGGCGGCTTGTCTGGCCCACGACCTGGGCAATCCCCCCTTCGGCCACTCGGGCGAACGGGCCATTGCCACCTACTTCTCCGAGGGGAACGGGCAGGTGCTGAAACAGGAATTGAAAAACGAGCACCACTGGCAAGACTTCACCCACTTCGAGGGGAATGCCAACGCCTTCCGCCTGCTCACCCACCAGTTCCACGGCCGGCGTCCCGGCGGCTTTGCCCTCACCTACTCGACTCTTGCCTCGATTGTGAAATATCCCTACTCGTCCATCCAGTCGACCAAGCGGGGCAAGTCGGGATTCTTCACCTCGGAGAAGGAAGATTTCCTGCGCATCGCCAACGACCTGGGCATGCTCCCCGAGGGCGACAGCGGCGAGCGTTACCATCGCCACCCGCTGGTCTATCTGGTCGAGGCGGCCGACGACATCTGCTACCAGATTATGGACATCGAGGATGCCCACAAACTGAAGATTCTCACCACCGAAACGGTGAAGAGGCTCTTCCTCGACTTCTTCGACCCGAAGCGGCAACAGCACATTCTCGACGTGCTCAAGGTGGTGACCGACCTCAACGAGCAGATTGTCTACCTGCGCTCCTGCGTCATCGGCACCCTCATCGACGAGTGCTCGGCCCTCTTCTGCCGCGAAGAACAGGCGTTGCTCGAGGGGCGCTTTACCGGGGCTCTGGTCGACCACATCTCCGACCGTCCCTGCCAGGCCTACCGCAACTGCGCCGCCACGGCGATGGAAAAGATTTACAAATCGTCCGACGTGCTCGACATCGAGCTGGCCGGTAACCGCATCATATCGGTGCTGCTCGACAAGTTTCTCGATGCCGTGCGATTCCCCGACAAGGCCTACTCGCGCCTACTACTCAACAAGGTACCCGAGCAATACGAGATGCACGCCCCCACGCTCTACGGCAAGGTACAGGCGGTCATCGACTACATATCGGGCATGACCGACGTCTATGCCCTCGACCTCTATCGCAAAATCAACGGCATGAGCCTCCCCTCGCTTTAAACACGAATACACGCATGAAAAGATTCTGCACGATACTCCTGCTCCTTCTCTTCGTCCCCCTGCTGCGGGCAGTCGAATATACCCCCGCCCAAGTGCCCAACGTGCACCAGACCGACGGCCGGCGGTTTGTAAGCAACCCCGACGGGATACTCTCGCCCGAGACCGTCGACACGCTCGACCGCACGCTCTTCGGCCTGCAAGAGGCCACCACCAGCGAGGTGGCCGTCGTGGCCCTGCAGTCGATCGGCCAGGCCGATACCGACCTCTTTGCCACCGAGCTCTTCACCCAGTGGGGCATCGGCAAAAAGAACGACAACGGCCTGCTCGTGCTGCTCGTGCTCGACCAGCGGCGCATCACCTTCCGCACCGGCTACGGGCTGGAGGGGGTTCTGCCCGATGCCATCTGCAAGCGCATCCAGTCGCGCTACATCCTGCCTCGCTTCAGGGAGGGCAACTACGACCAGGGCATGATCGACGGTATCACGGCCGTCTCCCGCATACTCACCGACCCCGCCGCGGCCGAGGAGATTACGGCAGCTCCCCAGGTTCAGGGGATAGAAATCGACTGGGGAAAGATATTCAACGGCTACATTACCATCTCGCTCATCGTCTCGCACATCCTGCTCTTCGCCATGCTGTGGATAGTGGCCCGCTATGCCCGCAAAGGACCCTACGAACAGTACAAGCGGCTGGTGGCCTTCCGCCCCTTCCTGCTTGTCGGCAGCTTCATCTTCCCCTTCTTCGTGTGGCTGCTCTACGGAGGGCTGAACCGCCGGCTCAAACGGCTGCGCAACAAACCCCGCAAGTGTGAATCGTGCGGCGGCACCATGCGCAAGCTGAACGAAGAGGAGGACAACCTCTACCTCACCCCGCAGGAGAATACCGAAGAGCAACTCAACTCGGTCGACTACGACGTGTGGCTCTGCGACCAGTGCGGCAACACCCTCGTCTATCCCTACGAAAACCAATTCACCCAATACCAGCGGTGCCCCTACTGCCACAGCCGGGCCTACAGCCTCGAAGGCGACCATATCCTGCGCCGGGCTACCGCCGTAAGCACCGGACTGGGCGAGAAGCGCTACATCTGTGCCCATTGCCACAAGATAGACCGCAAAGTCTACATCATCCCCGTCGTTGCAGCGGCCACCATCATTGGCGGTTCGGGCCGGGGCGGAGGATTCGGTGGAGGCGGTTTCGGCGGCGGATTCGGTGGAGGCTCCACCGGCGGCGGCGGTGCCTCGTCGGGCTGGTAGTGCTTCGGTCTCCTCACGCATCAGACAATCATCATTCATCACTTAAACATACCATGAACATGAAAAAATCGCATCTTCTGCTCACTGCGCTGGCCATAAGCTCGCTGACCGCCTGCAAGACGACGCCGCAAAGCCCCGTATCCCTGCAATGGGAGATGGGCGAGAACCAAGAGGAACCCGGATTCTACGGGAGCACCTTCACCCTCGTCAATACCTCGGACAAGCCGCTCGAAACCGGATGGGAAATCTACTACACCCAACTCTCGCCCCGCCAGGTAAAGAACTACGAAAACTCACCGGTGACAATCGAGATGGTCAACCCCGGATACTACAAGATGACCCCTGCCGACTCGTGGCAACCGCTTGCCCCCGGCGACTCCATCGCCATACACTACCTCAACAGGGGTATCCTCACCCAAACCCAATTTACCCCCAAGTCGCCCTTCTTCGTGCAGAGCGACGACAAGCCGATATCCATACCCCTCACCATCGCGCCCTTCACCCGTGAAGCACAGTGGACCGTTCCCGACCGGGTGGCTCCCCCTTACCCCGACGGGGCTACCTGCTATGCCCAGAACGAAGCGCTCCAGACCGACTACACTCCGCAAACCTACGACATGCTGCCCTCGCTCAAAGAGGTGACCCCGCGCACGGGGGTGTCGGTTATCTCCGAGAACATCTCGCTCAGCGTCGAGGAGGGTTTTGCCAATGAAGCTCGCCTGCTGGTGCAGGAACTGGAAAAGATAGGTTACCACGTCACCGACAACGGGCAGACCGTCATCGCCCTCTGCCACTTCGCCAAAAACACCCAGGCCCGCAACGACGAGCACTACCGGCTCGATGTCCGCGACAACTACATCACCGTCAGCGGGGCTACGCCTCACGCCATCTTCAACGGCTCGCAGACCCTGCTCTCGCTGCTGAAGCGGCAGAACATCCCTGCCCGGCTCGACAACGTAGCCATCGACGACTACCCCGACCTGCTCTACCGCGGCATGATGCTCGACATCGCCCGCAACTTCACCCGCAAGGCCGACCTCTTCAGGCTGATTGACCTGCTGGCCTCGTACAAAATCAACACCTTCCACTTCCACTTCAGCGACGACGAAGCCTGGCGGCTCGAGATTCCCGGACTCGAAGAGCTCACCTCGGTGGGGGCGCACCGCGGGTTTACCCGCGACGAGAGCCAATGCCTCTACCCCAACTACTACGGAGGCTGGAATCCCGCCGATACCACCGCCACAGCCAACGGCTATTATACCCGCCAGGATTTTATCGATTTGCTGCAATATGCCGCCAGCCGTCACATCACCGTTATCCCCGAAATCGAGTCGCCGGGACATGCCCGCGCAGCCATCGTTGCCATGAAAGCTCGCTACAACCGATTGAAAGACAGTGACCCCGAGGGTGCCAAAGAGTACCTGCTCTCCGAGAAAGCCGATACCTCGAAATATGTCTCGGCCCAAGCCTATACCGACAATGTGATGAATGTCTCTCTCCCCTCGGTCTACCGCTTCATGGAAAAAGTGAGCGACGAGATTATCGCCATGTACCGCGAAGCCGGTGTACCGCTGGCCGCTATTCACATCGGTGGCGACGAAGTACCCCACGGCTCGTGGGAAGGGTCGCCCTCTTGCCAGCGGTTTATGAAAGAGCAGGGTATGACCCACCCGCACCAACTGGCCGAACACTTCCTCGACCAGGTATCGGCCATGCTGGCCGGGAAAGGTGTAAAAGTATCGGGGT
The DNA here is from genome assembly GCF_024733785.1 of Barnesiella sp. ET7. Taxonomy (NCBI): domain Bacteria; kingdom Pseudomonadati; phylum Bacteroidota; class Bacteroidia; order Bacteroidales; family Barnesiellaceae; genus Barnesiella; species Barnesiella sp. ET7. The sequence continues at coordinate 60,266 of NZ_JANRHM010000003.1, forward strand.
GGCAGGAGGTTGCCCTCAACCACTCACCCGAGCTGAACGCCCGAATCGCACCCCGCTTCGACGGTGTATACTGCTGGCGCACCACCGGACGCAGCGACATAATACCCTACACCGTGGCTAATGACGGATATGGCGTGATTCTCTGCAATGTCAGCAATTTCTACCTCGACTTGGCCTACAATTCCCACAAAGACGAGCCGGGACTCATCTGGGGTGGCTATGTCGACCAATTTGCCTCGTTCAACATGCTCCCCTACAACATCTACTGCTCGGCCCGCACCGATATGGCCGGCAACCCCAAGAATCTCAAGAAGGCCCACCAGGGCAAGGTGGCCCTCCAGCCACAGGCCCGCCCCCGCATCAAGGGTATACAGGCGCAGCTCTTTGCCGAGACACTGGGCAGTTTCGAACAGGCGCAATACTACATCTTCCCCAAGATTTTCGGCCTCGTAGAGCGCGGCTGGAATGCCACCCCCGACTGGTCGCCCACCCCGACCGACGACAAAGAGGCTCTTTATGAAGAGGCCCGTGCCATCTACAATGCCAAGATTGCGGCAGTCGAAATGCCTCGCCTCGCCCACGAAGGGGTCAACTTCCGCATCCCCCAACCCGGTGTGCAGATTGTCGACGGCAAGCTCTATGCCAACTCGCCCATCCCGCAAGCCGAGATACGCTACACCACCGACGGCAGCGAGCCTACGGCCGAGTCGCCCCGCTGGGAGGAACCCCTCGACTGCCAGGCTCAAGTTGTCAAGGCCCGACTCTTCTACCTGGGGAAAGAGAGTCTCACCTCTACCTTTGTCAACAACGACTGACCTCACGTCGACACCCCATAACAAGACAGCCGCACGGAGCACTCCATGCGGCTGTCGGTCATTTATAAACAATACAAATTTCAATACGGGCAGAGCCCTTTCTTGAAAACCACGGGGCCTGTTTATTGCTTGTGTGCCAGCAGATACTCGGCAATCTGCACGGCATTCAGGGCAGCACCCTTCTTAATCTGGTCGCTCACGGTCCAGAAGGTCAACCCGTTGGGGTTGGATATATCGCTGCGGATACGGCCTACATACACCGGATCGCACCCGGCCTTGAAGAGCGGCATGGGGTATACGCGATTCTCGGGATCGTCCTCGAGCACCACACCCGGGGCATGGGCAAAAGCCTCGCGGGCCTCGGCCACCGATACGGAACGCTCGGTCTCTACCCAGATGGCTTCGGAGTGAGCCCGCATCACCGGCACACGCACGCAGGTTGCGCTCACGGCTATATCGGAGTGCATAATCTTGCGCGTCTCGTTATACATCTTCATCTCCTCCTTGGTATAGAGGTTGTCGGTAAAGACATCGACCTGGGGAATGAGGTTGTAGGCCAGTTGGAAGAAGAACTTCTCGACCGTGGGTTGCTCGCCGACCACGAGTTGCTCGAACTGTTTCTTCAGCTCGGCCATGGCCGATGCACCGGCACCGCTGGCAGCCTGATAGGTAGCCACATGCACCCGCTTGATGTGCGAGAGGGCCTCGATGGCATTCAGGGCCACAACCATCTGTATGGTGGTGCAGTTGGGGTTGGCGATAATTCCGCGGGGACGCACGAAAGCATCGTCGCCATTCACCTCGGGGACCACCAGAGGCACGTCGTCGTCCATGCGGAAAGCACTCGAGTTGTCAATCATGATGGCGCCGTAGCGGGTAATCGTCTCGGCAAACTCTTTCGAGGTACCGGCACCGGCCGAGGTGAAAGCAATATCCACGCCCTTGAAATCGTCATTGTGCTTCAGCTCCTTGACTACAACCTGTTTACCCCTGAAGGGATAAGCACGTCCTGCACTCCGAGAGGAACCGAACAACAACAGTTCGTCGATCGGGAAATTCCGCTCGTCCAAAACTCTTAGGAACTCTTGTCCGACAGCGCCACTGGCGCCCACAATAGCGACTTTCATCTTCTTATATGGTTTATGTTTCAAAATCTCGTTTAATCCTGTTCTCCAAAAAATTGGCACAAATATACAACTATTTAGGTAAAACCATATCAAAACGTAATAATTATATTCTTCTCACTGCATTTTAGATATTTGCGACACTTTTCAAACAGAAGGAAGCGTATGGCTTGCAAGAGCGAACTTTTATTTGTATTTTTGTTGCATATTTACAGTTTCAGCATCTCAAAATTACAGAGTCATGAGCAGCATTACTTCTCTACCGATTGAGAATCCGGTACTGATTTTCTTTATTGTACTGGTTATCATCCTGCTTGCGCCCATACTCCTCAACCGCATACGGGTTCCACACATCATCGGACTCATCATCGCCGGGGTTATCATCGGGCCCAACGGCCTTAACCTGCTGGCCCGCGACAGCAGTTTCGAAATATTCGGCAACGTAGGTATCCTCTACCTGATGTTTTTGGCCGGTCTCGAAATCGACATGAACGATTTCAAAAAGACCCGCAAAGACGGTATAATCTTCGGTCTCTACACCTTTCTCGTCCCCATGATTCTGGGTACGATTACCAGCTACTACACGCTGCATCTCGACCTCATGACCTCGATTTTACTGGCCAGCATGTATGCTTCGCACACACTCATCGCCTATCCCATCATCAGCCGGTACGGAATCTCGCGCAGCCGGGCCGTACCCGTGACGATTGCGGGCACGATTTTCACCGTATTGGGAGCACTCATCATTTTGGCGGTCATCTCGGGCATGGTGCGGGGCGACCTCACCGAGTTCTTCTGGCTCAGACTGTCGGTCAACATCGCCATCTACAGCGTGGCCATCCTCTACATCTACCCGCGGCTCACCCGCTGGTTCTTCAAGAACTACAACGACAACGTCACCCAGTTCATCTTCATTCTGGCGCTCGTCTTCCTTGCCTCGTACATGGCGCAGGTCATCGGGTTGGAGGCCATCTTGGGAGCTTTCTTTGCCGGCATCGTACTCAACCGGTTCATTCCCAATGTATCGCCGCTGATGAACCGGCTCGAATTTGTAGGCAACGCGCTATTCATTCCCTATTTCCTCATCGGGGTAGGTATGCTCATCGACTTGCGGGTTATCGTCAGCGGCACCGATACGCTCATCGTCGCCATCAACATGTCGGTTGTCGCCACCCTGTGCAAATGGATTGCCGCCTGGCTCACCCAAAAGAGTTGCCACATGACAAAGATAGACCGCAAACTCATCTTCGGGTTGAGTAACGCCCAAGCCGCTGCCACACTGGCCGCCGTGATTATCGGTCACGACATCGGGCTATTCAACGAAGAAATCCTCAACGGCACCATCGTGATGATTCTGGTTACCTGCATCATCAGTACGCTGGTCACCGAGAAAGCCGCCCGCCAAATGGTCGTCGACATGCAGAACAACGAACCGAAATCTTCCAAATCGCCCGTACAGAGCGAACAGATACTGATACCCATCGCCAACCCCAGCACCATCGAGAACCTCATCAACCTGGCCCTGCTGCTCAAGTCGCCCCAAAAGCGGACTCCCCTCTATGCCCTGCATGTGACCGACGACAGCAAGACGAGCAACTACCGCTCGCAGTCGATTCTCGAGTTTGCCGGTAAAGTAGCCTCATCGGCCGATACCAAACTGATTCCCATCGCCCGGTACGACATGAACATCACCAGCGGCATCATCCACACCATGAAGGAGCGGAACATTACCGAGGTCGTGCTGGGTCTGCACCACAAGGCCAATATCGTCGATACCTTCTTCGGTGCCAAAATCGAGTCGCTGCTCAAGAACACCAACAAGATGATTCTCATCTCGAAGTGTGTAAACCCCATCAACACCATTACCCGCATCGTCATCGCCGTACCTCGCAAGGCCGAATATGAAACGGGCTTTGCCCGATGGATAGACCGGATAGCCAACATGGCCAAACAGATAGGCTGCCGGGCCATCTTCTATGCCTATGCCGAGACTATCCCTTACCTGAAAGCCCGGTTGAGAGCCGGTCGATACAACATCCGCAACGAGTTTGAAGTGCTCGAGAACTGGGACGATTTCATGCTCTTGGCCAATGTAGTGCTCGACGACGACCTTTTCATCGTCGTGAGCGCACGTCCCACTTCGGTCTCGTTCAATGCCGACGCCGACAACATTCCCTCGTTCCTTTCGAAATACTTCGTCGACAACAACCTTATCGTACTCTATCCCGAGCAGTTCGGTACCGCCGAGCCGGCCCCCGCTTCGTTCATGGAACCCATGTCGCACGACATGCTCAGCCACTCCGAAATTCTGGGTATCGAAAAGATTTTCCGACAACTCATCGCCTACAAAAAACGGTGGACCCACCGCAATCGCAAAAAGAAAATCGAATTGTAATACCGGCAAGGTTACCGCCCTACCATCCCTTGTGCCTGCACTCGCACCCGACAAAGAGCGGATGTGCCATTGGTTTTCGTCTCTACCGGATTGAAGTGTCGCAGCACGGCGTTCCAACGTCCCGGTATAGATACGCCGCGGGCTGCACCCGTTCCACTCCTCAAACGCATAGACAACTATTTGGGAACCACCCAACAAAAAAAGAGAGACTCGTAAGTCTCTCTTTTTTTATGCTACCATAAAATAACTTCTTTATTTTACTTGGTCGGCCAACTCGGCACCAGCTTTGAATTTAACCACTTTCTTGGCAGCGATAGTGATTTTTTCTTTAGTTGCCGGATTGATACCTGTGCGAGCAGCTTTCTCTGCAACGCCAAAAGTTCCAAAACCAATAAGAGCCACTTTGTCCCCTTTTACGAGTGATTCCGAAACTGCTTCTACAAAAGCGTCCAATGCCTTCTTTGCGTCAACTTTGCTCAAACCGGCTTTTTCGGCCATAGCATTGATAAGTTCAGTCTTGTTCATAACATGTATAATTAAAAGTTAAGTAATAATCTCCCTGAAGAGCAGCACGGCAAATGTAAATATTAAAATGATATAGTGCAAACAATAAAGTAAAAAAATATAATAAAAGTCGCTATTTTATAATATAACACACCCATATTTGAGTAAATCCTTGAAAAATCACTATTTTTGCTTGCAAAATCAGGGGATAATCTGTTTTATGTCTTAGACTACAAGGCAGTTACCCTCGTCAATAAAAGAACGATTATTTATGCAAAACAGATCTTTTTTGGGATCGATACCGCCCGTCACGCTCAATCTTATCATCATCAACTTCATTGTGTGGCTGGCTGCGTTGACCCTGCCCAAAATTGCCGGCATCGACTTGAATTATCTGCTGGGATTGCACTACATCGAAGCCGACGATTTCAACGTCATTCAGTTGGTCACCTACATGTTCCTTCACGACACGAACAGCTTCGACCACATCTTCTTCAACATGTTCTCGGTCTTCATGTTCGGCCGTACACTCGAGGCGGTGTGGGGTGGCAAACGGTTCATCTTCTACTACCTCACCACCGGTATAGGAGCCGGTCTGATACAGGAGCTGGCCTGGTATTTCGAACTGCATTCGGCCATCGACGCTACGGTAGCCCAGTTGGGCTGGGACCAAACCTCGATGCTGCTCAACCAGTTTGTTACCGTGGGAGCCTCGGGAGCCGCCTTCGGTATCCTGCTCGCCTTTGGCATGTTGTTCCCCAACGCGCCGCTCTTCATCCTGTTTATCCCCATACCCATCAAGGCTAAATATTTTGTTATCTTCTACGGCCTCCTCGAACTGATATTCGGTATCAGCGGCACCATGAGCGGTGTAGCTCACTTTGCCCACCTGGGAGGCATGCTCTTCGGATTCTTCCTCATACGCTATTGGAAAAAGAAAGGAATAGGCGGTGGCGGCTTCTATTTTTGACAACCTCAAGCGGCAGTTCGGGCAAGGCTCGGTACTGCTGAAACTCATCTATATCAACGTAGCGGTGTTCCTGCTGCTACGCATCACGGGGGTTGTACTCCTGCTGTTCAACATCGACCTCTCGATTGTGCTCCCCTACATCGAGATGCCCTCCGATCCCTATGAGTTTATCACCCATCCGTGGACTCTGCTCACCTACATGTTCGTACACTACGACGTGTGGCACATCCTCTTCAACATGCTGTGGCTCTACTGGTTCGGGCAGATATTCCTCACCGCCTTCGGCGAGAAGCAGATGGTGGGGCTCTACCTGTGGGGCGGCATTGCCGGCGGACTGCTCTACCTGCTCTCGTACAACCTCTTCCCCTATTTCGAGGGAAAGCAGGGGCTCATGTGCGGAGCCTCGGCCTCGATTATCGCCATCGTGGTGGCTACCGCCTTCCGCATGCCCGACTATAAAATCAACCTGCTCTTTCTCGGGGCTATCTCGCTGAAATACATTGCTATCGTCACCATCCTCATCGACCTGCTCAGCGTCACCTCGGCCAACGGCGGCGGACACATTGCCCACCTGGGCGGTGCCCTGCTGGGCTACTGGTTCATCGTGCGTTGGGAGAAGGGAAAAGACCTCACCGCTCCGCTCAACCGACTCATCGACCGCATCGTGACGGCTTGCAAGCCGCGGCCCCGTATCCGTGTGAAGCGCCCCTCGGCCCGCACCGCCTACCGCACCTCGTCACGACCCGAAACCGATATGGAATATCGGGCCCGCAAAAAACAGGAGAACGACGAGATTGACGCCATTCTCGATAAAATCAAGAAATCGGGGTACACCTCGCTGACGGCCGAAGAGAAAAAGCGGCTCTTCGAGGCCGGGAAAAAATAACCGGGATATGAAACATGTCGTCAAAATCATATTACTGATACTCAATACCCTGTGGGGATTACTCCTCATCATGGGAGCCTACTCGGCCTACTGTCCCACCCGCGTGGGCATTCTGCTCGAGCTGCTCTTTCCCCTCAACCTCTTCGTGTGCGTGGCCTTTCTCTTCGTATGGCTCGCCTATAACCCGCGCTATATCTGGGTACCCGTGGCGGCCCTGGTACTGGCCTGGGGAGGCATAGCCCGCTACTGCCCCATACACAAGCCCCAGCCGCCCGACAACAGCACACCGGGCTTCACGCTGATGACCTATAACGTCTATTTCCTGCTCGACTACGAGGGGAGCGATACACCCCAAAACCGCACCATCTCGTTCCTGCTGGCACAGGATGCCGACCTGGTGTGCCTGCAAGAGGCGCCCGAACTGGCCGACCCCAACCCCGGCCTGAAGGTTGCGCAGGCGCAAATCGACAGCATCCACGCACGCTATCCCTACCGGATACCCACGAGCCACGGCATGAACTTCCTCTCGAAATATCCGGCCCGACTGCTCTTCGACACCGTCTACTCCGAATCGAGTGCCGTAGCAGCCTATCGGGTACAGATAGGCGAGCGCGAGGTTACCGTCGTCAACCAGCACATGGAGTCGATTGGGCTTACTCAAACCGACAAGGAGCTCTACCACGAGATTACCGCACACCCCAATACCGACTACCTCGACGAGGTGAAGAAGCATCTGCTCTCCAAACTTGTCAATGCGGCCCGGGCCCGCAACAAACAGGCCGACCTCACGGCCGAGAAGGTCGAGGAGCTCGCCGGCAACGTAATCGTGTGCGGCGACTTCAACGACTCGCCCCTCTCCTATGCCGTGCGCCGGTTCCGCCGCATGGGATTCCGCAACGCCTACAACGAACTGGGTCTGGGGCCCGGTATCACCTACCACGCCAACCGGTTCTGGTTCCGCATCGACCACATTCTCTACAAGGGCAACATGGAGGCGCGTTGGCTCGAACGGCTGCGCTACAAGAGTTCCGACCACTACCCGCTCCTGGTACGATTTGCCTGGGAGCCCCCTGCCGAAATTCATTAACACAGTAATATTATACCACATGAAAAAACTTTTAGTCACATCGTTAACCGCTCTTATGATGATTTCCTGCAATCAAAAAGAGAATCCGCTTTTGGGCGAATTTAACACTCCGTTCGGCGTACCGCCGTTCGACCAGATCAAGACCGAGCACTACATGCCTGCTTTCGAAGAGGCTATCAAGCAACACGATGCCGAAATCGAAGCCATCGTCAACAACCCCGAGGCTCCTACCTTCAAGAATACCATCGAGCCTCTCGAATTCAGCGGCCTGCTGCTCACCCGGGTAAACCTCATCTTCAGCAGCCTTACCGAAGCCGATACCAACGACGAGCTCCAGGCAATCGCCAAGGAGATTTCGCCCCGACTCACCGAGCACTACGACAACATCTCACTCAACGACAAGCTGTTCCAGCGTGTCAAAGCGGTATATGACAACCGCGAAAACGAGGGTCTCGACGCCGAACAGATGAAAGTGCTCGAGAACCACTACAAAGATTTCGTACGGGCCGGCGCCCTCCTCTCCGAGGCGGCCAAGGATACCCTGCGCGAAATCAACAAGGAGCTGGCCATGCTCTCGATTCAGTATGGCGACAATGCCTTGGCCGAATCGAATGCCTTCCAGCTGGTAATCGACAACGAGGCCGACCTGGCCGGACTGCCCGAAGCCGTAGTGGCTGCCGCTGCCGACGAGGCTGCCGCCCGCAACCTGGCCGGCAAATGGGTATTTACCCTCGACGCTCCCAGCCGCATTCCCTTCCTCCAGTATGCCGACAACCGCGCCCTGCGCGAGAAGGTTTACAAGGCCTACATCAACAAGGGCGATAACGACAACGAGCACGACAACAAGGCTCTCGTGTCGAAGATTGTCAACCTCCGCCTTAAAAAGGCCAATCTGCTGGGCTTCAAGACCTACGCCGACTTTGCCCTCGACGACCGCATGGCCAAGACCGACGAGAACGTGAACAACCTGTTCAACCGTGTGTGGGAATATGCCATCCCCCGGGCCAAGGAAGAGGTGGCCGACATGCAGAAGATTATCGATGCCGAAGGCGGCAACTTCAAACTGGCTCCCTGGGACTGGTGGTACTATGCCGAGAAGGTACGCAAGGCCAAATACGACCTCAACGAAGATGAGCTGAAACCCTACTTCAGCCTCGACAACGTGCGCGAAGGGGCCTTCATGGTGGCCAACAAGCTCTACGGCATCACCATCACCGAGCTGAAGGATGTGCCCGTATATCACCCCGACGTGCGTGCCTTCGAAGTGAAGGATGCCGACGGCAAACACCTGGCCGTGTTCTATACCGACTACTTCCCCCGTCCCAGCAAACGGGCCGGTGCCTGGATGTACAACTTCCGCGAAGCCTATGTACAGGATGGCAACGAGGTGCGCCCCATCGTCTACAACGTAGCCAACTTTACCAAACCTACCGGCGACACGCCTGCCCTGCTCACCATCGACGAGGTACAGACGCTCTTCCACGAGTTCGGCCACGCCCTGCACGGCATGCTCACCCGCTGCCACTACCCCTCGGTAAGCGGTACCAACGTAGCTCGCGACTTCGTGGAGCTGCCCTCGCAAATCAACGAGCACTGGGCTACTCATCCCGAAGTACTCAAACTCTACGCCAAACACTACAAGACGGGTGAGGTGATTCCCGACTCGCTCATCGAGAAGATGGAGGCCGCTTCGAAATTCAACCAGGGCTTCACTACCACCGAGCTCATTGCCGCTTCGATTCTCGACATGCGCTGGCACGAAATCAGCGAAGCCAAAGAGTACGACGTACGCCAGTTCGAGAAAGAGGTAGCTCAATCTATCGGTCTCATCGACGAGATTACCTACCGCTATCGCAGCACCTACTTCTCGCACATCTTCACCAACGACTACTGTGCCGGCTATTACAGCTACACCTGGGCCGAGGTGCTCGATGCCGATGCCTTCGATGCCTTCATCGAACACGGTATCTTCGACCCGGCTACCGCCAAAGCCTTCCGCGAAAACATCCTCGAGAAGGGTGGCAGCGAAGACCCCATGAAACTCTACCGCCAATTCCGCGGTGCCGACCCCAACCCCGACGCACTGCTCCGTAACCGCGGTTTGAAATAATACACGAATAAGCTCATTCGACCTGCAAGGGCTGCCTGGTAAAAATCGGGCAGCCCTTGCTATATTTGTATTATCTTCAAAGGGGCCAGCATAAAAATCAAGCGAGCTTGTTTTTCTGCCTTCGACTTTCATTATCTTTTCATAAGAAAGGATGCGGTTCGGCATGGTCAAATTTGAAAACAAGGTTTTCATTTGCCTCTGCTCTCACCTTTCACTATCTTTGTAGAAGATAAGATTCGGTTCTGCATAAAGTTCAAGTAAACTTGACTTTCTGCTCTCACCTTTCACTATCTTTGCACCGTTTAACCGCAAGAGATGGAAAACCCTGTACCCCAGACACACAAGAAGCGCATCGACAGCATCGACCTGCTCAAAGGTCTTGCTATCGTGGGTATCGTGTGGAAACACACCGTCCACCCCCACTGGTGCGACCTGATTCTCATCAGCGCCATCTTCTTCATCCTGTCGGGTACCTTTTTCAAGGACGAACCCTTCGTCCCCTTCCTGAAGAAGCGGGTGAGGACGATACTCGTTCCCTTTCTCGTCTTCTATCTCTTCTCCTTTCTCGCCCGGCTGCTCTTCCACGTAGCTCACCACCACACGCTGCACGGGTTCGACTGGAGTGCCGTGCTGCAACTCTTCACCATCGACAGCGGGTCGCTCTACCTCTCGGTCAATATTCCGCTGTGGTTTCTGGTCTGCCTCTTCGTGATGCAGCTTATCTTCTGGGTATTGAACCGACTCATTCCGCAGCGGCATCGCACCCTCTGGTTCCTGCTCGTAATAGCCGTCATCTACGCTGGCTACCCGGCTATCGAAGAGTGGCGCACCCTATTCATGGTCAACGTGGCTCTCGAGAGTCTGCCCTACTTCATCGCCGGCAACCTCTTCGGGCTGCCGCTGGCCCGATACCTGGCCCGCAGTTCACACCGATACCTCGTGGCACTCCTCGGGCTGGCGCTGTTCATCGCCGTGCAATACCTGCCGATCGAGTGGCCGGTGCTCTCGCTGGTCAAGTTCTTTGCCCTCTTTGCGGCCCTCCTTGCCCTCCTCTCTTATGCCGAGGGCAACCGCTCGCCGTTGGCCCGTTTCGTGCGCACCTGCGGCGAATCGTCGCTGCTCATCATGGGCATCCACGTCATCCTGCTGGCACCCCTGCAACCGATAGCCTGTGCCATCACCGGCAAGCCCGACCTGCTGGCCGGAGCCATTGCCCTCGCCCTCACCCTGCTCGTCATCTACCTGCTCATTCCGGTAGTGAACAAGTATATCCCCTGGGCTGTGGGGAAGAGACGATAGTCCATCGTATCGTATGAGATAAAAACCAAGCGGAGCGGAAGAGTCAATGACTCATCCGCTCCGCTTGATTATGGTGTGGCTACCGATTACTCCCGAGGTTGGAGCAATCGGTTATACTCGGCATCGTCGTGGATAATCGCCATCGCCTTGACAAACGAGGGATTCTCGGGGTTCATAATGCGGAAATAGGCCGCCGTGTCGAACATGTCACGAGCGACGAGCGCCTTGACCTGCAAGGCTATGAGGTTACGCGACTTCTGGTACTGCTCCTCGTCATACTTCACCTTCTCGGCCTCGCCCATCTTCAGCAGGTCGGCAAGCATCTCGTCAGTCACCGTGAAGCCCTCGACAAACTGCTCCACATTCTTGTAACGGCTCGTCAGCTCCTTGCGGTGCTTGTCGAGGTAGTTGATAGGATACTGGTTCAATACCCCCTTGGCCAGCAGATCGCGGTGAAAATCGGTATAGATGGTAGTGTCGAGCGGCACAAATACATCGGGCATGATTCCCCCGCCACCGTAGACGATACGCTTGCTCTTCAAGGTCTGATATTGCAGCGAGTCGGGGAAATGAATACTGTCGGTATAGATGAGTTCGCCGTGGTTGAAACGGTCGAGCAGCTCCCGCTCGTAGGCCTCGTGTCCCTTGTCGTAGGGTTTCTGGATGCTGCGCCCTGCCGGGGTATAGTAGCGGGCTACGGTCAGACGTATCATCGAACCGTCGGGGAAGGGAATAGGCCGTTGTACCAGCCCCTTGCCGAAGGTGCGGCGACCGACAATCACGCCACGGTCCCAATCCTGCACGGCTCCCGACAGAATTTCGCTGGCCGAGGCCGAACTCTCATCGACCAACAGCACCAGTTTTCCTTTCTGAAACAACCCCTGTTTAGTGGCAAAGGCATCGTCGCGAGGCGAACGGCGCCCCTCGGTATAGACAATCGACTGCCCGTCGTCGAGGAACTCGTCGGCCATGCCGATAGCACTCACCAGGTATCCGCCTCCGTTGCCCTGAAGGTCGACAATAAGGTTTTTCATACCCTTCTTTTTCAACGCCTTGAGTGCATCGGAGAACTCCTTGTCGGTCGTGGCGGCAAAGCGGCTCACCCGGATGTAGCCCGTCTCCTTGTCGGCCATATACGAAGCGTCGATGCTGTAAATAGGTATCTTGTCGCGTACGATTCTGAACTCGATGGGCTCCTTCACCCCCTTGCGCAACACGCTCACCCGCACCACTGTGCCGGCCTCGCCGCGCAAGCGTTTCATAATGTCGGTATTTTTCATCTTCACCCCGGCAATCACCGTGTCGTTGACCGAGACGATGCGGTCGCCCGCCAGGATGCCCACCTTCTCCGAGGGGCCCCCCACGATGGTCTGTATCACATACAGCGTGTCGCGGTTCATGTTGAACTGAATGCCGATGCCGCTGAAGTTGCCCTGCAACGGTTCGTTCATCTCCTTGGTCTCCTCGGCAGTCGTATAGGTCGAATGGGGGTCGAGTTTCTCGAGCATGCCCCGTATGCCATCCTCGACCAACTTCGCTTCGTCGACCTCGTCGACATAGAGGTTGGTGATGGCAAAATCGGCCAGACTCAGTTTGCGCATGCCTTCACTCTGGCCCTGCGCCCGTACGGCTCCTGCGGTCACGGCCAGCAGGAGTATTGCAAAAAACAGTCTTTTCATCGTTTGTTGTCAAATTATACCAGTTTCAAACCCTTGGGTACAAACTCGTCTACACTGTGACCGAAGCGCAAGAGCTCGCGCACGATAGTGGAGCTGACGTGGGTCAGCTCGGGTTCGGTAAACAGGATGATGGTCTCTACGCCCGAGAGCTTGCGATTTACGTCGGCAATCGTCTTTTCATACTCAAAATCGTTGACCGACCGAATGCCCCGCAAGATAAACCGGGCATTCCACTCCCTGGCCAGGTCGATGGTGAGACTGTCGTACGAGACAACCCGCACGCGGGGATTGTCGCGGAAGAGGTCGCGCAGCATGTCGAGCCGCTGCTCCACCGTAAAATAGGTGCGTTTCGAGTCGTTGATACCGATGGCAATCACCACTTCGTCGAGCAGTTCGAGCCCGCGGTTTACAATCGACATGTGGCCGATGGTAAAGGGGTCGAAAGTCCCGGGAAATACGGCGATTCGTTTAGACGAGGTTGGTGTCATCTTCTATAACCAGATTTTGTACAATAAAATTTTGTCGCTCCATGGTGTTCTTGCCCATGTAAAACTCGAGCAGGTCTTTCACCAGGTCTTCTTTTCGCAACGATACTTGGTCGAGGCGCATATCGGGGCCGATGAACTGGCGGAACTCCTCGGGCGAAATCTCGCCCAACCCTTTGAATCGAGTCACCTCGGGATTGGCCCCGCACTTCTCGATGGCAGCGATACGCTCTTCGTCGCTATAACAATAGTAGGTCTCCTTCTTGTTGCGCACCCTGAAGAGGGGGGTCTGCAAAATATAGACATGCCCCTTCTTGATCAGGTCGGGGAAGAACTGCAGGAGGAAGGTAATCATCAGCAGACGTATGTGCATGCCGTCGACATCGGCATCGGTAGCGATAATCACCTTGTTGTAGCGCAACCCCTCGATACCCTCCTCGATGTTGAGGGCCGCCTGCAACAGGTTGAACTCCTCGTTTTCATACACCACCTTCTGGGTGAGGCCGTAGGTGTTGAGGGGCTTCCCCCGCAGCGAGAATACGGCCTGAGTCTCTACGTTGCGAATCTTGGTAATCGAGCCGCTGGCCGAGTCGCCCTCAGTAATGAATATGCAACTCTCGTCGCGCCGGTCGCCCTTCGCATCGTTGTAGTGTATGCGGCAGTCGCGCAACTTGCGGTTGTTGAGGCTCGCCTTCTTGGCCCGTTCGCGGGCCAGCTTCGTCACCCCGGCAATAGCCTTGCGCTCCTTCTCCGAGGCCAATATCTTTTTCAGCATCACCTCGGCCACATCGCCGTGCTTGTGCAGGTAGTTGTCCAGCTCCTTCTTCAGGAAGTCGCCGATAAACTTGGCCACCGTAGGTCCTTCGGGGCCCATGTCTTTCGAGCCCAGTTTGGTCTTGGTCTGCGACTCGAACACCGGCTCCTCTACCTTGATGCTGATGGCGGCCACCATACCGTTGCGAATGTCGGTATACTCGAAATTCTTGTTGTAAAACTCCTTGATGGTACGCGACACCGACTCTCTGAAGGCGGTCAAGTGGGTACCGCCCTGGGTGGTGTGCTGCCCGTTGACAAACGAGTAGTACTCTTCGCCATACTGGTTACCGTGGGTGATGACCACCTCGATGTCGGTCCCCGACAGGTGAATGATGGGATAGAGCGGATCGGTGGTCATGTTCTCGTTGAGCAGGTCGACCAGACCGTTGCGCGAGTGGTATCTACGCCCGTTCAGCAAGATAGTGAGCCCCGTGTTCAGGAACACATAGTTCTTGAGCAGCGGCACAATCAGCTCCTCGCGATAAGCATAGTTTTTGAATATGGTATTGTCGGGGGCAAACTGCACCAGCGTGCCGTTGAGCTCGTCGGTAGGCGTGAGGCCGCTCTCCGAGATGACTTCGCCCCGGGCATAGCTCACCGAGTTGCTCATGCCGTCGCGATACGACTGGATAAAGAAACTCGACGACAAGGCATTCACCGCCTTGATACCCACGCCGTTCAACCCCACCGACTTCTTGAAGGCCTTGGAGTCGTATTTACCGCCGGTGTTCATTTTCGACGATACGTCGCGCACCTTGTCGAGAGGGATACCCCGGCCGTAGTCGCGCACCGAAACCACTTCGGGCGAAATCTCCACGACTATCTGTTTGCCAAAGCCCATCATATGCTCGTCGAGCGCATTGTCGAGCACCTCTTTCAGCAGCACATAGATGCCGTCGTCGGCGTGCGAGCCGTCGCCCAGCTTGCCGATATACATACCGGGACGGCGACGGATGTGCTCTTTCCAGTCGAGGGTCTTGATGGCGTCGGAGCCATATTCCAAGTCGATATTTACATGTGTATTTTCTTCCATAAAATTCTATCCTGCCGGCTCTGTACCGGCTTTCCACACAAAGATAACGCTAAAAAAAGAGTAAAAAAAGAATAACTCCCTTTTTACGACCTTTTTAAGAAATAAAACGGAGCCCGGCAGGGCGTAAACGCCTTGCCCGACTCCGTGAAAATTCGATTTCGCCCAACCCGGCTATTGCTGCTCGGCCAGCGCAAAGTCGAGCTGCTTGCGCTCGAGGTTGGCCCGAGCCACCTTGATGCGGATGGGATCGCCCAGCCGATAGATGCGGTGGGTACGGCGCCCCATGAGGCAGTAGTTCTTCTCGTCGAACTCGTAGTAATCGTCCTCGAGGTCGCGTATGGGTACCAGCCCCTCGCACTTGTTCTCGTTGATTTCGACATACAGTCCCCACTCGGTAATGCCCGAGATGACACCGTCGTACTCCTGTCCCAACCGCTCGCTCATGTACTCGACCTGCTTGTACTTGATCGAGGCACGCTCGGCACTGGCAGCGAGCTGTTCCATATCCGAAGCGTGTTCGCACTCATCCTCCAGCGCCTGCACGTTCACGCTGCGGCCGCCGGCCATGTAGCGCTCGAGCAGCCGGTGTACCATCAGGTCGGGATACCGGCGTATGGGCGATGTAAAGTGGGTATAGTAGTCAAAAGCCAGTCCGTAGTGGCCGATATTGACTGTCGTATAGATGGCCTTGGCCATGGCCCGTATGGCAATGGTCTCTACCAGGTTCTCTTCGGGACGTCCCTGCACCTTGGCCAGCAGGCTGTTGATGCCTTTCGACAGGTCGCTCTTGCTGCCCTCGGTCTTGATTTTGTAGCCGAAGCGGGTGATGAAGGCGGCAAACGACGACATCTTGTCGGGGTCGGGCAGGTCGTGTACACGATAGACAAAGGCTTTGGGTTTGCGGCCATCCTTGGGCTTGCCCACAAACTCGGCCACCGTACGGTTGGCCAGCAACATGAACTCCTCGATGAGCTTGTTGGCCTCCTTCGATACCTTGAAGTAGACCCCTATGGGCTTGCCGTTCTCGTCGATGTCGAACTTCACCTCGTGACGGTCGAAGTTGATGGAGCCGTGCTCGAAACGCCGTTTGCGCAGTTTCTGAGCCAGGTCGTTCAACGTAAGTATCTCTTCCTTGTAATCACCCTCGCCGGTCTCGATGACGGCCTGTGCCTCTTCGTAGGCAAAGCGGCGGTTCGACCGAATGACGGTGCGGGCGATGTGCGACTTCTGTACCTCGGCCTCGTCGTTCAGCTCGAAGATGCACGAGAAGGTGAGCTTCTCTTCATCGGGGCGCAGCGAGCAGACGTCGTTGCACAACCGCTCGGGCAACATGGGTACCACACGGTCGACCAGATAGACCGACGTACCGCGGTGCTCGGCCTCCTTGTCGATGATGCTGCCGGGCTTCACATAGTAGCTCACATCGGCAATGTGCACGCCTACCTCCCAATGGCCGTTGTCGAGACGACGAATCGACAGGGCGTCGTCGAAGTCCTTGGCATCCTTGGGGTCGATGGTAAAGGTGGTCACCTCTCTGAAGTCCTCGCGAGCGGCAATCTCCTCGGGCGTAATGGTGTCGGGTATCTTGTTGGCCGCCTTCTCCACAGCCTCGGGGTAGCGATAGGGCAACCCGAACTCGGCCAGGATGGCATGAATCTCGGTATTGTTCTCACCGGCCGGTCCCAGAATGTCGATAACCTCGCCATAGGGATTTCGTGCCCGATCGGGCCACTCGGTGATGCGCACCACCGCCTTGTCGCCCGTCTTGCCCCCCTTGAGGGCATTCTTGGGAATGAATATGTCGTTGGCCAGCACCTTGTTGTCGGTAAGCAGGAAGGCAAAGTGCTTCTGCACCTCGAGCGTACCCACAAAGGTCTGCGGATTCTTTTCGATAATCTCGACCACTTCGCCCTCGGCATCGTGGCCCTTGCGTTTGGCATAGACCAGCACCCGCACCCGGTCGCCGTCCATGGCGTGCATCGAGTTGCGCTCGGCAATGAAAATCGACTCTTCGTCGTCGGTAATGACATGATTCTTACCGTTCGAACGACGTTCGAAACGGCCTACCACTTCGGTGCCCCGGCTGTTGGCCTTGTATTTGCCGGGCGAGACCTCGATCAGGAAGTTCTGCTCAGCCATGCCCTCGAGCAACTGGAACACCATCTGTTTCTGGGGCGTAGTCTTGGCCCCAACCCCATGAGCGACCTGTTTGTAATTAAACGCCCGCTTTCTGTCCTGATTGAAGAACTCGACCATCAAGGCCAGCATATCTTCCTTTTTGATTCGCTTGGAATCTTTTTTCTTCGTCTGTTTCATCTTATAGGGGTTTAATGTGGGTATACAACAATCGTGAACGGCAGGAGTCGGATGGCGATAACGGCCTCACTCTCACGCAGGCCATGCCGCCTCGTCTCCTATGACTATCCAAAGATAGCGAAAACGTCGGTAGAAACAAACTAAAACGGAACTTATTCTGGACTTTTGAGCGAAAAAACAGGTGTTATTTCACAACCGCCCGGCCACGTACCCCGCGGCACAGAGCGACACTCCCCCCGCTGTTGTTACATAAGCTCAAAAGACCTTGAGCAGCCCGAAGGCCATGCCCAGATAGAGGAAGAGCGTGATGAACGACCAGGCGAAACGAGCCTTGACAAAAGGCTCGCCGGTCGACTTGCACCGCCTGGGATAGCGCAGAATACCCGCTACAGGTCCTACAAAACAGACGGCCATGGCCGCTTGCAACCAAGTGAGGTCGAAATAGACGCCGACCAAAAACAGCACAAAGATAAAAAAGGCTATCAGCTCCATGTAGCCGAGACTGTTCAACGCTTTCCGTTCCATAACACGACTCTCTTTTATTCTTCCCCGGCCCCGATGCAGCGCGGCATCGCCCGGGGAGTGTTACAACTCTATTTAAACCAAGTCAGCCCGATATTGAACAACCGGGCTGACTCGTATCTGGTTTCAGCAATTAAGCATCGATATTGGCATAGGTGGCATTCGACTCGATGAACTCGCGACGCGGACCTACATCCTCGCCCATCAGCATCGAGAAGATGCGGTCGGCCTCGGCGGCATTGTCGATAGTCACCTGCTTGAGGATACGGTTCTCGGGGTCCATGGTGGTCTCCCACAACTGGTGGGGATTCATCTCACCCAAACCTTTGTAACGCTGCGTCTCCATCAACTGCTCGTTGCCATCGCAGTATTTCACGCAGAACTGGTCTTTCTGCTGGTCGGTCCAGCAATACTCCTCGGCTTTGCCCCGCTTGCTCTTGCACTTGTAGAGCGGCGGCGTGGCCAGATAGACGTAGCCTTGCTCCAAGAGCGGACGCATGCGGCGGAAGAAGAAGGTGAGCAACAGGGTGGCAATGTGTGCGCCATCGACATCGGCATCGGTCATGATGATGATTTTGTGGTAGCGCAGCTTCTCGATGTTGGCCTGCTTCGAATCCTCGGCCGTACCGATGGTTACGCCCAGCGCCTTGAACATGTTGCTGATTTCCTGACTTTCGAATACCTTGTGGTCCATGGCCTTCTCGACATTCAGAATCTTACCGCGCAACGGCAGAATGGCCTGGAACATACGGTCGCGGCCCTGCTTGGCCGAACCACCGGCCGAGTCACCCTCGACGAGGAATATCTCACACTCCTCGGGGTTACGCGAAGAACAGTCGGCCAGCTTACCGGGCAGCCCGCCTCCCGAGAGGGGCGACTTGCGTTGTACCAGCTCACGAGCCTTGCGGGCGGCATGACGGGCCGTAGCAGCAATGATTACCTTCTCGACGATGGCCTTGGCCTGAGCAGGATGCTCTTCCAGATAGTTGGCCAGCGCCTCGCTCACGGCCGTATCGACAGCACCGATTACCTCGCTGTTACCCAGCTTGGTTTTGGTCTGACCCTCGAACTGAGGTTCCATCACCTTCACCGAGATAACGGCGGTAAGGCCTTCGCGGAAGTCGTCGCTGCTGATTTCGACCTTCACCTTGTCGAGCATCTTGGAATCCTCGGCATACTTTTTCAGCGTACGGGTCAAACCGCGGCGGAAACCGGTGAGGTGCGTACCGCCCTCGATGGTGTTGATATTGTTGACGTAGGAGTATACGTTCTCGTTGTAGGTGGTATTGTAGGTCATGGCCACTTCGACGGGGACACCCTGACGCTCGGTCGAGATGTGTATCACGTCGTCGATCAGGTGCTCCTTGTTGGAGTCGATGTAGCGCACAAACTCTTTCAAGCCCTCTTTCGAATAGAAAACATCTTTCCGGAACTCGCCGTTCTCGTTGACTGCCCGACGGTCGGTCAGCGACAGCGTAATGCCGGCATTCAAGAAGGCCAGGTCGCGCAGGCGGTGTGCCAGAATATCGTAGTCGTAGACCGTAGTCGTGAAGATAGAGGCATCGGGGTGGAAGATAATCGTCGTACCCCGCTCGTCGGTTTCGCCAATCACCTCGACATCGTGCAGCGGTTTTCCACAGGCATACTCTTGCATATAGACCTTGCCGTCGCGGCGAATCTCGGCACGCAGATAGGTCGACAGGGCATTCACACACGAAACACCTACACCGTGCAGACCACCCGATACCTTGTAAGAACCCTTGTCGAATTTACCACCCGCATGAAGCACCGTGAGCACTACCTCGAGGGCCGACTTGTGTTCCTTCTCGTGCATGTCGACCGGGATACCACGACCGTTATCGACCACCTTTATCGAGTTATCTTCGTTGATATACACCTCGATGTGTGTAGCATAACCGGCCATAGCCTCGTCGATTGAGTTGTCGACTACCTCGTAGACCAGGTGATGCAAACCTTTGACGCCAATATCGCCAATATACATGGCCGGGCGCTTACGAACGGCCTCGAGCCCTTCGAGCACTTGAATACTATCGGCTGAATAAGTTTTGTTTTCTGTTCCTTCTGACATATTATCCGAATCTTTTTATTTGTATTGAGGTCTTTCCCTCCTCCGGTTTTCAGACCGGTACCTTACGGGAAAAACACAGTAGAAGCGGCTCGAAAAGCCGTCTCTCCACGAACAAACAAAAATAGAGAAAAAAGTTGGAATGACGAAATATCACGCCAAGAAATCGCACCCTTTCAGAGACAAACGCCACGGGTTTTACACATCGCCGGTCCTCCTCGACCGACCGAATATAAAAAGAGTGCGGCAGCCGTTACTGTCGCACTCTTAAAGTAGCCCATAGGAGAATCGAACTCCTCTTTCAAGAATGAAAATCTTGCGTCCTAGCCGATAGACGAATGGGCCGTACCTATCACCGGCGGGGGTGTCCCTGCCGATTTTCAATCTCTACGAAATTACAATTTGTTGACGTGGAGAGCCAATTTCGATTTCAGGTTAGCGGCTTTGTTTTTGTGGATTACATTTTTCTTAGCCAGCTTGTCCAACATCGAGCTCACTTTTACATACAAAGCGGCGGCCTCTTCTTTTACAGTAGTAGCACGCAATTTACGAACGGCGTTACGAGCAGTTTTTGCGTAGTAACGGTTACGCAAATTTCTCACTTGTGTTTGTCTGATTCTTTTTTCCGACGATTTATGATTTGCCATCTCAATAGTCTCCTAATTATTTTATTTTTATATTCGTAGCCCATAGGAGAATCGAACTCCTCTTTCAAGAATGAAAATCTTGCGTCCTAGCCGATAGACGAATGGGCCCTTGATAAAAATGCGCCTTAGATGTAAAAAGTAAGGCGCCCTTTCCAAATGCGAGTGCAAATATAGAGCGGTTTTTTGAATTGGCAAAATTTTTCCCTAAAAATCTTTCATTTACCCCCTTTTACTACTCGATTTCGGGTCGCCCTCGCCCCTCGATATAACCCCTGTTCAACTCGATACGGGACGAGGGGACCTCTTGAAACAGATTATCGGGATATTGATTCACCGACTCAAAAACCTACCTGACGCTGTTGTTCGGCATTGTATCGGTCGCCCACGACAGGAATCTCGGCCACAGCCGCTTCGAGTGCCCGCCAGTCGGCTGCCGGCAACTCAAACGAGAGGGTTCGCAGGTTCTCCTCCAGATGCGACAGCTTCGTGGTGCCCGGGATAGGGACTATCCACGGGGCCTTTTGCAACAGCCAGCTCAGCGCCACCTGGGCCGAGGTCATACCCCGGGTGCGGCCGAACTCTTGCAGCACATTCACGATGCGCAGATTGGCTCTGATGGCTTCGGGCTGGAATCGTGGCAGCGTGGGACGGTTGTCGTTATTCGGGTCGAAGGCTGTATATTCGTTGATGCAACCACCCAGAAAGCCCCGGTTCAGCGGACTGTACGGCACAAAGCCGATGCCCAACTCCCGACAGGTGTCGAGTACGCCGTTCTCCTCGACAGCCCGGTGCATGAGGTGATATTCGCTCTGTATCGCCGTGAGCGGCTGCACGGCGTGAGCCTTGCGGATAGTCTCGGCACTCACCTCGCACAACCCCCAACAACGCACCTTGCCCTCGCGAATCAAATCGCCCAACGTGCCGGCTACCTCTTCGATGGGTACCTGCGGGTCGAATCGATGCTGGTAAAAGAGGGGGATGCAGTCGATGCGCAACCGACGCAGCGACTCCTCGCAATAACGACGAATCGTAGCCGGGCGGCTGTCTTGCCGACCGGTCGCTTTCCCGTCAATCACCTCGTGGCCGAACTTCGTCGTCACACAAATGCGGTCGCGAAAGGCGGCCAGCGCCTCGCCCGCCAACCGCTCATTGGTCAGCGGTCCGTAGATAATGGCCGTATCGAAGAGAGTTACCCCACGCTCCACAGCCTCATGCAGCAGAGCCATACACTCCCTTTTCCCGGGGTGCTGACTGCGATTATAGATCATGCCCATCACCCCGAACCCGAGAGCCGATACCTCCAAGGCTGCCGCTCCGCTGCCCAATACCCGGCGGGTGGCAATCGTGGCTGCCTCCCCTACCGGTTGATCGGCCTGCGGTTTATCGACAGCCGGCGACTCCCCGGCCCAAACGCGTTCTATTCCCGAAGGCAGAGCCAGTGCGGCTCCGACCGCAGCCGCCCGCTTGAAAAAAGACCGGCGGCTTATTGCTCCTGTTCGATTCTCTTCTTTCATGTTTACCTCTCTCAATGAATCGAAAATGCACCATCGACCAACAAAGCGTGGCCGTCTACAAAACTGGCATCGTCGGAGCACAGCCACAGCACAGCGTGGGCAATCTCGTCGGGACGCCCCATGCGGCCGGCCGGAATATCGCGCACCAGCTCTTGTTCCAAATCGGGATTTCGCCGAAGCAACTCTTCGACCATCGGGGTTCGTATCACACCCGGGCACACGGCATTGATGCGTATTCCCTGGGCGGCATAGTCGATAGCGGCCGTACGTGTGAGACCGATGACCGCATGCTTGCAGGCTATGTAGGCAGCCTGCCTGGGGAAGCCCGTGACTCCGCCTTGCGACGAGGTGTTGACAATGGCACCACCGCCCTGCCTGAGCATCTGGCGTATCTCGTAACGCATGCAGTTCCATACCCCCTTCAGATCGACGGCCTCCGTGCGGTCAAACTCCTCGTCGGTAATCTCGGCCATGGGCCGTTGCGGGGTCTGTATGCCGGCATTGTTGTGCGCGGCATCCAACCGGCCATAGGTGGCCACTATCCAACCTATCATCTCTTCTACAGCCTTCGTATCGGAGACATCACAGCGGTAGGGCACGGCCGCGTACCCCGCTTGCACCAGCCGGGCTGCCTGGTCTGTCGGCTTGTTAATATCGACCATCACTACGGTAGCTCCAGCCCGGGCAAAAGCCTCGGCGCAAGCCAACCCTATACCGGTCGCTGCCCCGGTAACCAAAGCGACTTTTCCTTGCATAGTTTCCACACTTGTAGTTGATTGTTTATAAGGCAAAGATAAAGATTGAGCCCCGCAACGGGTTTGTTGCGGGGCTCAATCTACTTTACCCAGAAGCTCATTTTGCCGATGGCGGAACTCCGTAAACCTCTTTATAAGCTCGCGAGAAATGGGCCAGATTCTTGAACCCCACCTCGTAGCAAACATCGGTAATGCGATGGTGCCCGCTCTTGATCAGGTCGTGAGCGGCAGCCAGTCGCCGCCGGATAATCCACTTTTGGGGAGTAAGGTCGCTCACTTTGGCAAAATCGCGCTTGAACGTAGCGAGGCTACGCCCTGTATAACCGGCAATTTCGCTCAACGAAAGGTCGAACATGTAGTTCTCGTTGAGATAATCGAGAATATCGATCTTCCACGGCTCCACAAAATCGAACAACGAGGCGTACAGACTGCTGTCGGTATGCAACAACACATACACCCCTTCGACCATTTTCAGTTTCAGTATCTCCTCGGAGGGTTTCTCCCCCGATTCGAAATAGGGAATCACCGACTCGAACAACGCGCGCACATCGGCCCGGTCGCGTGGCAATATCCACAGACTCACTCTCTCCCGGCGACTCTCGGCAGGAATCTCCCTCGGGTCGAGCCGTTGCTGATAAAACTCCCGGAGAAATGCCTTCGAAAATTTCAAAGCAATCGAGTGATAAGGCTTGTCGCCTACAATGCGCTTTTGCAACCACATGCGGTTATCGCGCCGCATAAATGCACAATCGCCCGCACGCAGCACGGTACGTCGGCCCCGCTCCTCAATCTCCAGCTCACCCGAGCATAAATAGATGAGCGTATGATCTCGATTCTCGTGGGCACAACCCCGGTTATCGGTAAAATAACTCGCAATAAGCACATTCGAGTAATCAAAAACTTCCAACCGTTCCATACCTTTTTTTTACATGATAGTACAAATATAACCTCATATTCCAGAGCCCCCTTTGCTGTGAGGCTCTTTTATCATTTTCCCACTTAAAACTCTTGTTAAAACAGTCGCTTAGAGGCTCTTCCCTTTTGCTCAAAAAAAGTTATTTTTGCACTAAACTTATTACTCGAATGCTCGAAAAAACCTTAGGTATCGTTCTGCATATTATCCCCTACAACGACAAGGTAGCGGTGGCTCACCTCTACACGCGTGAGTATGGTCGCATGGCTTTTCTCTTCCCTCAGGGCAACGGCCGGAAAGCCCGCATGTACCGCCCGCTCTTCATGCCTTTCTCGATTCTCGAACTCGACATCGACCATCGCAACACCCGCGAGTTGCAAAAGATTGTCGAGGCCCGCACCATGCTCCCCCTGCAAAACATCTATACCGACCCGGTGAAGAATGCCGAGACGCTGTTCCTGGCCGAGATGCTGGGCCAGACCCTCAAGATGCCCGAGCCCAACCCGCAGCTCTTCGCCTTCATTGCCCAGGCTATCCAGGTGCTCAATCTCATCGACGAGGGCAAAGCCAACTTTCACCTCTGCTTCCTGCTGCAGCTGTGCGGATTTCTCGGCTTCAGTCCCAACATGGAGAGCTACCACCCGGGCTACTACTTCGACATGCTCAACGGCATATTCACCCCCAGCCGCCCGCTACATGCCTATACGCTCGAGCCCCGCGAGGCCGAAATTTTCGCGCAGCTCACCCGCATGGACTTCAACAACCTGCGCTACTTCCGCTTCAACCGGGGCGAACGCAACGCCGTGCTCGACCGCATCCTCACCTACTACCGGCTGCACCAGCCCGGCATCGACGAGCTGCACTCGCCCGAAATATTGAAAGCCCTCTTCGACTAATCGGCCCAAAGGGTTGACGGATATAAATTTTTATACTACTTTTGTCGGCTGAATGCCCTTGTAGTTCAACGGATAGAACGGAAGTTTCCTAAACTTTAAATCCGAGTTCGATTCTCGGCGGGGGTACAAAAGGGGCTGAACCGGATACACTTCTCGGTTCAGCCCCTTTTGTTGTGACTGCCAGCCCCGGCCCCTGCCACAGACAATGACTTGCCACCCAAGGTGACAAAAAAAAGGAATCCGAAAACTCGGATCCCTTTTTTCTTATGCTTAAGCGCCTGCTTTATTTGGCAGCGGCAGCCTCTTTGGCGGCCTTCTTGGCAATGCTGCGGCGTTGGATTTCGTAAGCGATGGGCGTAGCCACGAACAAGGTCGAGAACGTACCGATGATTACACCGAACAGCATGGCAAATGCAAAGCTACGAACCGACTCGGCTCCCAACAAGAGGATACACAGCAACACGATAATCGTACTTTGTCCCGTATTGATTGTACGAGGCAACGTACTGTTCAAGGCGCTATTAATCGACGTTACCAAATCGCGCTTGGGATAGAGCGTTTTTTCCTCGCGAATACGGTCGAAGATTACCACCGTATCGTTCACCGAGTAACCGATAACCGTCAATACCGCAGCGACAAAGTTCTGATCGATCTCCATCGAGAAGGGCAAAACTCCATAAAGCAGCGAGTACAAGCCCACTACCGAGAAAGTGGTAAAGGCTACCGAAACCAGCGTACCCGCACTGAACGCGATGTTGCGGAATCGGAGCAAGATATACAGAGCCATCGCAATCAACGAGAAAAAGACTGCCCAATAGGCTCCCACCTTAATATCGTCGGCAATAGTCGGGCCTACCTTCTGGCGGCTCTGAATCATATTTTTGGAAAACTCTTCATAGGTAGTATCGCCCAGCAGGCTCTTCATTCCCTCGTAGAGTTTTGTTTCGATTTCACGGTCAACCTCCTCGCCGTTATCGGCAATACGGTAATTGGTCGAGATACGCACTTGATTGCTGCTCGTGATGGTGATTACCGACAACGAATGTCCTTCGAACGAAGGCTCAAGCATATTTTCGATTTCGAGCGGGCTTACCGGTTGTTCAAATCGAACCACGTAGTTACGGCCTCCCGAGAAATCGATACCTTGATTCATTCCACGAGTGAAGAACGAAACGACAAACACGGCTATTACGGCCAGAATGCAGATATAACCTATCTTGCGCAACCCTACGAAATTGATGTGGGTATCGGTGAGGAAATTACGCGAAATAGCCGTAGTGAAAGTCATATTATTGAATTTCCCGCGGTTCAGACCAGCCTCGAAAATGAGACGGGTGATAAAGATAGCCGTAAAGAACGAAGTAGCGATACCGATAATCAAGGTTGTGGCAAAGCCCAAGATGGGACCCGTTCCATAAATCAGCAGAATCACACCCGTGATGATAGAGGTCAAGTTCGAGTCGAAGATTGCCGAGAATGCATTCTTGTAACCATCGGCAACCGCCGATTTCATATTCTTACCCGCACGCAATTCTTCTTTGGTACGCTCGAAAATCAGCACGTTGGCATCGACCGCCATAGCCAAAGACAACACGATACCGGCAATACCCGAAAGGGTGAGCACGGCTTGCAGCGAGGCAAGAATACCCACAGTGAAGAAAAGGTTGCATATCACACCGAAGCTGGCAATAAGCCCCGGCGTCCAGCCGTACATGATAATCAAATAGGCCATCAGCAGCACCAAAGCGACCAAGAACGAAATCAATCCGTTTTGAATAGCCTCCTGGCCCAGCGAAGGACCGATGATGTCTTCTTGTACAATCGTTACAGAAGCTGCCATCTTACCCGATTTGAGCACATTGGCCAAGTCTTTGGCCTCTTCGGGCGAGAATCCGCCCGTAATCTCCGAGCTACCACCCGTGATGGCACCATGTACATTGGGGAACGAATATACTTGATTGTCGAGCACGATAGCGATGGCGTTGCCGATGTTGTCGCGGGTCAGTTTCTCCCACGTCTTGGCACCCTCGGCATTCATGGTCATGCTCACTACCGAGCCTTTAATCTTGTCGAAATCGTCGCGAGCATCGGTAATCACGTCGCCGCCCAGAGGAGCTTTTCCTCCTTTACCGGCTTTAAGGGCAACGAGTTCATACATGGTTTGTTTCTCGTCGATGGGTTTCACCGTCCAGCGCAGGATAAGGTCGCTGGGCAGGATGTCGCGGGCAATCTTGCTCGACAACATGCTGTTTACGGCAGCCGTATCGTTTTTGTTCACAATACCGATTACCGGCGAACCGCCGTAGGCTTGTGTATAGTTCATCAGCGAAAGCAACGGATTCTGTTTGCGGAAACGAGCCATCATTTCGGCATCCGACTCCTCTTTCTGCAGTTTGGCTTTCAGCGACTGAGCGGTGCTGTCGCCCGTAGCGGCAGCGGCAGTAGCCGTCGTGTCGGTTGCAGCCGGTGCAGGTTCGGTAACGGGAGCCTCGGCAGCTACCGAGTCGGTAGCCTGGCTGGCATTGGCAGCAGCCAGAGCGTTGTTTACAGCATCGAGTTTGGCAATGAGCTGGTCGAGCTTATAAGTTTCCCAAAACTCGAGGTTTGCGCTACCTTGCAACAATTTTCTCACACGTTCGGGCTCTTTGATACCCGGCAATTCTATCGAGATAAGACCGTCTTTCTCCAACTTTTGGATATTGGGAGCAACCACACCGAAGCCGTCGATACGCGTGCGCAATACATTATACGAGTTGTCTACCGCACTGTTCAATTCGTTGCGCAAAACGGCTATTACCTCTTCGTTGGTCGACTTCGGCGTAATCTTGTCTTTCAACTGGAAGGTGCTGAAGATAGCCGAGAGGCGCACATTGGGATCGATTTTTCTGTATTCGTCGTAGAACGAAGCGATAAAATCGTTGTTCCCGGCTTGTGCAGCCTGTGCGGCAGCAATAGCCGCATTGAAATTGGGGTCGGGGTTGTTATTCGACAACGATTTGAGCACATCGGCCACCGAAATTTGCAGCATTACATTCATACCGCCTTTCAAGTCGAGGCCCAAACCTATTTCCATTTCACGGCATTGCTGATACGTATAATACCACCAATACACCTTTTCCGTAGAGATAGAGTCGATATAATGTTTATACTTCGCCTCATCGCCGGCGGCATACTCTTTCGCTTTGTTGTTGTAAACAGTGGTTACAACCGAAAACGAAATGTAGAACAAGCAGATAAGTGTAAGCAAAACCGCAATGACTCTAATAAATCCTTTGTTTTGCATGTGATTAGTACTTTATTTTTTGTTTTAATTGATTTTCGTATTTTTATCAAGGTGCAAAGATATATTATTTTTTCACAGATGCCCAAAATTATTCGATTTATTTATTATTAACGCTCTTTTTGCCGAATAATCGAAAAGAAGAATGTGGTCGCGCTTTTTGTTATATCTTTGCATAAGGGTGCACCAACACTCCTCCGCCCCTCGGGAAAGGGTTCTATCTTCTTGCGGCATAGCGGTGGGGATGCTATCTTTGTACCCGAATCGAGAGTACCCGCAACCGGTCTGTACCGGCCGGAATTGGGCCCTATCATTTTTTTGTACTATCTTTGATATTCAAAACCGTTGACAATGAATTTGAAACGACCTATTTCCCCCACGACCGCCTATCGGTTTGCCGCCGCTCTGGTGCTGGTGCTGTCGATATACTCCTGTGCCAACATGTCGCGCCCTGGAGGAGGGCCCCGCGACGAGACCCCGCCGCTGTTCGTCAAGAGCACCCCGGCTCCCGGCGCGCTGAACGTGTCGAAACAGCGGGTCGAAATCGAATTCGACGAAATCATCCAGGTCGAAAGCCCGGGCGAAAAGGTGATTGTATCGCCCCCGCAAAAGGACATGCCCGAAATCCGGGCCCTGGGGCGCAAGGTGACCGTAGAGCTCAAAGACTCGTTGCTGCCCAACACCACCTATACCATCGACTTCTCAAACTCGATTGTCGACAACAACGAGAAGAACCCGCTCTACAGCTTTGCCTACTCCTTCTCGACAGGCCCCACCATCGACTCGCTGCAGGTGTCGGGCATCCTGCTCAATGCCAGCGACCTGGAGCCGGTGACCGGCATGCTGGTAGGATTGCACAGCAACCTCGACGACTCGGCCTTCCAGAAGCTGCCGCTGGAGCGAATCGCCAGTTCCGACGAACTGGGGCACTTCACCATACGCAACGTGGCCCCGGGCAAATATCGGCTCTTCGCCCTCAAGGACCTCAACCGCGACTACAAGTTCGACAACCCGTCGGAAGAGATTGCCTTCTTCGACTCCATCGTCGTGCCTACGGCCGATGTCAAGCTGCATGTCGATACCCTGTGGAAGGACAGTGTCACCATCGACACCATCATCGAGTACAACCACACCCACTTCTACCCCAACGACATTCTGCTCACCTCGTTCAACGAGGGGTTTCAATCGCAATACCTCGACAAGACCGAGCGCACCGACCGCCGCCGGCTCAATATCTACTTCAAGGCTCCGGCCGACTCGCTGCCCCGCCTGACGCCGCTCAACTTCGAGAGCGACGACTGGGCCATTCTCGAGCGGTCGCCCCACAACGACAGCCTGCAATACTGGATTAAGGACTCGACCATCTACAACATGGATACCCTGCTCTTTGCCGCCGAGTACCTGCGCACCGACTCGCTCCGGGAACTGTCGCTCTACAACGACACGCTCAAGTTCATCATGAAGCGATACAAGACCCCCAAGAAAAAGGAGAAGAAGAAAGAGGAGGGCGACTCGATCGAGGCTCCCAAAATCGAATTCCTGCAGATGAGCTCCAAGACGAGCGGCTCGCTCGACCTGTACCGCCCGCTGCGATTCTCCTTTGCCGAACCGCTGCAGAGTTACGACCGGGGCAAGATTCACCTCGAGCAGAAACGCGATACGCTGTGGATTCCCGTAGCCGACTCGCTTGTCACCTTCCAGCAGGACTCGATAGCCATACGCGACTATACCCTCTCCTACAAGTGGACGCCAGGCGAGGCTTACCGCGTGGTGATGGACTCGACCGCCTTCACCAATATCTACGGGCTTTTCACCGACGACTACACGCAAGAATTCAAGGTGAAGGCTCTCGAAGACTATGCCAACCTCTACCTTGCCATCACCGGAGTTACCGACTCGGCCATCGTCGAGATTCTCGACTCGGGCGACAAACCGGTGAGGTCGGCTCCTGTCGTCAACGGAGGGGCCGAATTCATGTACATGAACCCGGGCACCTACTATGCCCGACTCTACATCGACAGCAACGGGAACGGCAAATACGATACCGGCAACTATGCCGAGAAGCGACAGCCCGAAGAGGTGTCGTACTACCCCCAGGAGCTGGAACTGAAGGCCAACTGGGACATCGAACAGGAGTGGGACATATACGCCACCCCCGTCGACCGACAGAAGCCCGACAAAATCAAGAAAAACAAACCCAAGGAGAAGAAACGAAGTTACTGACCTGCTTAACTCTTACAAGGCCATGTGTACCCAGAGTCATACGTCTATCGTTGCAAAGGCACGCCTCGCCGTGCTGACACTCGCTCTCCTCGCCGGCAGCCTGCTGTCGGTCACGAGTTCCCAGGCACAAACCTTACCGGGAGTGCAACCCGAGAACCTCACTTACGACATCATCTACCAACTGGGGTTTCTCTGGAAACGGGCCGCCACGGCTACCTTGCAGCTGACCGTCCGCCCCAACAGCTACCACTCGGTGATGACGGCGCGCACGCTGCCTTTTGCCGACAACATCTTCCGGGTGCGCGACACCCTCGTAGCCGACATGCGCCGCAACAGCAACCTGCTGCCCATCTACTATGCCAAGCTCGCCGACGAGGGCGGTACCTACCGCAAAGACGAGGTGCACTACTCCCATACCGAATCGGCTACCACGGGGAAGATACGGCTCTACCGACCCAAGCGGAATGCCATCGAGGATTACACCCTCACCGAGCCGGGCATCGTCTACGACATGCTCAGCATCTTCTATGTGATTCGGGCCTTCGACTTCAGGGCCATGACCATGAACCAGCTCTACAAGACCAAAATCTTCTCGGGAAAAAGCCTCGAATACCTCGACATCGAATATCTGGGGCAGGAGATTCTCAAACAGAACAAAAAGGAGTACAGCACCTTCAAGGTGCGGTTCCGATTCTACGACACTTCGGGCAAAAAGACGAGCGACAACATCTCGGCCTGGATCAGCACCGACTCGCGGCGCATCCCCCTGAAGGTGGAGGGCAAACTGGCGCTGGGCTCGATGAAGGCGGTCTATACCGGCGATTGAGCCACGTGGCTCAACGCTGTGACAACGGACCCCGATAACCGGCCAGACTCTCGGCCAACCGCGCCGCCACCGCCTCGCGCAACGACTGCGGAGCCAACACCTCGGCTTGCCAGAAACTCAGGGCATAGAGCTCCTGCACCAGGTCGGGGGTAATCTTCAACCGGTAGCGGAAAACCGAATGGCTGTCGCCGCGCTCGCTCTCGACCTGGCTCTCGTGCAACGGCAGCGTGCGCAGGTAGTTGGCCTGGAGGGCCGAGACCCGCAACACCACCTCCTCGGCCGGCTGCTCGCCGTAAGTAATGCCGAAACAATCCTTGAAATAGTCGGCCGGCTCGAACCCCTCGGGATAGACAAAGGTGCGGTCGCTCAACTCGAGCGAGGTCACGCGGTCCAACGCATAGGTCTTGATTCTGCGCTCTCCTGCCGGGAGGCCCACCACATACCACCGCTGCCTGAAGAGCTTCACAAAGTAGGGGGCCACCAGCGTGCGCGACCCCGTAATCCGGCGGAACGAATGGTACGAGAGCCACACCATGCGGCTCTCCTTCATCGCCTCGAAGACCTGGCGCAGGAACTTCTGTCCCGAAGGGATATTCTCCAGCACGATGCGGTCGCGCAGCTCCTGGCTCTCGTTGAGCAGGGTGTTGACCGAGAGGGTATTGAGCGCCCACACCCGGGCCCCGTTACCCTCGAGGGCCTCGGGGTCTTCGATGTAGTATTCGTAGGTCGAGGGGTCGCACTCGATATTCACGTCGAACATCTCCTGTATCGCCTGCCGGTAATTCATAAAGGTACGCCGCGCCATCGGCTTCCCCTCGGAGTATTCGCTTCGCATCCACAACTCGTCGATCTCTCGACGGGTGAGGCGGCCGTAGCGTTGCAGCAGGTCGATAAGCCACACATATCGATTGAAAAGCTCCTTTGCCATACACGCTCTGTTTTATCTTTTCCAAAAATAAGCACACCTTTCGAAATTTACCTCATCTCTGCGGCAAATTGTGCGACACCCCGTCGGCCGGGCCTGCCACAGGGTACCTCGTATTCTCAAAAAGAGTGCTCAAAAAAAGACAAACGCTTTGCTCCCCGGTTGGGGACAAAGCGTTCGCTGCAATAGGATAAACCGCCTCTTATTTCGTCGATTTCTTGCGGACCGGTTTCTTCTTGGCCGGTGCCTTGTCGGCCTCCTCGATAATCTTCATGCAGTCGGCAAAAGAGAGCGAGGCGGGCTCGGTGCCCTTGGGCAGTTTGTAATTCTTTTTCTTGTAGGCGATGTAGGGGCCGAAGCGTCCGTTCAACAACTCGAGCTCGGGGTCTTCGTCGAACTTCTTGATGAAGCGCTGCTTCTCCTCCTCGCGCTTGTGCTCGATCAGGGCAATGGCCTCGTCGAGCGTCACGCCCTGCGGGGTGTACTCCTTGGGCAACGACACATACTTGCCGTCGTGCCGGATATAGGGACCGAAGCGACCGATACCTACCACCACCGTCTTGCCCTCGTAGTCGCCCAGCGTACGGGGCAGCTCGAAGAGTTTCAAGGCTTCGTCGAGGGTGATGGTGCTCATCGACTGACCCTTGAGCAGCGAGGCAAACAGGGGCTTCTCCTCGTCATCGGGGGTGCCTATCTGTACCAGCGGCCCGAAGCGGCCTATCTTCACCGACACGGGGCGGCCGCTCTTCGGGTCGGTACCCAGCACACGCTCGCCCACCTTGTGCTCCAGACGCAGCGCCATGGCACTCTCGACCACGGGGTGGAACAGTTTGTAGAAGTGGTCTATCTCGTCGCTCCACACGGTCTTGCCCTCGGCAATGTCGTCGAACTGTTGCTCGACGTTGGCCGTGAAATTATAGTTGAGAATCTCGGGGAAGTATTCGGTGAGGAAGTCGGTCACCACCACACCGATGTCGGTAGGCAACAACTTGCCCTTATCGGCGCCGGTAATCTCGCTCTTCTCGACCGCACGGATATTGCCCTTGCTCAGCGTAAGCAGGTGGTACTTGCGCTCAGTCCCTTTGCGGTCGCCCTTCTCGACATACTCGCGTTGCTGGATGGTCGAGATGGTGGGCGCATAGGTCGACGGACGGCCGATACCCAGCTCCTCGAGCTTGCGTACCAGACTGGCCTCGGTGTAGCGGGCGGGAGCCTGCGAGAATCGCTCGGTGGCGGTAGCGGTCGAGAGGGTCAGCGCCTCGCCTCGGGTCAGGGGGGGCAGCATCTTGTCGTTGCTCTCGGCATCGCCTTCGTCGTCGGTCGACTCCATGTACACCTTCAGGAAACCGTCGAATTTCAGCACCTCGCCTACGGCTACGAAATACTCCTTGCGCCCCGATATGGTGATGGTCGCCGTGGTCTTCTCCAGCTCGGCGTCGCTCATCTGCGAGGCGATGGTACGTTTCCAAATCAATTCGTACAACCGCTTCTCCTGCGACGACGAGTTGATTTCGCGGTGACTGATGTAGGTGGGGCGGATAGCCTCGTGAGCCTCCTGTGCCCCCTTGGTGTGGGTATGGTAGTTGCGGGTGTGGAGATATTTCTCACCCAGCGTTTTGATGATTTCGTCTTTGGTCGTATTGAGGGCGAGCGACGAGAGGTTGACCGAGTCGGTACGCATGTAGGTAATGTGTCCGGCCTCGTACAACCGCTGGGCCACCATCATGGTTTGGGCCACCGAGAATCCCAGTTTGCGGGCCGCCTCCTGTTGCAGAGTCGAGGTGGTAAAGGGGGCCGCGGGCGACTTGCGGGCGGGTTTCACCGTCACATCGCCAATCGAGAAAGCGGCCGTCTTGCAGGCCTCGAGCAGAGCCATCGCCTCGGCTTCGGTCTTGAGCCGCTGGTTCAACTCGGCCTTCAGCACCTCACCGCCGGGCAGGACAAACTCGCCCACTACCCGATAGGCAGCCTCGGGCTTGAAGGCGGCGATTTCGCGCTCGCGCTCCACAATCAGCCGCACGGCTACCGACTGCACCCGACCGGCCGAAAGTGCCGGTTTCACCTTTTTCCACAGCACCGGCGAGAGCTCGAAGCCCACGATGCGGTCGAGCACCCGGCGTGCCTGCTGGGCATCGACCCGGTGCATGTCTATATCGCGCGGATTGGCTATGGCATGCAGAATGGCATCTTTGGTAATCTCGTGAAACACGATACGCTTGGTCTTCTCGGGCTTCAGCTTCAGCACCTCGAACAGGTGCCAGGCAATAGCCTCTCCCTCGCGGTCCTCATCGGAAGCCAGCCACACCATATCGGCCTTGGCGGCCTCGGCCTTGAGGGTGTCGACCACCTGCTTCTTGTCGGCAGGTATCTCGTAAATAGGTTTATAATGGTCGTTAATATCTATGCTGAAATCTTTTTTCTTCAGATCCCGAATGTGACCATAGCTCGAGAGGACCTCGTAGTCCTTTCCCAGAAACTTCTCTATTGTTTTAGCCTTTGCCGGAGACTCTACTATTACCAAATTCTTCGCCATACACGCAACTTTCGTTCAAATTTTGCGCAAAAATAGGAAATCGAATTGTAAAACAGCCTTTTTTTCTACTTTTTTATTAAATAATGTATAGCCCGAGTATCGGAGACAAAGGTACCGCAGAGAGCGGGAATCAGAATTTGAAATCGACTCCGAACATGAAACTGATTCCCTGAGCCGGCATACCGTAGGCGATGTCGTATTTACGGTTCAACAGATTGTCGGTGAGACCATAAAGCGAGAACCAGGAGGTGAAGGCATACGAGGCTTTCACATGCACGAGGTGCATGTCGGGGATGGCGCCCAGCACGCCGTATTTGCGCACGGCGGCAAAGTCGTAACCCGCCTCGAGCGAGAGTTCAGCGAGCGGATTGTAACGCACATTCACCCCGCCTTGCCATTGCGGCCGATCATACGATACCACCTGACCGCCGCCCGTGGTGGTCCAGCGGCAATAGTCGACCCGGGCCGAAGCCTCCCACAGGGTACCATAGCGATACGAGAGGTCGAGACCGGCTTTCCAGGCATAGGCATCGATACCCCAGAAGCGCGACACGCCGGTAAACTGGCCGTCCACGGTCTGTTCGGGCACGAGGAAAAGAACATTCTTACCGATTTCGTAGCCGCCCGAAATACCTATCGAGAAGCCGCGCAGGGCGTTGACCCGCAGCCCCAGCCGGGCATCGAGCGGAGTATAGCTGTTGTCGACCACGGCCGAGGGATTGAAGTAGAGCGTACGGGCCGATACCCGATGCCAGGTATTCAGTTGCTTGCCTCCGGTGAGTAGGGTGTAGAACTGCAGGTCGGGCACGATGGTCCAGTCGAAACGCACATCGGGGGCAAAGCGGAAGATGGTGCCGTTGTTGAACGAGATGTCGGCCTTCACACCGGCCGAGAGCGACACCCGGTCGTTGTGCCAGCTGTACCGCGGATTGAGCGACAGCATGCCATAGCCCGATGCCGACGGCAACCGGTTGTAGCCCACATAGTCGAACGCGCCGTCGAGTGCTATGTCGCTGCTGGGGTCGATGGGAGCCACGAGGGCGAAATCGGCAGCTACCACATTTTCGGCAGCCCCCTTGTCGCCTTGCAGATAGCCCCGCTGGTAGCCATACCGATAGTAGGCCAGCGATGCCGAGTAGCGCAGTTGGGCATCGGGGTTGCTGGAGGCGATGCGGCTCTTGAGGAAGAAGCGGTTTATCTCCTGCCCGGGCGAAGCGATGCCCTGCACACCGGGGAAGCGCAGGCCGTAGTAGTTGAACGAGTCGTACCGATAGCCGCCCCGTATACCCAGGTCGAGCTTCTCGAACGAATGGCGATAGTCGGCCACCACCCGCTCTTCGAGCTGCCTCATCGTACGCGAGGTTTCATAGCCCGGCAGAGTCTGGTTGTAGTCTACCGAGCCGCAGGTCGAGCGGTGTTGCAGCCACACGCCCAACTGGACTTTCTCGCTTTGCAGGATGCGGTAGCCGGCATTGCCCACCATGTTCCAGTAATTGCCCAGACCGAAATCGAAATAGCCGCGCTTCAGGTTTTCGCGGGCCGGGTCGCCGAAACCGCCGGCCGGCAACAACACGGCGCGGGCCTCGAGCGGAGCCGGTACCGTCCAGTCGCTGTACTGTATCGACTGCCGGGTGACCGTAGGCGCCTCGACCTCGGGGAGGGTGTTGATTTTCGAGGCATCGCGCACGATGGGCGTAAAGTCTTTCTCTATGGTTACTTCCCGACGCAGCGAGTCGGCCTGCTGTGCCGACAGGGCGAAGGGAATGATCAGTATCGTCAAAAAAGAAAACCGTTTCATAAGTTACATGTATTGAATCGTTCTACTCCGTTTTTCCCAATCGGGCCAGCCGCTCGTCGATACGGGCACTTATATCGTCGTCGCTCGCCGGATAGTTGTTGCGCAGGCTCTGCAGATACTGCCGGGCCTGGAAGGTCTCGCCCCGCTTCTCGTAGATGTCGGCCATGAGCAGGAAGCCCCGGGCCAGCCAGTAGCTGTGCGGGGTGCCCTTGTCGATAAAGGCGTTCAGGGTCTTCTCGGCATTGTTGAGGGCTTTGTTGTCGAACTGATATTGGGCCAGCAGGTAGGCACTCTGTGCACCATACTCCGACCGCGTATCCTGGGCCAGTTCCTGCCAGTCGGCGGCAGCCTTCTCGCCCTGCCCGCTGTGGGCACAGGCATCGGCCCGGGCAAAGAGCACCTCCTGCCGCAGGTCGGGCGACAGCTTGCTCTCGCCCAGCAGACCTTCGGCGGCAGCGAGTACCAGGTCGTACTGCTGCTTGTTGCGGGCTATGCGCAGCATGCCCAGCCAGGCCGCCTGCTTGTTCTCGGCCGTCGTGGCCTTCTTCTCAAGGGCCTTGAAGCCTTCGAGAGCCTCGTCGTAACGGCCATTCAGATAGAGGATTTCGCACTTACGGGCCAACGACTCCTCGCCAAACTCGCCGTCGGGACTGTGGGTCACCACATAGTCGAACGAGGCGAGGGCCTTGTCATACTCCTTGGCGGCAAAGGCAGCCTGTGCCACATAGAAGTGGGCCGGCACCACAAAGGCCCCACCCGGGTAGTTGCGCAGATATTTCTCGAGCGAGGCCGCCCCCTTGCCCGTCATGTAGGTGCGCTCGGCAGCCATGTAGGAGAGCGAGTCGAGTTCGCCCACGGGTGCCTGTTCGGCCAGCCCCACGCGGTTGAGGTAGGTGGCATAGGCATCGACGGCATCCTTCTCGACATAGACCGACTTGAGGTCGGCCACGGCCACACGGGCCTCTTCGCTGGTAGGATAGCGCTCGATTACCTGCTGGTAGGCGGCTACCGACTCGTCGGTCTGGCCGTTGTTGAAGTAGACCATGCCCAGCTGCAGGCCGCCCTTGCGGGCTATCGCGCTCTGGGGATAGTTGTCCATCAGCTGGCGGTAGCTGGCTATGGCCTCGTTGTTGCGGTTGAGTATCGTATAGGCTTGTCCCTTTTCGAACCAGGCATTGGCCAGATAACCCGAGCGGGGATACTGGGCGATGAGCTGGTCGAGCAGTTCGATTTTACGCTCCTGATTTTTCTGCAACCCGGCCATGAATGCCTTCTGGAAGAGGGCGTAATCGCCGCCGGCCGGATAGGTCTGCTGCGCCTGTGCGTAATATTGCTCGGCATCGGCATAGCGACGGGCATAGTAGTAGCAGTCGCCGGTGCGGGCATAGGCATCGGCCACCATGCGCTTGTCGGCCCCCGTCTGTGCCGAGAGGTAGCGCGAGAAGCCGTCGAGCGCCTGCGCGAAGTTATGTTGCTTGAACTGGCAATAGGCCCAGTCGTACCAGGCCAGGGCATACATCTCGCTGCGCTTGTCCTTGCAGGCCGAGAGGAATGCCGAGTAGTTGCGGGCCGCGGCACCGTATTGCTCCTGACGATACAGGCACTCGGCGAGCCAGAACGAAGCCTTGGCGCGGATGTCGGCATCGTAGTTGCCCACACCGATAGCCTGGGTGAAAAGCTGCCGGGCCTCCTCGATGCGGGTATTGGCAAACGCCTCGGTACCCAGTTGGAACAGGATGCGCTGCTTGACGGCCAATATCTTGCTGTCGGGCCGCTGTATCTTCTCGATTGAAGCCAGGGCCGACCGGTAGTTGCGGGTAGTCATGTAGACCTCGACCAGGTAGTCGTTGATGCGGTCGGCATAGCGCGACTCGGGGAACTCGTTGAGGAAACGCTCGAACACCCCCACCGAATTGTCGAAGGGCGAGGCCGACCGGTCGTAGAGACAGAGGGCGTAGTTGTAGAGAGCCGTCTCGCGCACCTGAGTGTCGTAGTTGCCCTGCGAGGCCATCTCGAAGGCCATGCGGGCGTTGTTCTTGTCGCCGGCCCGCAGGTAAGCCTGCCCGATGTAGAGGTAGGCATTTTGCGACAGGGCATCGTCGGTGACAGTCACCTGGCCCAGATAGTTGATGGCCCGCACATCGTCGCCCTGACGATAGGCCATCACACCCATCGCATAGAGGGCCGAGCGTTGCGGCTGGCCAGTGCGTTGCAGATAGCGCTCGAGGTAGTCGGCGGCCAAGGTGTCGTTGCCTTCGTGGTAAGTACTCTCGCCCAACAGACGAAGCAACTCGGTATAGGCATCGGCATCGGTCGTGGTGTGCAAGAGCAACTCCTTACCCTCGCTCAACACCTGGGCAAAACGCTTCTGCTTGAAGTAGATTTGCAGCATGTGCAGCCGGGCCGAATAGCCGTATCGGGCATCGCCCGAGACCTTGGCAAAGTTGCTCAATGCCGCCCGGTCGTCGCCCTCGTTCATCTGGATATAGGCCAGATAGAAGGTAGAGCCGGTTTTGAATTTATCTTTCCCGATGAGAATCTGAAAGAGCGGTTTGGCCGACGCGGGCTCGCCGGTCTTCAACAGCGAACAGGCGGTGCGGTAACCCCAGCGGTCCTCCTCGTCGCCGGTGAGCAGACTCACGTTGATCGAGCGGTAGGCCTTCAAGGCCCGGGCATACTCCTGCCGGTCGTAATAATAGTCGGCCAGAGCCAACCGCGCCTGCAGAGTGTGCGACGACTCGGGGTATTCGCGCAGGAAAGCCGTCAGCAGACTTACCGTTTGCGGCGAATGGTTGCGGGCCTCGGCCAGCGCGATATACCAGTCGGCCGTCTCGCGCAACTCGCGCGGCAGGTCGCCCTGGCGCGCCTCCTGCATCACATCGGAGCAACCCACGTAGTTCTTCTCTTCGAAGAGAGAGATACCCCTGTTTATCAAAGCCTTGTAATCGTCGTAGGCCGGCACGCCCTGTTTCGTGGCCGCGAGCTGTCCCACACAGGCCATTCCCAAGATTGCTGCAATCGCTCGTTTCCTGAACATAACTATTTCGATTTAAGTTCCGAACTATCTACCCATTTATACAATTTGTCCGACGGACGTATCTTCTCGTCGACCCGCATCGAGAAGCGGTCGCCCTTTACGGCGGTCTCGACCGGTTTCAGGTCGACCCGTATCTCCTCGACCTTGCGGAAGAGGGCTCCGGTCGTGGGCCCGGTGATGACCACCTCGTCGCCTACGCTCAGCGACCCGCTCTCGAGCAGAAACTCGGCCACCCCCAGGTTGGAGAAGTATTTCACCCCCTTGCCTATGTAGACCTTGCGCTTGGTGGCCGCCGACCCGTAGTTGTGGGTCCACTCGCCCAACCGCTGCCCCAGGTAATAACCGTTCCAGAAACCGCGGTTGAATACCGTGGCCAGCCGCTGGTCCCAGTCGGCAATCTTCTCGTCGGTGAAGTCGCCGGCCAGACAGGCATCGATGGCCTCGTTGTAACACGAGACGACGGTACGCACATATTCGGGACCGCGGGCACGCCCCTCGATTTTGAACACCCGCACGCCGGCATCGATGAGTTTATTGAGGAAGTGTATGGTTTTCAAATCTTTCGGCGACATGATATAGGCGTTGTCCACCTCGAGTTCATTGCCGGTCTCCTTGTCTCTCACCTCGTAGGAGCGGCGGCAAATCTGCATGCAGGCTCCCCGGTTGGCCGAGGCATTCATCTCGTGCAGGCTCAGGTAGCACTTGCCCGAAACGGCCATGCACAAGGCCCCGTGGCAGAACATCTCGATACGTACCGGCTCGCCGCCCGGCCCCAC
Organism: Barnesiella sp. ET7; assembly: GCF_024733785.1. Taxonomy (NCBI): domain Bacteria; kingdom Pseudomonadati; phylum Bacteroidota; class Bacteroidia; order Bacteroidales; family Barnesiellaceae; genus Barnesiella; species Barnesiella sp. ET7. The sequence goes on from NZ_JANRHM010000003.1 coordinate 100,516, forward strand.
GATGTGGTCGCGCTCGATGGCCTCGTGAATGCGGGTGACCTGCTCCAGATTCAACTCGCGGGCCAGCACCACCACGTCGGCAAAGCGGGCATAGAAGCGCAGCGCCTCGGTGTTCGAGATATTCAGCTGGGTCGACAGATGCACCTCGACCCCCACCTCGCGGGCATAGGTCATGGCGGCCACGTCGCTGGCGATAATGGCCGTGAGGCCCGCCTCCTTGGCCGCATCGACGATACGGTGCAGCAGGGCGATGTCTTCGTCGTAGATGACGGTATTGACCGTGAGGTAGCTCTTGATGCCGTGCTCGTTGCAGATGCGCACAATCTCGTGCAGGTCGTCGATGGTAAAGTTGTTGGACGAACGGGAGCGCATGTTCAGCCCCTCGATACCGAAGTAGATCGAGTCGGCCCCTCCCTGTATGGCGGCAGCCAGCGAGTCGTACGAACCCACAGGTGCCATAATTTCAAAATCGCTTCTCTTCATCATGAATCACTGTTATTTCCCGGTGATTATCTTTTTTATCTCATTCAGTTTGTTCAGGGCCTCGACCGGCGTGAGGTTGTTGATGTCGGCCCGCAGAATCTCGTCGCGCACCTGCGAGAGCACGGGGTCGTCGAGCTGGAAGAAACTCAGCTGCACGCCACCGCGCGACGAGGCAATCTCGGCCGTAGGTTTGGCCAGCCCCGTCTGCCGGTTCTCGTCCTCGAGCTGTTTCAAGATCTGGTTAGCCCGCTTGACGATGCTCTGGGGCATGCCGGCCAGCTTGGCCACGTGGATACCGAAGCTGTGTTCGCTGCCGCCCCGCACCAGTTTGCGCAGGAATATCACCTTGTTGTCAATCTCCTTGACCGAGACGTTGTAGTTGACAATGCGCTTGTAGGTGCGCTCCATCTCGTTGAGCTCGTGGTAGTGGGTGGCAAAGAGCGTCTTGGCCCGCGCCTTGGGATGCTCGTGTATGTGCTCGACGATGGCCCAGGCGATGGAGATACCGTCGTAGGTACTGGTGCCGCGCCCCAACTCGTCGAAGAGCACGAGGCTGCGCTCCGACAGGTTGTTGAGGATGTCGGCCGCCTCGGTCATCTCGACCATGAAGGTCGACTCGCCCAGCGAGATGTTGTCCGAAGCTCCCACGCGAGTGAATATCTTGTCGACAATGCCTATGCTGGCCGCCTCGGCGGGGACGAAACTGCCTATCTGCGCCATCAGCACAATGAGGGCCGTCTGCCGCAACAAGGCCGATTTACCGGCCATGTTGGGACCGGTAATCATCATAATCTGCTGCTTGTCGTTGTCGAGCTCCACGCTGTTGCTAACGTAGCTCTCGCCCGGGGGCATCTGCTTCTCGATGACCGGGTGGCGCCCCTCCTTGATGTCGATGGTGAGCGAATCGTTAATCTCGGGGCGGATATAGCGGTTCTCGACGGCCGACTTCACAAACGACAGCAGGCAGTCGAGCCGGGCTATCAGATTCGAGTCGAGCTGGATGGCCGGGATGAACTCGGTGAGGGCCAGAATCAGGTCGTTGAACAGCTGGGCCTCCAGCGAGAGTATCTTCTCCTCGGCCCCGAGTATCTTCTCTTCATACTCCTTCAGCTCCTGGGTGATGTATCGCTCGGCATTCACCAGGGTCTGCTTGCGCACCCAGTCGGCCGGCACCTTGTCCTTGTGGGTATTGCGCACCTCGATGTAGTAACCGAACACGTTGTTGTAGCCCACCTTGAGGCTGGGGATACCCGTGCGGTCGCTCTCGCGCTGCTGCACATGCAGCAGATAATCCTTGCCCGAGGTAGAAATCTCGCGCAGGTCGTCGAGTTCGGCATTCACCCCCTTGCGGATGATGCCGCCGCGGTTGGAGACGTTGGGCGCATCGGGCACAATCTCCCGCTCGATGCGGTCGCGTATGCTCGCGCAGCAGTTGAGTTGCTCGCCTATGCGTTGCAGCACCGGCTCGTCGCTCTGCTCGCACACCGCCTTGATGGGCTCGATGGCCTGCAGGGCCACCTTGAGCTGCACCACCTCGCGGGGCGAGATACGCCCCACGGCCACCTTCGAGATGAGCCGCTCCATGTCGCCGATGGTGTCGAGCTGCGGGTCGATAACCTCGCGAGCTTCGGGGTGGCGGAAGAAGAACTCCACGCCATTCAACCGGTCTTCGATAGGCTTCACATCCTTCAGGGGGAAGATAATCCACCGCCTGAGCATGCGGGCACCCATGGGGGTGACGGTGCGGTCGATGACGTCGAGCAGACTCTTGCCCCCCTCGTTCATGGGGGCGAGCAGTTCGAGGCTGCGCACCGTAAACTTGTCGAGGCGCACATAGCGCTCCTCCTCGATGCGGGAGAGCGAGGTGATGTGCGAAATATGGGTATGTTGGGTAATGTCGAGGTAGTGAAGCAGCGACCCGGCCGCAATGATGGCACAAGGCATGTTGTGCACGCCGAATCCCTTGAGGTTCTTGGTCTCGAAGTGGCGCAGCAGGCGGTCTTTGGCAGCATCTTCGGTATAGACCCAGTCGTCGAGTTCGAAGGTGAAGAAGCGGCTGCCGAAATGCTCTTCGAAGAGTTTACGCTTGGTGCGCTCGAACAGCACCTCCTTGGGGGCGAAGTTGCCCAGCAGTTTGTCTACATAGTCGTAATCGCCCTCGGCAGCCAGAAACTCGCCGGTCGAGATGTCGAGGAAAGCCACGCCCACCTTGTTGTTTTTCCCGAAGTGAACGCCGGCCAGGAAGTTATTCTCTTTATGGTCCAGTATATTGTCGTTGATCGACACACCCGGGGTCACCAGCTCGGTGATACCCCGCTTCACCAGCTTCTTGGCCAGCTTGGGGTCTTCCAGCTGTTCGCAGATAGCCACCCGCTTGCCGGCCCGCACCAGTTTGGGCAGATAGGTGTCGAGGGCATGATGCGGGAAGCCCGCCAGCTCGACATATTGCGCGGCACCGTTTGCCCGACGGGTAAGCGTAATTCCCAGAATCTCAGATGCCACGATGGCATCGTCCGAAAAGGTCTCATAGAAATCTCCCACCCTGAACAGCAATATGGCATCGGGATGCAGGGCTTTCATCTCGATGTACTGCTTCATAAGCGGAGTTTCAACTATTTCCTTGGCCACAATCTATTTCTTTTATCTTCTTGTTTTCTATCCTGTTTAAGAGAAACAAAGGTAGCGATTTCGGCCGAATTTGCGAAATAAAAAAAATGTAAACGCCGTTTTATTCCCTCCCGGAAACCCGACAACGGTGCAGCCGGGAGCTCCCGGCGCACCGCTATACCTTCAAAAATATCTGTTTGCGATACAGAAAATAGAGGAAGACCCAGCAACAGACCACATACCCCGTACGAAGGAGCAACTCACCCGCCGGCTCTCCGGCATATTCGCCTGCCCAGCAAGCCAGCCCGCCGAACAGGAAACGATTCAGATGCGAGAATCCTATCATCGGCTGGGCCAGATAGATGGTGATGGAGTTGAGACCTATCACCCGGAAGAAGAGGGTCCACGACCGCCTGCCCCGCACATCGATTACATAATAAAAGAGGGCAAACAACAGAAACGAGAGCCCTCCGGCAAAACAGGTAAACGAACTGCTCCACAAGGTTTTATTGATAGGGAACCATTGATTCCACACCCACCCCACGGCGACAAGCCCTGCACCTGTCCCCGCCAGCCACAGGCTCTTACGGGCTCCGCTTCCCAAGCGGGCAGAACGGACCATCTCGCCGGCATACATACCCAACAGGGCCGTTACTATGGCAGGCAGGGTACTCAACAATCCCTCGGGGTCGAAACTGCCATCGTTCAACCGTCCCGGCAACAGACAGCGGTCTATGTATCCCGCCAGATTGCCTTCGGGCGAAAAGGGCGAGGCTCCCGGAGCATCGGGCGCAGGAACAAAAGCCAGCAACAACCAGTAGCCGAGTAGAATCAATGCGACGAATAGATACTGCAACCGCTTCGACAACCGCATGTAAATCCAGGCCCCGACCATCCAGGCCACCCCGATACGCCCCAGTACACTGGCCACCCGCAAATCGGCAAAATCGAACTGCAACAGGCCGTTATAGACCATGCCCAACACCACGAGGGTCACCCCCCGTCGCAATACTCGCAGGCCGATGCGGCGGTCGGGCACCCCTCGGCTGCGCTGCTTGGCGAGCGAAAACGGGAAAGAGATGCCCGCAATAAAGAGGAAGAGGGGGAAAATCAGGTCGTGCTGTGTAAAACCATCCCAGACCGTATGCGACATCTGCCCCGCAAGCCATTCTCCAACCTCGGTCGGGCAACATCGGTTCAAAGCGACCACCCACGAGGCAAACCCCATGATAAACAGCATGTCGAATCCCCGCAAGGTATCCAACGACAACAATCGTTCTTCTCTCTTCGTGTCCATATTCCTACTCTTTTTTATATGGTATACAGACAACGCCACCGATTTATCCAACCGAACAGGGCAAAAAAACAAAGCGGAAGGTCGACCCCAACAGTGGTCTCTCCCCTCCGCTCCATATCACAACGGGATACCCGTTATCCGTTCGCTATCAGTTATACAGCCCGTAGTTTTCGTGGCCCGAGATAAAGTCGATGCGATTTTGGATCCACTCTTTCAACTTGTCGAGGTTCTCCCTGAAATTAAACGACCCCTCGGTCCGACCCGGCTCAACAGGCCACACCACTCCATTCTCAATAGCCGAGGGCTCTATCTGGTCGGCATACTCGTCCATGTATTCCAGCAGTAAGGGATACAGCTCGGTCTTGAAATGGTCGAATTTCTCTTTATAGAGAGCTCTGAACTCGGGGGTCTTGCTGATTTGCATCAGGAACGGACCACCGTATTGCGGATAGTCGAACATCTCCAGCAACAGTTTGTCGGTCACCTGGTTCTCCACCCCGTCGTTGTAGGTAAAGCCCCAGTCAAAATCCCAAATGGGACCAAAGTGATAGACATCTTGGGCACTGGCCTTGTAGAGATAGACGCTCTTGGGCCACACGGGCTCGCGATTGCCGCACACGTTATAGACTATCAGGTAGTTGACAAGCGACTCCATATCGAGGCTGGTTGAGAGATCCTCGCCCATAAAAACCTTGCGCTCAAACTCGGTAAAATCATCGCCCCAGGTGGTCAACAGCGACTCGGGGGTCACCCCCTTCAACTCGGCAATTTCGCTCAGGTCGGGATCTTTCACCATCATGGGCAGGTTGTAGTAGCGCGACCAGAACTTGTAGTCCTCGTCAAAGTTGGTATCCATCTCAAACAAGATGCCAGTCTCTTCGTCGATATCGACACTCGCCCCCGTGATGCCAATCTTCTCGGTGATGAAGTATGCCCCCTTGAAGATACCGTTGAAATAGACCCGTATCGGCTGGCAATGGTTGGTATAGGGCATCTCGAGCAACTGGCCTATCTTCAAGGCGATGGCATTCCGCATGAGCGTACAGTCGATGTAGTTGGCAATCAAGGCGTAGCTCTTGGCCTTGGCCAGACCGCAAATGGCGATCTTCTTGTCGAATTTCAACCGATAGGGTTTCTTCACATAGTTCCAGGTACTGTTGCCCCGCCCCTTGATCGAGACGGCCGTAGGTTCCAGATCGTCGACTACACCGTTGCCGTCGATACTGATCATGGCATCGAGGTAGAGCTCCTTGTCATAGAGTTCGCTCAAGTTGGGATAGTCGGGTATCGTGATGTACACGGTGGGAACATTCGTGCCCACGGCACAGCGGTCTATATCGGAGAGAGCTACCGACAAGCGGTTCTCTTTCGTGTTGACAATGAGACTGTCGAGCGAATCGTCGCTATCGGAGAGGCGATGTGTCATCTCGGTAATCTCCGTAGCCTTTACCGAATTGAAATCGACATCGTTGTGGTATATGTGAAGCCAGGGGTGAGCCTGTTGGCCGTATACCCAAAGCGGCAGCAACAGGAGAAGGAGGAATAGTTTTTTCATGTTTTTCTATTTGAACTACTGGTATGGATACTCTTGTTTATAACTCTCTACCGGGAGGATTATCCCCGTGGGGCGACGATAATCTTGCGCGATACCTGGCCGTAGCGGACCACATAGGCCCCGCCGGGCAACCGGTCGAACGCCAGGCGGAACTCGCCGTCGACCTGCTCGTCGGCCACCAGACGGCCGTTCAGGTCGTATACCTGCACCGTAGTCCCGGCAGGCAACCCGGTTATCTGCAACGACTCGGCTGTCACGACAAAGGTCTCGGCCGTGACCTCCTGAATACCCGAAATAGCCCGCTTGGTATAGCGAAAGCCCGAAATATCGGCCAGGGCAAAACTGTTGTCGGACTCTTCGCTCTCAAAAACGAGGGCATCGTCGGCAAACCGCATCGTCAAATCGGGAGAGAGCACCACGCTCACCACCGTGTTGTCCTTGTACTCCACATCGACTACCTTTTTCAAGGTATCGGAGTACAGCATAAAATTCAGGCATAAGAATATGCCCAACAAGCCTATTTTCTTCATTGCTAATGTTATGATGGTTATATTTTTCAGTTATCAGTTTAAGGATTCTCAATTGCATCATCTTCCCGCGAAGGACATCAAGGTCTCCTTTTCGCGGCAAAAATAGATATTTTTCTTAAATTGTCTTTATCCCTATCCCGGTTATCTGCTTCGCCGGCGAAAAAAACGCCCTTTACTCAACGGTCGCCCCAGTTCTCGCGGTCGAGGTTGCGGTAGTTCACCGCCTCGTTGATGTGCTGCACCTGCACCGTCTCGCATCCGTCGAGGTCGGCAATGGTGCGAGCTACCTTCAAGATACGATCGTAGGCTCGGGCCGAGAGGTGGAATCGCTCCATGGCATCCTTCAGCCGTTTGAGCCCGGCGGCATCGGGTGCGGCATAGCGGTTCAGCAGTCGGGGAGTCATCTGGGCGTTGCAGTAGATGCCGGGATACTCGGCAAAGCGGGCGGCCTGAACCTCCCGGGCGGCCACAACACGCCGACGTATCGCTTCGCTCGACTCGGCCGGACGGGTATCCGATATTTTTTCGAAGGGTACGGGCACAATCTCTACCTGTATGTCGATGCGGTCGAGCAGCGGACCCGATATTTTTCCCAAATAACGCTGTATGGCCCCCGGGTTGCAGATGCACTCCTTGTCGGGGTGGTTGTAATAGCCGCAAGGGCAGGGGTTCATCGAGGCTACCAGCATCACACTGGCCGGATATTCAATCGAATATTTGGCCCGGGCGATGGTGATTTTGCGGTCTTCGAGCGGTTGGCGCATCACCTCGAGTACCTGACGCGAAAACTCGGGCAACTCGTCGAGAAAGAGCACCCCGTTGTGGGCCAGCGAGATTTCGCCCGGCTGGGGATAGGCACCGCCACCGACCAGCGCTACCGACGAAATGGTGTGGTGCGGTGCCCGGAAGGGACGTTGCGACAGCAGTGAACTACCCCGCTCCATACGGCCGGCTACCGAGTGTATCTTGGTGGTCTCGAGGGCCTCTTGCAGGGTAAGCGGCGGGAGTATCGACGGCAACCGCTTGGCCATCATCGACTTGCCGGCCCCCGGAGGTCCTATGAGTATGATGTTGTGCCCGCCTGCAGCAGCTACCTCGAAGGCGCGCTTCACGCTCTCCTGTCCCTTCACGTCGCTGAAGTCGAGGTCGAAACGGGTGCACTCCTTGAAAAATTCGGCCCGGGTGTCGATGACGGTCGGTTCCAACTCCACCTCTCCATCGAAGAAACGGATCACCTCGGTGAGGTTCTCCACCCCGTAGACCTCGAGGTTGTTCACCACGGCCGCTTCGCGCACATTGGCCTTGGGGATAATCAACCCCTTGAATCCCTCCTCGCGGGCCTTGATGGCGATAGGCAGAGCTCCCTTGATGGGGAGAATGGAACCGTCGAGCGAGAGTTCGCCCATGAGCATGTAGTCGCCCAGGCGGTCGCTCTTCACCTTGCCGTCGCCGGCCAGGATGCCGATGGCCAGGGGCAGGTCGTAAGAGGCCCCCTCCTTGCGGATGTCGGCAGGCGACATGTTCACAATGACTTGTCGACGTGGAAATTTATAGCCGTTGTGCTCTACGGCCGAGACAATGCGTTCGTGGCTCTCCTTGACTGCCGCATCGGGCAGCCCCACCATGAGAAATCGAATCCCCTGCGAGCAGTTCACCTCGATGGTGACGACCAGGGCGTCGATGCCCTGCACGGCTGCTCCGAAAACTTTCACCAACATAGTAATAGATTTAAGCAGGTTATATACACCCGATTAGGGTTTAATCATCCGGTCGATGCAGGCCTGGGTCGAGTCGGGCGACAGACCTCGTGCCACCACCCGGCCCGTCGAATCGGCTACCAACAGATAGGGCAGGCGGTGTATGTCGAGCCACTTCACCCCGGCATAGAGGTAGCCCCCCTTGGCCCACAACCGGGTCCACTGCACGGTGTCGGGGGATACCGTCCGGCGCCATACGGCACTGTCGCGGTCGAGCGACACATCTATCACCTGCACGGCGGTATCGTAGCGGGCGGCCATATCGCCCAGGAAAGTTTCGTAGCCGCGGGTCCCGGCCGTCTCGGCTGCCCAGAAACAGAGCAGCGTGGCCCGGGCCTCCTGGGCATCGATTATCCACGAGGTATCGGCCACCGTGACCAGCGAGAGGTAGGGCAATACCGAATCGGCTTTCAACGTATTCTCAAACTCCCGATAGCGCACCAACGGAACTCCGGCCCCACCGGCCAGCACCCCGGGGTCGAGCAGGGCAATGAGCGAATCGCAACGGGCCTGATCGGCCTCGCCCAGCAGATAGTTGCTCAACAGGATGGCGCTCACGGGCGAGTCGCGATGCTTGCCCACATAGTCGGCCACCACCCCCTGCAGCTCCCGGCACAACTGTTCGTACCGAGGGGTGCGCGAACCCGAAGCCGAGGCGTTACGCTCGGCCAGCCAGGTTTGCAACAGCTCCTTGTTCTCCTGGTTGAACTTGAGCAGCTCTTTGTTCAGAGAACTGCCCTTCACCTTCAGGCCGAAGGGGTCTTGCCCGTCGCCCGAAAGCTCGATGCGGTCGCCGTTCTGCACATAAATCTGGGTAAACGGAGTCTTGTCGAAATAATAAAACTGAATGGGAATAAGCTCGGCCGACGAATTTTTAAAGGCGATATATCCGTTTTGCGGACGCAGGGTATCGACCACGATACCGCTCTCGGTGCTGTAAACCGCATAGACAGGCCGACCGCCCAGGTTGTTGAGGGTCCCCTCGACCGAAAACTCGTGACTTTTGCCTCCACAACCGCTCAACAGCAGCACCCCCACACACAATATTGCTCCTATCTTGCTCATGTAAAACCTTTTTCTTTTCTTGCAAATGTACTCGATTTGCGGGAGAAGCCAAACTTTATCGGTCAAAACCCTCGACCGAGCCCGAACTTTCTGGAAAAAACGACAAAAAAGAACGACCTTTTTGACTATATATCTCCGAGAAGTTAGCCTATATTTGCACCTCCAAAAGGAGGTACGACGCAACACCATGTGAAAACGCGGTTTTCACTTGTAGCGGTTAATCCTTTTCCCTTTTGGTAGAATACAGGATACACCTTTTGGTATAAAAATCAAGCGAGCTTATTTTTATACTCCCGACTTTCTATATATTTGCAAAATATCTTATACCTTGTCTATGAAACGTTTTGCCATTCTCCTCCCCTTGCTCCTTCTGGCAGTCGTCGCCAATGCCCAGATACGCAACAATGTACCCAAGTACAATCCCGACAGCGTACGCGAAGAGCTGGACAAGCGCCCCTACTTCTCGCTTTTCAAAGACAACTATTTCATCGTGGGTTCTACTCTGGGCGGGAGACCCACCGGACAAAATTCGGATGTAAAATTTCAGTTGAGTATCAGCCAGCGACTCACCAAGAGCAAGCTGCCCTTCGATACCTACCTCTTTATCACCTACACGCAAAAGGCTTTTTGGAACGTATTCCAAGAGTCGCTCCCCATGTATGACCTCAACTTCAATCCGGGCATAGGCCTCACGCACCCGGTCATCTACCACGACCGCTTCATCGGACAGGTCACGCTCCTCGTCGAGCATGAGTCGAACGGAAAAGACAGTATCTGGTCTCGCAGCTGGAACAAAATTTCGCTTATGGGTGCACTTGCCGTCGATCACAACGTAGAGCTGCAATTCAAAACCTGGATACCCATTATCGACAGCGGCAACAACCGCGACATACTCAAGTATTGCGGCATCTTCCAACTGGCCGGCAGCTACCTGAGCGACAACCGCCGATTCGGAGCCTCCATCATCCTCACCAAACGCAGCGGCTGGAACTTCAACTTCAACACCGTCGTCGAGTTGAGTGCCCGCCTCTTCCCCAACGAGAACCAGTATCTCTTCCTGCAATATTACAACGGCTACGGCGAGGGACTGCTCGACTACAACAAGTTCCACTCCCGGCTGCGTATCGGGTTCGTCATCAAACCCCAGAATTTCAGCAACTTCTAATCTCTCTTTCCCGATAAAATACTAAAGGCATCCCCCAACAGCCTCGCCGAATTACCCCTGTCGAAAACGAGCGAAGGGTGCACCCGTTCGAAAATCGCAGGCACACCCTTCGTATGGTTCCGTTTCGACCGGTCTATCGGTCAGTCGAGATTGAAGGCTTTCTTCACTACATCCACATAGTCGAGTTTCTCCCAGGTGAAGAGCTCTACCTCGCGCACCACCGGCTCGGTGTTGTAGTGCGACGTGAAGGTCTTGACCACCGTCTGCGGTTTGCGACCCATGTGGCCATAAGCCGCGGTCTCCTCATAGATGGGGTTACGCAGCTTCAACCGCTCCTCGATAGCCCGGGGACGCATGTCGAATATCTCGCCCACGCGACGGGCAATCTCGGCATCACTCATCGGCACATGCGATTTGCCGTAGGTATTCACATAGATACTTACCGGCTCGGCCACCCCGATGGCGTAGGATACCTGCACCAGAATCTCGTCGGATACACCAGCAGCCACCAGGTTCTTGGCAATGTGCCGGGCGGCATAGGCTGCCGAACGGTCTACCTTCGAAGGGTCTTTGCCCGAGAAGGCGCCACCGCCGTGACCACCCTTGCCGCCATAGGTGTCGACAATGATCTTGCGACCCGTGAGACCGGTATCGCCGTGAGGCCCGCCGATGACAAACTTGCCCGTGGGGTTCACCAGCAACACCAGCTGGTCGTCGAAGAGAGCCCGTACCCGCTCGGGCAACTGGGCTATCACGCGGGGCAAAAGCACCGTCTTCACATCGTTATAAATGGTCTGCAACATCTCGCGGTCGGCAGCATCCTGTGCCTCTTTCGAGCCATCGACCGGCGTCACGAACTCGTCGTGCTGGGTCGAGATGACGATGGTGTGCACGCGCACCGGCTCGTTCTTCTCGTTGTATTCAATAGTCACCTGCGACTTCGAGTCGGGACGCAGATACGACGTCACCCGCCCCTTGCGCAGATAGGTCATGGCCGAAGCCTCGCGGCGAATCGCAGCCAGCTCGACGAGCAATAGGTGCGACAAATCGAGCGAGAGAGGCATGTAGTTGTCTGTCTCGTTGCAGGCATAACCAAACATCATGCCCTGGTCGCCGGCACCCTGCTCCATGGCATCGGCACGCTCCACGCCCCGGTTGATGTCGGCCGACTGTTCGTGAATGGCCGAGAAGATGCCGCACGAGTCGGCATCGAATTTGTACGAGCTCTTATTATATCCAATCCGGTGAATTACCCGACGGGTCACCTCCATCAAATCGACATAAGCATTCGATTTAACCTCGCCCGCCAAAACGACCTGCCCGGTCGTCACAAGGGTTTCGCAAGCAACTTTCGAGTTCGGGTCATAGGCCAGGAACTCGTCAAGCAAAGCGTCCGAAATCTGATCGGCCACTTTATCGGGGTGTCCTTCCGACACCGATTCCGAGGTAAACAAATAGTTCATTTCTCTCTTGAATAAATAGTAAATACTTCTTTTTCAAGGAAGAACGACTGCAAAGCCCACGAAAGTAAACTGATTTTGATAAAGCCGGACGGGCCTCGGCGAGACCCCGTAACGCAGTTTTAGCATTTTTTTTCGTGGTTGCAAGCAGCCAAATCCTTCCACAGTTTTTTGTAATTGCGCGGCAAAGATAATATATGCCGCGAGCAATACCAAATTTTATCGCTCTTTTCGCAACGAATTTTCAATTTGCCACGACAGCTACCGCAGCAAATACGGCATTCTCTCCCTGGATGTTACCGCCCCTCCAGGCCGGCCAGTATCTCGGCAGCCGTCTTGCCCAGAACGGGGTGCATCCACTGCGGGGCAATCTCGGCGAGAGGCTCCATCACAAAGGTGCGCTTGTGCATGTAGGGGTGAGGAAGCACCAGCGCATAGGTGTCGAGCACCTGGCCGTCGTAGTCGAGCAGGTCGATGTCGATAAGCCGGTCGGCATAACTGCCGTCGCTCCGCCGGTGGTCCTTGCTCCCCAACTCTCGCTCGATGGCCTGTACGGTCGAGAGCACCTCCTCGGGCAGCAAATCGGTATCGACAGCCATGGCCGCATTGCAAAAGGTATGTACCGACTGGTACCCCCACGGCTCTGTCTTGTAGAACGACGACACGGCTACAACCGTGCCTACCCGCTTGCCAATCCGGTCGATGGCTTTCCTGATGATTTGCTCCTTATTCCCCAGGTTCGAGCCTAAGCCCAAGTATACTCGCTTCGCCATGATATTTATCTCTTTTTTGCGCTACTAAGATAGCAAAAAGGGGCTTTTTTGCAAAAATCTTTGGTTTAAATTTTTGATGATTTTGAACATATCCGAGAGAGCGACAACTGTCGGGACGTTGTCCGATGTATCGACCATGACACCTCCATAAACAACAGAACATTGCCCCACCTACTGACACCTTATACACCTACCCGTGCACAGCTATCTTTATAAAAGATAGAGGGTTGTACCAAAAAAATTTTCCGATTTTGCTTGCAGGCTCTCACTCCATTCACTACCTTTGCCTCTGCACAGTCTCGCCACTGCAGGCGGCAGACTGTAAATTTTGATCATATACAACAAATGATTGTCAAAGAGATGTATCACGCAACAAGCTTTCGAGTCTGGTTCGCGCCGTAGGGCATGAACCCGACAAGATTGTACCCGCACTCGCAGGGAGCGGATTTGTTGCGTTCTTTGACGTAATCGGAAAAGTTACGTTCGTTTCGTCCTGGGAAACGAGCGTGGTTCAGTTGTCGTTTTCGCGTGAGGCGAAGAGGGCAGCGCACAATTCTTTTTCTCATTTTTTCACCTTAAAATCATTTGTTGTTATGAATAATCCTCTGACTTTACGAATCATGCGTTCGCTCGACGATTCGCTCGAGGGACCCGAATATGCTATCAATCTGCTGATTGCCGAACTCTCGACCGACACTCTGCCCGACCCGGTGCAAGAGGTGTCGATTCGCATCTACTCTACCCGTTATCAACTGCTGGGTGCCGACGTGTGGCAAAAACCCAACGGCCGAAAGGCACCCCGCAAGATACGTTTCCAACTGGCCTCCAGCTCCTATTGGCTCGAAGATTGCTGCCACCTGTTTCTCTATTGCAACGGACTCCTGCGGGGCTACGCCTCGTTTGCGCTGTTCAGCGACTATGACAAGTGGGAAAACATCGCCCTCGAAGAGGCTGCCGACCACCCCGAAGCGCTCTTCTTCGTCGGCCACCTGTGCCTCCAACCGTGGTGGAGCCGATTGGCTCAGGGGTCGATCTCGCCCACAGCCATTCGCAAACTCATCGACAGTCTGCTCTGGTACACCTCCGCTCCCTCCCCGAAGCGGCACTGGGTGGTATCGGGCGACGAGGCGCAGGCGGCTGCTTTTGCCACCAGCATTCTGGCGGCCAGCCTCACCGACAGCCATCCGAAGGCCTGTTGCCGGTTTGCCCTCAACGACCTGCTATCGGGCCGCTTGAGCTGGTCGCTGTTGCGAGACAACCTCGACGACAAAAAGACGGTCGTGGTGCAGGTCGATCGCATGGGCACCAGCACCTGTAACGAAAACATGCTCGACTTGCTGAGCGACTGGCTCAAGAGTGCCGATGCCCTGCCCTTCGTGTTCCACGGCTCGGAAAAGAACATCGACTTGCTGTTGCAGTATATCCCGGCTCTGGCCGACCTCTTCGACGAGCATACGACCTTTGCTCTGTCGGAGATGCCGGACAACTCGATATGGAACGACGACGAGGAGACAGAATTGCCGCTGCCCGAGGAGGCCGGCGTCTGCGACCTCAGACAGCCCTGCCCCGAAACGACCGACACCTCGTGCAATGCCACTCAGAAACTGGAAAGACTCATTGGCCTCTCTCAACTGAAGGCCGACATGCAGGATGCCTGCCTGGCGGCCCGGTTTGCCCGGGAGCGCCGCGAACTTGGCCTCGACCCCCACGAAGAGAATCGTCACCACATGCTGTTCTATGGCAACCCGGGGACCGGGAAGACTACGGTGGCCCGTCTGGTAGGCGAACTGTATCATCAAATGGGAGTGCTCTCGAAGGGGCACACGGTAGAGACCTGCCGCACCGACCTGGTGGGCGAATACATAGGTCACACCGAGAACCGCATGAAGGAGGTGCTGGAGCAGGCCCGGGGCGGGGTGCTCTTTATCGACGAGGCCTACACGCTGGTGGGCCGCAGCAAGGAGTCGAACGACTTCGGCAAGGAGGTGATTCACGCCCTGCTCCCCATCCTGTCGGAACCCGACCCCGACCTGATTGTGATTCTGGCCGGCTATGAAGAGAAGATGCAGACTCTGCTCCAGTCGAACCCGGGATTGAAGGATCGCTTCCCCCTGAAATTCTATTTCGAAGACTATACCAACGACGAACTCTACGCCATTGCCTGCCAGACGCTGCAAGATCGGGGATTTGTACTGACCCCTGCTTCCGAACAGCGGCTACGGGCGGCGATTGCCCGAGCTACCGCTCACCGCGACGCCCACTTCGGGAACGGCCGCTGGGTGCACAACCTGATAGAACAGGGCATTGTCAAAAGCATGGCTCGCCGCATCATGTCCATTCCCGGCCACGACCGTACCGACCGGGTGCTGCTCAGCACCGTAGAGGCGACCGACATCGACGAAGCCGAAGCGCGACTGGCCCTTCGCCCCGACTTGAGAGTTCCTCAGCCGGTACGTGTCGGATTCAGAGCCTGACCGTCCCGAAAACCCAACATTAAAAAACAAGAGGAGGCCGCCCCTCAACCGGGGGTGGCCTCCTCGGCAGCCAACGCCGCCAAATTCGTTCGGTCTCGACAAGACCGGTTACAATTTCACTTTCTTGCTCTTGCCGTCGCTCTCGTTGTGCATGCGGTCTACAGCCGTCACCACATAGACATACTCGCGAGTACCCCGTTTATAGGGGAGCAGGCAGCGGGTATCGCGGGTCACCGTCACCAGATGAGAGGTATCGTAGAGGTTAATCTTCTCGCTCGGGGTAAAACGATAGACACAGAAGTAAATCTGTTTCTGCATCTCGTCTTTGGTCTCCTTGCGTTTCCATTGCAGCTCGTAACCGTCGGGGGTCCACTTGGCCTTGAGCCCCTTCACCTCGGCCGGAGCCTTGCTGTCGATAAAGGTATAAGCCGGGATAAGGGCAGGTACGGCGTGGTAGTAGTTGCGCAAGTCGTCGGCTATACCCTTGTAATTCTCGAGCAACGAGTAGCCCGGCCAGAAACAGTTGCCCCCCACGTGGTCGAGGTAGCGGCTCAACTGCATCTTGTGGTTCAACTGTGTGTAGATGGGATTCACGTCGGTAGCATTCATGGTGCGCACCACATCCTGCCCGATATAGAGGTGCCGGCCGTTGGCATGGTTGTTCCACCAATAGATAAGCGTCTCGACACAAGCCGCCTTGTGGCCGATCTCCCAATAGAGTTGCGGCAACATGTAGTCCACCCAACCGTTACGGGTCCACAGCAACACATCGGCATAGAGCTGGTCGTAGTTCTGCAAGCCGTTGGTCGCACTGCCGTCGGGGTCGCTCTTCTGGTTACGGTAGATACCGAAGGGGCTGATACCGAAGCGCACCCAGGGTTTGCGCGTCTTGATAATCCCGCTCAACTCCTTGATGAGCAGGTTCACATTCTCGCGACGCCAGTCACCCCGCTCCATACCGTTACCATAGCGGGCGTAGCTGTTATCGTCGGGGAACTCGCTGCCGGCAATAGGATAGGGATAGAAATAGTCGTCCATGTGGATGGCATCGACATCGTAGCGAGTCACAATATCGTCGACCACCCGGCCGATAAACTCGCGGCACTCGGGCAATCCCGGGTCGAAATAGAGCTGTTTACCATATTGGACGAACCACTCGGGATGCTTGTAATAGATGTGCGACGGTGCCAGCGGCTCGGCTCCGACCGTCCCCACCCGGTAGGGATTGAGCCAGGCGTGCAACTCCATATTGCGGGCATGGCACTGGTCAATCAGATATTGCAGCGGGTCCCACATAGGGTTGGGAGCCACCCCTTGCTGCCCCGTGAGATATTTGCTCCACGGCTCCAACTGCGAGGGATAGAAGGCGTCGGCCGTAGGGCGCACCTGAAAAATCACCGCATTGATACCGATGTGCTGGAGACTGTCCAACATCTCATTGAAATAGCGCTGCATGGAATCCCGGTCCATATCGCGGTAACGGCTCTGCCCCACCGTATGAATCCACGCTCCACGGAACTCCCGTTTCGGGTGCTCGTCGGCCCGTACCAGGCTGCCTCCGAGGCAAACGAGCAGCAGTAGCGATAAATAAATTTTAAGTTTCATTGTCTTGAATTTTGTTTTTGTGCCAAAGATAATGCAAGCCGAGAGCAAAAACAAATTTATTTGTGCTTTGCCGAGGCGCAGCCTGTCTTCGGGTCCCAACGGAGCCAAAGAGGCGCAGCCTGTCTTCGTCCACAACAGGGGCAAAGAGGACGCAGGCAGCAAGTCGAAAAGTCCGTGAAGAGCGTACGGTACAGATAAGAATCAGTACGATTTTACACCTTTTACAAACCTTGTGCCTGCTTTTTCGAAAAAATAAGAATCGTTGTATTTGAGTCACAACGACTTCGTATTATATTTGCAACGTAATCTCACTAAAATACACAAGACCTATGAAGAAATTACTTATTATGGCCTGTATTGCCGCCGCCTCGATCATCGCTTTACCGGCTGTTGCTCAAAACACGACCGACAACAAAGCGAAAACCGAGTGCTGCAAAAAGGAATGCAATAAGAAAGAGTGCAAATGCACCGATTGCAAATGCAAAGAGTGTAAAGGGAATTGCCAAGCGGGCAAGTGCACCAACTGCACCGGCAAAGAGTGCAAGGCAAACTGCCAGAAAAAATGCCAGTCGAATGCCAACTGCTGCAAACAGAACGCCAACTGCAAACAAAACAGCAACTGTGGCAAACAAGCTCCTTGCAAAACCAACTGCAAAAAAGCCAACACGCCCTGCTGCAAACAGGAGAATGCCAAGAAATAATTCGATAGATCGAATACGACTAATCGAGGGCTGTGTCGAGAGCGAAAATCGACACGGCCCTCTTTACTTCTATCCCCGGTCGTCATGCCGCGCCTACCGCTCAACTTCGTAGACAGGAAACAGCATTCGAATGACAGTCGAGTCCCTAATCCTCCCACAGGTCTACACCAGCCAACGAACAACGAGTGCAAAAAAGCCGGCGAATCTCTTAAATAATATTAAGTTCGCCACGCTTCTATTGGGAGTAACCAAAAGATAGCTACCTTTACATCGAATTTTTATACGCTTATTTGTATGATATTAGTACTGAACAAAGTTCGATTTTCCATCGTTCGAGGTAACGCATCGCCTACCTCGCCCACGGTGTATGTCCACTGGTTCAGCGGGTTCATTTGAGCCATTCCCCTTCTATAAAGGGAGTAACGGCACCGCTATCGGCACAACTCCCGACCGGGGCAAGCACCTCGCCCCAGACTCAATCAAACTCTATATTACAATCATTGCAGCCAGGTAACCCTCGGCATATACGGCCGACGGAGAAGTGCTGCACAAAAGCGTGTACAACTATGTTTCGCATTCTCATCTTACTCGCCATAGGCATAGGCGTAGGGATGCTCCTGCGGGGACGCTCCTGCGTAAAGGCTACGAAATGGGGCATTCAGGCCACCGTATGCCTGCTGTTGTTTGTTTTCGGTATTTCGATAGGGTCTAACCGCGACCTCATCGACAACCTGTACCGGTTTGGCTGGCAAGCTCTGGTCATTGCCTGCCTGGGCGTAGTCGGCAGCATCGTGGCTGCCCGGGCTGCCCAACGGCTCTTCTTCAAGAAAGGAGGTAAACTATGAAAGAGAATCTGCTCATTCTGGGATGTTTCGTGGCCGGTATTGCGCTGGGACTTTCAAACCAGGCACCCGACTGGCTGCACGGGCACGACCTGCCTATGATTATCCTCTCGCTGCTCATCCTGCAAGTAGGCATCAGTCTGGGCAGTGCCACCGACTTGCGCCAGCTGGTCCGCTCGCTCAATCCTCGCATGTCGCTGCTGCCCCTCTTTACCATCGCCGGCACCCTGCTCTTCTCGGCCATAGGGGTATTGCTGCTGCACGGGCGTAACCTCAGCGACTGCCTGCTCGTGGGGAGCGGGTTTGGATACTACTCGCTCTCGTCGGTGCTGATTGCCGACCTCAAGAGTGCAACCCTCGGCGTGCAGGGCGCTACCGAACTGGCTACCGTGGCTCTGCTTGCCAACGTCATACGCGAAATGATTGCCCTCTTTGGCACTCCTACGTTGGCCCGCTGGGGCGGACGACTGGTGCCTATATCGGTGGCCGGCATCAACTCGATGGATGTGTGCCTGCCCATGATTGTACGCAATACCACACGAGGCGAAGAGCTCATACCCATCGCCGTTCTGCATGGTATCGTACTCGAGGTGAGCGTACCGATCCTCATCAATGCCTTTTGTTGAAACGGCTGGTCGCGACAACGATTTGGTCCTGCCTATACCCACTTGCTCACTGCGAACAGGTGGGGCTCTTTTATTCCTCCCGGCACCGTCAAATGTCGAAAACTTCGTTTTCCATTTGCCTCTGCGCTCGCCTTTCACTATCTTTCCAGAAGAAAGGAGGCGGCTCGGCACTGTCAAATGTCGAAAACTTCGTTTTCCATTTGCCTCTGCGCTCGCCTTTCACTATCTTTGTACCCCATATATTTAATAAAGTAGAGAGATGAAAATAGAACAAATCATATCCGATGCCGCCGCCAAGGCCGTGAAAGCCTTGTATGGAGTCGACGCGGCCCCCGGGACGACCAATCCCCAGAAGACGAAAAAAGAGTTCGAAGGCAACCTTACCCTCGTGGTCTTCCCCTTCTTGAAGGCCTCGCACAAAGCTCCCGAAGCTACGGCTCAGGAGATTGGCGAATACCTGAAGGAGCATGAACCTGCCGTTGCCTCGTTCAACGTAATCAAAGGGTTCCTCAACCTGGTTATCGCTCCGGCGTTCTGGAGCGAGATGCTGCACCACATCGACGAGGAGGCTCAATTCGGTATCCGCCAGGCTGCCCCCGATGCTCCGCTCATCATGGTCGAATACTCTTCGCCCAACACCAACAAGCCGCTGCACCTGGGTCACGTACGTAACAACCTGCTGGGATACAGCCTCTCGAAAATTCTGCAAGCCAACGGCAACCGGGTGGTGAAGACCAACATCGTGAACGACCGGGGTATCCACATCTGCAAGTCGATGCTGGCCTGGGAGAAGTGGGGCAACGGCATCACGCCCGAAAAGGCCGGCAAGAAGGGCGACCACCTCATCGGCGACTTCTACGTGCTCTTCGACAAGCACTATAAGGAGGAGCTCAAAGAGCTCGAGGCCAAGGGCATGACGGCCGAAGAGGCCGAAGCCGCATCGCCCCTCATGCAGGAGGCTCGCGAGATGCTGCGCAAATGGGAGGCCGGCGACCCCGAAGTACGTCGGGTTTGGGAGATGATGAACAACTGGGTATATGCCGGATTCGACGAGACGTATCGCCGTCTGGGTGTAGACTTCGACAAGATCTATTACGAGTCGCAGACCTACCTCGAAGGGAAGGCCAAAGTGCTCGAAGGTCTCGAAAAGGGGCTCATGTTCCGCAAGGAGGACGGCTCGGTATGGGCCGACCTGACGAACGAGGGCCTGGACCAGAAACTGCTGTTGCGCAGCGACGGCACCTCGGTCTACATGACCCAGGACATCGGCACGGCCCAACAACGCTTCAGGGACTTCCCCATCGACAAGATGATCTATGTGGTGGGTAACGAACAAAACTACCACTTCCAGGTTCTCTCCATACTGCTCGACCGGCTCGGCTTCAAATGGGGTAAAGACCTGGTGCACTTCTCCTACGGCATGGTAGAGCTGCCCGAGGGCAAGATGAAGTCGCGCGAAGGTACGGTAGTCGATGCCGACGACCTGATGGACGAGATGATTGACACCGCCCGCGAGACCTCGGCCGAACTGGGCAAACTCGACGGCTGTACCGCCGAAGAGGCCGAAGAGATTTCGCGCATCGTAGGCCTGGGTGCCTTGAAATACTTTATCCTGAAGGTAGACCCCCGCAAGAACATGACTTTCAACCCCAAAGAGTCGATCGACTTCAACGGCAACACGGGGCCCTTCATCCAGTATACCCACGCCCGCATCTGCTCGGTGATGCGCAAGGCTGCCGAAGCCGGTATCGACTACCACAGCGTAGATACCAGCCACGTAGAGCCTACCGAGAAAGAGATTTCGCTCATCCAGCACCTGGCCGACTTCCCCTCGGTCGTAGCCGAGGCCGGTCGCATATATAGCCCCTCGCTCATTGCCAACTACGTGTACGACCTGGTCAAGGAGTACAACCAGTTCTACCACGACTACGCCATCCTGCGCGAGGAGGATGCCCGGGTACGGGCCTTCCGCCTGATGCTCTCGGCCAACGTGGCCAAGGTCATCAAGACCGGTATGGGTCTGCTCGGCATCGAGGTGCCCGACCGTATGTAAAGAACAACAACCTTTTAAAACCAGACAGATATGGAAAACTCGTATGATTCGTATAAATCGACAGCCACCTCATCGGTGTTGTCGACCGTGATGCGCAAAGTATATGTGCGCATGTTCCTGGCTCTCGTGGTGACTGCCTTCACGGCACTCTACGTAGCCTCGTCGCCCGCCTTGCTGACCACCATTCTGGGCAGCCGGGCCATCTTCTTCGGCCTGATGATTGCCGAGCTGGCTGTCGTGTTCGTCCTCTCGGGCATGCTCCACAAGCTCAGCACTGCTACGGCCACCCTGCTCTTCTACCTCTACGCCATACTCAACGGCGTGGTATTCTCGTCGATATTCGTGGTGTATGAGTTGGGCTCCATCGCCTACACCTTCTTCATCACGGCCGGTGTATTCGGTGCCATGAGCGTGTACGGCCTGGTGACCAAAAACGACATGACCCGATTCGGCAGCTACTGCGTGATGGCCCTCTTCGGCCTCATCATCGCCACGGTAGTAAACATCTTCGTAGCCAGCAGCACCCTCGACTGGATTATCAGCTTCGTGGGGGTAGCCCTCTTTATCGGCCTCACCGCCTGGGATACGCAGAAAATCAAAAACGCAGCCTACGAAGTAGAGCCCTCGCAAATGGGCAAACTGGCCACCATCGGAGCCCTGTCGCTCTACCTCGACTTTATCAACCTGTTCCTCTATCTGCTCCGCTTCTTCGGCCGCAGCAACGATTAAGGGAACAACCTGAACAAGCTATCTAAACAGACACGATATGACACAACCCTTTTTCATCTACAATACGCTCGACCGTAAAAAGGAGGAGTTCAAACCGCTGAACCCGCCCTATGTGGGCATGTATGTATGCGGTCCCACCGTCTACGGCGACGCGCACTTGGGACACGCCCGTCCCGCCATCACCTTCGATGTGCTGTTCCGTTACCTCAAGCATCTGGGGTATAAAGTGCGCTACGTGCGCAACATCACCGACGTGGGTCACCTCGAAAACGATGCCGACGAAGGCGAAGACAAAATCGCCAAGAAGGCCCGCCTCGAGTCGCTCGAGCCGATGGAGGTGGTACAATATTACCTCAACCGCTACCACAAGGCCATGGAGGCCCTCAACGTGCTGCCCCCCAGCATCGAGCCGCATGCCTCGGGACACATCATCGAACAGATCGAATACATCAAGAAGATTCTCGAGGCCGGCTACGCCTACGTGAGCAACGGCTCGGTCTACTTCGACGTGGTGAAATACAACAAAGACCACCACTACGGCAAACTGTCGGGCCGCAACATCGACGACCTGCTCAACACTACCCGCGAGCTCGACGGGCAGAGCGAGAAGCACAACAGCTTCGACTTCGCCCTCTGGAAAAAGGCAGCCCCCGAGCACATCATGCGCTGGCCTTCGCCCTGGAGCGACGGCTTCCCCGGCTGGCACCTCGAGTGCTCGACCATGAGCACCAAGTATCTGGGCGAGGAGTTCGACATCCACGGCGGCGGCATGGACCTGCTCTTCCCCCACCACGAGTGCGAGATTGCCCAATCGGTAGCCGCACAGGGTCACGAAACGGTGCACTACTGGATGCACAACAACATGATTACCATCAACGGGCAGAAGATGGGCAAGTCGCTGGGCAACTTCATCACCCTCGACGAGTTCTTCACCGGCAACCACAAGCTGCTGCAACAGGCCTACTCGCCCATGACCATACGCTTCTTCATCCTGCAGGCCCACTACCGCAGCACCGTCGACTTCAGCAACGAGGCGCTGCAAGCCTCTGAAAAGGCTCTGCAACGCATGCTCGAGGGTTGGAACAACCTGGCCAAAATCACGCCGAGCGACACCTCGACGGTCGATGTCAAGGCTATCCGCGAGCACTGCTACGAGGCCATGAACGACGACCTGAGCACGCCTATCGTCATCTCGCACCTCTTCGAAGCGGTGAAGATCATCAACACGGCGCTGGCCGGCGAGGCCAAACTGACGGCCGACGACATCGCCCACCTGAAGGAGACCTTCTCGACCTTCCTCTTCGATATCATGGGTATCCGCGAGGAGGCCAAGGCTTCGGACGAAGGTAACGAGGCTTACCACAAAGCCGTAGACCTGCTGCTCGACGTACGTAAGGAGGCCAAGGCCCGCAAGGACTGGAGCACCTCGGACTACATCCGCGACAAGTTGACCGAAATCGGTTTCGAAATCAAAGATACCAAAGAGGGCGTGGAGTGGAAACTGAAATAACCGCACGCTCGACCGAACAAAATAATAACGCCCGGGGCCGTTGCCCCGGGCGTTATTTGTATAGCATCGTCGTGGAAGAGAGGCGCGGCACCGAAGCCGCTCCACCCCACGCGCCTATTTCTGCATTTCGGCCACGAACTCGTTGGCCTTGGCCACCGCCTTGGTGATGTGGTCGCAGATGTGGTCGTCGCCGATGAGGCGGTCGATATTGGCCTTTTTCAGCGTCTCGTGTACCTGGGGATTGACACCCGAGAGAATCACATGTATCTTCTCCTTCTGCGACGAGGTAATCAGAATCTCGAGGTTGTGCAGGGCCGTGGAGTCGATGAAGGGCACCTTGCGCATGCGGATGATGCGCACCAGCGGACGGTCGGCCATACTGCGCATCAGCTCGTCGAACTTGGTGGCGATACCGAAGAAGAAGGGGCCTTCGATTTCGTACACCTCTACTCCCGGGGCCACCTTCAGCACCTCGTGCTGATTCGACTCGGTGCCGTGGGCAATGTCGAGCTCGTCGTGGAATACCGAGATTTTGGTCGTCTCGGTCATCCGGCGCAGGAAGAGCACTACGGCCAGCAACAGACCTATCTCGATGGCAATTGTCAGGTTGAAGATGACGGTGAGCAGGAAGGTGATGATGAGCACCGATACGTCCGACTTGGGGTTCTTCAGCAGCGATCGCACCGTGCGCCAGCCGCTCATGTTATACGAAACCACAATCAGCACACCGGCCAGGCACGACATGGGCACCAGCCGGATAAGCGGCATGAGGAAAAGGAATATCAGCAGCAACACCACGGCGTGTATCATGCCGGCTACCGGGGTACGGCCGCCGTTGTTGATGTTGGTCATGGTGCGGGCAATGGCACCGGTCACGGGGATACCGCCGAAGAAGGGCACCACGATATTGGCAGCCCCCTGGGCTATCAGCTCGGTGTTCGAGTTGGTCTTGTCGCCGGTCACACCGTCGGCCACGGTAGCCGAGAGCAACGACTCGATAGCCCCCAGCACGGCGATGGTAAAGGCCGGGGAGAGGAGTTGGTTGATGGTATCCATGTTGATATTGAGCGACTGCGGCTCGGGCACTTCGCTGCTGATGTTGAAGCGGTCGCCAATCGTCTCGATACCCTCAATGCCCCAGACATTACGGAGGATATAGACCAGTACCGTCATCAGGATAATGGCCATGAGCGAACCCGGTATCTTGTTGGAGATACGCGGCGTATAGGCGATGATGAGGATACTGAGCACCCCGATGCCCAGCGACCAGAAGTTGGTGGTATCGATGTGCTGGAAGTAGGCAATCCACTTCGATATGAAGTCGGCCGGCACACTCTCCATCGTGAGCCCCAGCAGGTCCTTTATCTGTGTGGCAAAGATGGTGAGGGCGATACCGCTGGTGAATCCCACCACAATGGGATAAGGTATAAACTTGATGATGGTTCCCAACCGGAAGCAGCCCATGAGCACCAGAATCAAGCCCGCCATGAAGGTAGCGATGGCCAACCCCTCGAGACCGTAGGTCTGTATGATGCCGTAGACAATGACGATAAAGGCACCGGTAGGCCCGCCTATCTGCACGCTGTTACCGCCCAGAAACGAAACCAGGAAGCCACCGATGATGGCTGTAATAAGACCCTTTTCGGGCGACACCCCCGAGGCGATACCAAAAGCGATGGCCAATGGCAGTGCCACGATGCCCACGATGATACCGGCCATGAGGTCTTTCAGAAATCTCTCTTTGGAATAGCTGGCCAACGAAGCCACGAACTTCGGGTGAAAATCCAATCTGCTTTTCATCTTTCTTTACCTATATATAATACCTGTTATTATCCTCTTTTTCTCAACAGAGGTCACTCGATAGCAACACCGGCAAGCCCGGCAAAAGTGCGACTCAAGCGAACCGGCATTCGCGCCGGTTTGAAAAACAGCGGCAAAATTAACTCTTTTTTATGATTCGAACGGTATGTTTGTTGAAAAAAATTAAAATAGAAAAGGGGGCGATAACTCGCGGATGGTCGACCCGACGAGCCTTGCCCCCTGAAGGGAAAAGATAGTTACTACGCGATAAAATGCTTAATAGATAATGAGCAGACCCTTTTGAGCCGTACCTTCGAGGAGTACCAGATAGGTACCGGCCGTAAGAGTATCGGTCGAGAGGGTATCGCCCTCGGCCCGCAACGACTGGCTATCGACCAGCATACCGTTCACCGAATAGATGTCGAACCGACCGGTGCAACCGGCGTTGACCCGGCTGCCCTGCCTGACCGGATTGGGCGAAAACAACAGGTTGTCGACCTTGACCGAGGCAATGCCCGACGTGCTGTTGTCGACCAGCGAAAGAGTGTTGGTGCTCTGGGCCAGGTTGAGCAGAGGTACCTCGGCGCTCAACGGAGCATAAATCTCGAGGCTCGAGCGCAACATCTTGCCCTCGGCTACGGCGGCCAGTTCCTCGGCATTCATACCCGAGCGCCAGAAGAAGAGCTGACGGTACTGAGCCTCTGCGGGGGCTGCACTTCCACCCAAGGCAAAGCGTTTCACCACGAGTTTCTCGGCCAACTGTCCGGCATGGACACCGTCGACATAGAGCTGGGTCATACCCCAAGCATAGTAGTGGGTGAGCGAAACGGTGTGCCAGCTACCGGCCGTGAAGGCTACGGTCGAAACAATCTCCCCACCCAGCGGCGAGCGATAGACCAGGTTGCCGCTCTCGTCGACGACGAGGCGACCCATACCGCTTTCGTTCTCGAACGAGGCCAGTGTACCGGCCGAAGCGGCATTCACTTCGAACGAGAGGGTGAAGGGGTGCACGATATTTTCGGGCGTGAATTCGACATGTTGCGTGGCAGCAGCCGTGCCCAGTTCATAGGCCGTGCTCTCCTGACGCTGCGGGGCCTCCTTGCCGGCATCGAGGGCATCAAAGAGCGAAGGTACGATGGCGTAGGAGAACTCGCGGTGACCGTCGGAGTTGGGGTGAGCGCCATCGCTCTCGATGGCTTTGACCCAGCGGCCCGAACCGTCGTCGACAGCACCCAGCATGTTGACCGAGGGAACCGTCCATTGCTGGATGGTGAGGTTGAGGTTTTTCAAAATCTCGTAGTCGTCGGCATTGAAACCGGCATTGGCATAGTTGTTGGCCATGACGGGAACGATGCCTACCGAATCGGCCTGACGGATGAGCTGCTTCATGCCCTTCTCGTAGTTGATGGCCGCCTGTTGGGTGGGAGTGCCGTCGTTGCGTTCGTTACCGAGCGAGAGGCCGTAGAAGACGTAGCGGCCGCAGTCGCGCAGCAAGTCGCGCTCCCAACGGTCGAGCACCATCTGGGTCGTGTTACCGCCTATCGAAATGTTGGACGAAATCCAATCCCGGCCGATACCCTGTTGAGCCCGTTGCTCCAGCAGGTCGGCATACATGTAGGCATAGCCGTAGTTGTTGGTAGCGCCGGTACCGTAGCATACCGACGAGCCCATGAACGAGATCTTATACTCGTCAATCTCCTTGCACGACTCGGGATAGGGTTTCTCGATGTCGGGACGCTCCATCGGTTCGTCGGTCTCGTGAATCTCTATCTTGTCGATGTTGGGTCCGCTGTTGCGGCACGACTCGGTAAACGAAATGGTGTTGAGCCCCTTGTCGAGCCAGACAAGTACCGAAGTTTCGGCCGTGGGCAGTTGGTCCCAGCCTCCTTGCGATTTGTTCACGTTGATATAGATTTTGGCGTAGTTGTTGGTCTGAATATCGAGGGGACGGCCCATCGGGTCGTTGGTAAATATCTTCAATTCGTAGGGACCCTCTTCGGGAATATCGATACAGGTGAACTGCAGGGCCGAGTTGGTATCCTTGTTGAAGTCGCCCACGTAGCGGTCGTTCGACATGCCTTCGAGCGTCTTCACCTTGAGGGTACCCGACAGGTGGGCATACTCGGCCTCCAGCACGATGGGGAAACCCTCGTGAGGCACGGGCAGCGGCGCCTCGGTCGTCTCGAGAATCTCGAACTTGTCGAGGTTGGGTCCGCCCGACGTCGTGGGATAGGGAGTAATCTTGATGTTGTTCTTGCCGGCAGCCATATAGACGAGCACGCTCGTGGTCTCGGCCGGCGGCGTATCCCATTTGGCCGTGCCCTTTACCGAGCACTCTACCTCGGGGTAGTTGTTGACCTTGACGGTGAAGCGGCGCGTACCGTTGCAGTTGAAATAGGTTTTGAACTCGTAGGTCCCGGCCTCATCCATCTCGACATCGTGAAAGAAAAGGTAGCTGCCGGGATCGTTGCCTCCGACATATTTGCCTCCCGAGAAGCCATCGACCGACTTGACTTTAGCCGGAGCATGAACCGAGTCGGCATTCTCGGCCTCCAAGACAACAATCTGATTTTGTGCGCACAAGCCAACAGCGGCACACAAAGAGAGGAGCAGAATCCCCGCTTTTTTCTTGAAGTAAAACTGGTTTTTCATGTGAATATACTATTATTATAATAATAAGGATTTCAAGCACTACTATTGTGACACAAAAAGAGAGTCCTACCCTTAGCCCCGACAGCAAAATTTTTTTATTCGTTCTGTCGAGACGGACCATCGGCCACACCTGCCACTTGCACGAAAGAGTCTCAGCTTCACACCCCCCAAAAACAGACACACCCCCAGCCACGGCCTTTTGTCCGTGACAGGGGGTGCGATAAAAGTTGCTATCTGTACAGGCTATGTGCAACGGGTCCGACACTCGAAACCCGAGGCTCGAGCCGTTATCAGAGTTTCTTGGTATAAGCCCGACGGCGCTTGTGCTGATGACGCTCGAAGTATTGCCACTGCGACTGCACCTTCTCGTTCTCCTCGAGTTCGGGATTGCTCTCGGCATACTTGTACCCGTTGCGGATAAAGACCGGTATCAAGTCGGAGAAGAGAAGAGCATTGACACCCTTGCTCTGATAGTCGGGGCGCACGGCCACCAACAACAGGTCTACGACATCGTTCTTTCCTTTCAAAGCCTTGAGCAAAGGGACAAACCCGAAGGGGAAGAGGCGGCCTCTCGATTTCTGCAATGCTTTCGACAACGACGGCATAGCAATACCCACGGCCACGAGATCGTCGTGCTCATCGACAATAAGCGTCACATTCTCAAGGCGCAACACCGGGATATACATGTTGACGTAGTAATCGATCTGCCGTTGCGAGAGTGCCGAATAACCGTAGAGTTCGGCATAGGCATCGTTGATAAGGTCGAAAATCTTCTGTCCATATTTTCCCTTATGAATCTCCGACACCTTTTTGAACTTGAGGATACGCAGATTGTACTTGCGCTGCACGATGTCGCTGATGCGTTGGTGCTTCTCGGGCACACTCTCGGGCACCTTGATTTTATACTCGACCCAGTCGACGGCCTTCTCATATCCCATACCCTCGATGTGGTCGACATAGTAGGGATAGTTGTAAATCGAAGCCATGGTACCCAGCTGGTCATATCCCTCGACCAGCAGCCCTTCGGGGTCCATATCGGTAAACCCGAGGGGACCGTGAATTTCGTTCATTCCCTTGGAACGGGCCCAATTCTCCACGGCGTCGAAGAGCGCCTTGCTCACCTCGCGGTCGTCGATAAAATCGACAAAACCGAACCGAGCTGCCTTCTCGCCGGTCTTTTCGTTGACTTTGCGATTGATGATACCGGCTATACGTCCCACGGGCTTACCGTCGCGATAAGCCATGTAATAGACCGATTCGCAAAAGTCGAATGCCGGATTGCTTTTTGCACTCAACGTGCCCACCTCGTCCAGGACCAGTGAGGGCACATAATACTCGTTGCCCTCATACAAATCGATCGAGAACTTGACAAAATTCTTTAGAGCACGATTCCCGGCAATTTCCTTAATTGTGATTGACATGATGTTTATAATTTCAGCAATTTATTCCTATGCGCTTGCCTCCGCTTCTACTCCTTGATTCCGTAGGCAAGGTCGCCCGCATCGCCCAGCCCCGGCACTATGTAGGAGTGGTCGTCGAGCTGGTCGTCTATGGCTCCCACCCACAAGGTCGTGTCGTCGGGGAAATGTTGTTTCACATAATCGATGGCCTGCCGACTGGCAATGACCGAAGCCACATGCACGCTCTTGGGGGTACCTTTGGTAAGCAATGCCTTGTACGACAACTCCATGGAACCACCGGTAGCCAACATGGGATCGGTGATGACGAGTACCTTGCCATCGAGACGAGGCGAGGCAATATACTCGATGAAGATGTCGAAATTGAGTTTGTCC
Source organism: Barnesiella sp. ET7 (assembly GCF_024733785.1). Classification (NCBI taxonomy): domain Bacteria; kingdom Pseudomonadati; phylum Bacteroidota; class Bacteroidia; order Bacteroidales; family Barnesiellaceae; genus Barnesiella; species Barnesiella sp. ET7. The sequence goes on from NZ_JANRHM010000003.1 coordinate 129,993, forward strand.
TTGTATTTACGATACGCCGATACAAAAGCATTTTCGGCATCGTCGAGACAACTGAGGAATCCCTGGTGGAACGGGAGACCGGCTCTCAAGATCGTAGCCAGCACCACCGTATCGTCGGGCAGATTGACCCGTGCGGTTCCCAGCGGGGTGGTTACCTCTTTTTCGGAGTAATGGAGGCGATGGCTTATTTCGTAAGCCATGATTTCGCCAATGCGCTCGAGATTCCGACGAAACCGTATCCGGTCATTCTGAATGTTCACATCCCGTAATTCGGCCATGAACCGGTTTACTACCGAGTTTTTCTCGGCAAAATTGATAACTTCCATACTTTTCTGTTTTTTGCCGAAGAGCAAAAGTACGTATAAATTTTGTTTTAGAAAATTATAAATTGTTTTTTCTCCTGTTTGCCCTAAAAAAAGCTCCTTTTTGCTATGCCGGCATAGCGATTCGGGGTATATTTGTAATAAATACAAACAATTAGCGAAAATTTTCTTTAATTACATCGCTACTTGTGGAATTTGTTTTTAATTTTGCAGTCGGTTTTCATGGACTAAGAATACAAATAAACATTTTATAAACCATTAAATTCAAGAACAATGGCAACATTAGATTTAAGCAAGTATGGTATTAAAGATGTAAAAGAGATTTTACACAATCCTTCTTACGAAGTGCTGTTTGAGGAAGAGACCAAAGCAGGCTTGGAAGGCTACGAAAAAGGTCAGGTAACTGAACTTGGTGCTGTGAATGTAATGACGGGTATCTATACCGGTCGTTCTCCCAAAGATAAATTCTTTGTAATGAATGAAGCCAGCAAGGACACCCTCTGGTGGACCAGCGACGAATATAAAAACGACAACAAACCTTGCTCCGAAGCTGCTTGGGCCGATTTGAAAGCCAAAGCCGTAAAAGAACTCTCGGGCAAGAGACTGTTCGTGATGGATACGTTCTGCGGTGCCAACCCCGCTACTCGTCTGAAAGTACGTTTCATCATGGAGGTTGCATGGCAAGCTCACTTCGTTAAGAACATGTTCATCCGTCCTACCGAAGAGGAACTGGCCAACTACGGCGAACCCGATTTCGTATCGTTCAACGCTGCCAAAGCCAAAGTTGACAACTACAAAGAACTGGGCTTGAACTCCGAAACCGCTACGGTATTCAACTTGAAGACCAACGAGCAAGTAATCTTGAACACCTGGTACGGTGGTGAGATGAAGAAAGGTATCTTCTCGATCATGAACTACCTGAACCCCCTGAGAGGCATGGCTTCGATGCACTGCTCGGCCAACACCGACAAAGAGGGCAAGAGCACCGCTATCTTCTTCGGTCTCTCCGGTACGGGTAAAACCACGCTGTCGACCGACCCGAAACGTCTGCTCATCGGTGATGACGAACACGGATGGGACAACGACGGTGTATTCAACTACGAAGGTGGTTGCTATGCCAAGGTTATCAACCTCGACAAAGAGAGCGAACCCGATATCTACAACGCCATCAAACGTGACGCCCTCCTCGAGAACGTAACGGTTGACGCCAACGGTAAGATCGACTTCGCCGACAAGAGCGTAACGGAGAATACCCGTGTATCGTATCCTATCTACCACATCAACAACATCGTTAAACCGGTATCGAAAGGCCCGCACGCCAAACAGGTTATCTTCCTGTCGGCCGACGCATTCGGTGTATTGCCTCCCGTTTCTATCCTGAACGCCGAGCAAACGAAATACTACTTCCTCTCGGGCTTCACCGCCAAATTGGCCGGAACCGAGCGTGGTATCACCGAGCCGACTCCTACTTTCTCGGCTTGCTTCGGTGCTGCCTTCCTTTCGCTGCATCCTACCAAATATGCCGAAGAGCTGGTTAAGAAGATGGAAATGGTCGGTGCCAAGGCTTACCTCGTAAATACGGGTTGGAACGGTACAGGCAAACGTATCTCGATCCGCGATACTCGTGGTATCATCGACGCCATCCTCGACGGTTCTATCGACAAGGCTCCGACGAAAGTTATCCCCTACTTCGACTTCGTTGTTCCTACCGAATTGCCGGGTGTTGACAAGAACATCCTCGACCCGCGCGACACTTATGCCAACGCTGCCGAGTGGGATGAAAAAGCCAAAGACCTGGCAGGCCGCTTCATCAAGAACTTCGCTAAGTTCGAAGGCAACGCCGCTGGTAAGGCTCTGGTTGCTGCCGGCCCGAAACTCTAATCGAAAATCGATTAACTCCAATAAAAACCGAGGCTACTCCACACGGAGCAGCCTCGGTTGCTTTTTAAATACATCTGATTCAATACGGGTTCCTCTTGCCGGCCCGGTAACGGCTCTCACACGAGTGCCGCTACAAACTCATAGATGAAGTAGCCGCAGAGCGATACCTTGATCACTACACCCAGCAGGAAACCCACAAAGGCTCCCAGCCCGGCCCTGAGGGCTTCGTGCGTGAGCTTGCCACCCAACAGTTCGCCTGCGATAGCCCCCACCAGAGGGCCCAGAATGATACCCCACGGCGGGAAGAAAAACATGCCTATCACCGTGCCGGCTATGCAGCCGCGATTGCCCCACTTGCTGCCACCCCCGTATTTGGTGCCGATGAGCGGGGTGAAGTAGTCGAGCACCTGCACCACAATGACCAGGATGGCCCACACAACCAGTTGCGTGACAGTAAACTGCACCCGCTCGGTAATGTGCAGCAACAACATACCCACATAGGCCAGCGGCGGCCCGGGCAGTGCGGGAAGAAAACAGCCGGCCAGCCCCACGAGCAGGCACAAGGCTCCCAAAACAATCCATACAATATCCATATCGTTCTTTCGGTTTTAAGGGTTATGCTCGTCCCCTCCGTCCGGCAAATCGGGTAAGCGACCCAACCGTCGAGGCGGGGACTTTCACAAGCAAAGATAGCATAAATGGACGACGAAACAAATTCTACGAAACGGTATCTCCGCTCTCATTCAAGCAATTCCGTCGGGAAAATGAAGCCGCGAACATTCATTTTACGGACGGGGATTCCGATTTTCTCCAAAAAAAGAGTATCTTCGTAAATTGATAAAATACAAAAAGAGAAGATACGATGAACGAAGAGTGGCTGTCGCGAACCCGCCTGCTGATGGGCGATGCCGCCATGGAGCGATTGCAACGCGCCCATGTGATGGTGGTGGGTGTTGGAGGCGTGGGTGCCTATGCGGCCGAGATGATTGCCCGGGCCGGCGTAGGCCGCATGACCATCGTCGACGGCGACACGGTGGCCGAGAGCAACCTGAACCGCCAGCTCGTAGCGCTGCACAGCACACTGGGGCGACCCAAGACCGAGGTGATGGCCGAGCGGCTGCTCGACATCAACCCCGAGTTGCAGCTCACCGCCGAACAGCGATTCCTCGAAGCCGACGACATCCCGGCCCTGCTCGAGCGGGAACCGGTCGATTTCGTAGTCGATGCCATCGACACCCTGGCGCCCAAGATTGCCCTCATCACCTATTGCCTGCGTCACAAGGTGCGCATCGTCTCGTCGATGGGTGCAGGTGGCCGCAAAGACCCGTCGGCCATTCGCCTGGCCGACATCGCCGACACCTATCACTGTGGACTGGCCCGGGCCGTAAGGCTGCGGCTGCGCAAGGCAGGCATCACCAAGGGACTGAAAACGGTATTCTCGACCGAACAGGCCGACCCGCACGCCGTCATAGCCGTAGAGGGTGAGCGCAACAAGAAGTCGACCGTGGGCACCCTGTCGTATCTGCCGGCCCTGTTTGGCTGCCATCTGGCCAGCTACGTGATACGAAAACTTACGGAATCATGATAGAGATTAAAAAAATACACAAGAGCTACGGCTCGCTCGAGGTGCTGAAGGGAATCGACGCCACCATCGAGCAGGGCGAAATTGTTGCCATCGTAGGAGCGAGCGGCGCCGGCAAGACCACGCTGCTGCAAATTGTCGGTACCCTCGACAAGCCCGATTGCGGCGAGATACGCTACGACGGCAAGCGGGTAGACAACCTGCCCGACCGCGAGATGGCCCGATTCCGGAACGGACACATCGGGTTTGTCTTCCAGTTTCACCAACTGTTGCCCGAGTTCTCGGCCCTCGAAAATGTGATGATACCCGCCCTCATCGGCGGACGCAACAGCTCGGAGGCGGAGCGGGAGGCCAAGCGGATACTCGACTTTCTGAGTCTGGGCGACCGGCTGGCACACAAACCGGCCCAACTCTCGGGCGGCGAGAAGCAGCGGGTGGCCGTGGCCCGGGCCCTCATCAACCGTCCCTCGGTAATTCTGGCCGACGAACCCTCGGGCAGCCTCGACTCGAAAAACAAAATCGAGCTGCACAAGCTCTTCTTCGACCTGCGCGACGAGTTCAAGCAGACCTTCGTCATCGTCACCCACGACGAGACACTGGCCCAAATGACCGACCGCATCCTCTTTATGAAAGACGGCTCTATCGTGGAACCGGCCGGGAAGGAGGAGGCCGAGGTATGAAACGACACGTCGCCCGTCGCTGGTGGCTGCTCGCCGTGCCGTTGCTGCTGTTGACGGCCTGCGAGAAGGAGGAGGATCTCTACGGCATCTTCTATGCCGACATCGTCACTTGCCACCGGGGCAACGAAGGGACCTACTTCACCTGCCAGGCCACCGACTCGTCCCCGATGGATACCCTCTGCCCCATCGGCGCGGTAGACGAGAGCCGCACGGCCGAAGGGGTGCGCGTGCTGCTGCAATACCGCCCCGTCGAGGAGTTGAGCACGACCCGCAAACGGATAGAGGTGCAGGCCCTCTCGGCCATCCACTTCGATACCCTGCGGCTGGTCTCGCACGAGCGGATGACCGAGTTGCCCGACGATACCCTCTACCTGCAAAGCATCTGGAAAACGGGCGATTTCCTCAACCTGCGCTACCGTATCGACTACCACAGCCAGCCGCACAGCATCATGCTCGTAGCCGACGAATCGACCCTCGAGGGCGATACCCTCAAGGTGGAGCTGCGCCACAGCCGCAACGACGACCCCGAGGGACACTGGAGCAACCTCTACTCGTCGTTCAACATCGAGGGGTATCGCAACCGCCCCTACACCACGCTGCAAGTATATGTGAACCAAGTAAATTTCAATTATAAATATTATTATTTCAAACTAAACTGACATCATGGAAGAGAAAAAAGAGATTCAAATAGAGTTGTCGGCTGCCGTAGCCGAAGGTACCTACTCCAACCTGGCCATCATTTCGCACGCTCCGTCGGAGTTTGTCATCGACTTTATCCGGGTAACTCCGGGCGCTCCCAAAGCACCGGTGAAATCGCGCATCATCCTCACGGCCGAGCATGCCAAACGGCTGCTCTTCGCCCTGCAGGACAACATCCGCAAATATGAATCCCAGTTCGGTCCCATCCAGATGAACGACCCGCAACAACGGGGCGGAGGCATGCCTCCCTTCATGGCTCCCGGCGGCGAGGCTTAATCGACTTGCAGGCGGGCCGCTACCCGGTCTGCCTGCCTTTGTATCATCCTCTAAAAGACGACCACATGAACATCACCCTGCAACAATGGCTGGCGCGGCAGCCCTATACCCCCACCACCGACAGCGACCGCTACTACACACGACTGGCCAACCGGCTGTACGACGAGATAAAACAATCGCCGCTGAAGACGCGCTGGAGCGACGACGCGGTAAAATCAATCTGCTGCGACCTCGTGGGCTACTTTGCCGACATCCTGTCGGGCACCGGGCTGTGGGCGGCATTCGTGGCCCAGCACCAGGCTTTCTACGGGCGTACACTGCCCTTCTTTACCCCCGAAGCCTACTACGAAGGCGAGGTGAACCGCGACGACGTGCGGGTGCTGCTGTGGTATCTGTCGGCTGCCTACGGCAACGAACACGAGGTGCTGTCGCCTCTCGATGCCGACCTCATTGCCACGGCCGACCCCATCTACAACCTGCTTGAGAGCGAATACGAAACGGCACCCGACTCGCCGCTGCTGCAAGAGTTTTGCCAACCCGAACTGAACGATACCTCCGACCCCGAGGCGCGGTACCGCTTTGCCGAATGGCTCTTTTGGGAATCGTTCCTGCTGGGACCGTCGAACCGCTCACTGGCCCGCCAACTGCTGCACGAGGTGCACAGCAAACCGAATCACACCGACAAAGAGAAACTGAACCGACTCGAAAAACTGCGCCGCGAGTCGCTCTACACCCTGCCGGCCGGACCGCTGGCCCTCTTTGCTCACGAATGGGTGTCGCTGTTGTGGCAACACACCCTGCCCGAAGAGCTCGAAGAACAGAAAGAGCTGCACCCCTATTACCAGCAGTTCACCCAATCGACGGGCGGCAGCCCCGTGAAGTATATCGGCTCGTATGCCGAGCTCGACCGCTTCCTCACCGAAGGGATGCAATGGGGCGAGACCGAAGGCGGACACCTGTCGCACCTGGCTCACAAAAAGAATTTCGTCCTCTACGTAACTCCCTATAAAGGGATGCTGGTGGCCTCGGATATTGCCCAATACATAGCCGACCCGGCCAACCCCTGGTACAACCCCGAGGAGGCTCGCAAAGGGGCCATATCGCTGCTCACCGTGCCGGGACGTTGCCCCGTAGACCTGCTGCTCTACCTCTGCTCGCACGGCTTGCTGCCCGATGCCTGCTTTGCCGACGGCAACCCGCAGCTCGTGGCCGATAATTGGGATTTCATAGCCCGCTGCCTCCTGCAGGATTACTACCGGGCCGTGTAAACACTGAATTGCCTCATTCTGTTTTCTGCCCCTGCGACAGGTGCAGAATGCGCTGGTTGCTGCTGCCCTTGAAGGGTAGCGTGGGATCGAAGAGCGACTGCACGAAGGGGCCGTCGACCAGCGTGTCGATATACTCGAGGCAAGGTCGCCGGGCCTCATCGTCCAACAGCACCTCGTAGGTATAGCCCGTATAACACCAGATATTCAAACCCGTCTCGGCCTTGAGGCGCCGCAACAGAGCCAGCAGGGCCGGCGGATTGTAAAAGGGGTCGCCCCCCGAGAGGGTAATGCCGTCGAGCAACGGATTGGACCTGATTTCGGCGATGATGCGATTGAGCAAAGCCTCGGTGAGCGGCTCGCCCGCCCGGGGATTCCAGCTGCCGGCATTGTGGCACCCCCGGCAATGGTGCGTACAGCCGGCCAGATAGATGGAATAGCGTACCCCGAAACCGTCGGAGATGGTCTCGGGGTAGACATTGATCAGGTGCAGTGTTTCCATTTACTTGTGTTTTACCCGGTCGCGCTCTTCGGCCTGCTTGGCCGAGTTCCACGACTCGAGGCTGCCGGTGAGGTAGCCGGTAATGCGACGCATGCGCGAGATGTTCTCGCTCTTGCACACCGGGCATTGCGTATAGATGACACCCCGGTAGCCGCACGCACGACAGGTGTCGACCGGGTGGTTTATCGAACCGTAACCGATGCCCTCGTCGTGCATCACCTTCACGATTTTCAAGATGACCGATACATTCTTCTTCGCCTCGCCGTCGAGCTCGACATAGGTGATGTGTCCGCCCCGCGTAATGGCGTGGAAGGGGGCCTCCTTACGAATCTTCTCGACGATGGTCACCGGCTCCTTCACGTCGATGTGGAACGAGTTGACGTAGTAGTCGCGGTCGGTCACGCCGGGGATAACCCCGTAGCGCTTGCGGTCCAGACGGGTAAAGCGTCCCGAGAGACCCTCGGCCGGCGTGGCCAGTACCGAGTAGTTGAGCCCATAGCGGCTCTTGTACTCCTCGACCACGTTGTTCATCACCATCACGGCATCGTAGAGCGTCTGCCAGGCCTCCTCGTTGCGGGCATGCCCCTCGCCGTAGATGGCACACATGGCATTGTGGCCGCCGATAAAACCGATGCCCAGCGTACCGCTATTGATTACGTCGCCCACCTCATCGTCGGGATTCAGCCGTCCGCCACCCTTCCACACGTCGTTACCCATCATGAAAGGGAACTGACGGGCGAGAGCCTTGCGCTGATACTCGTACCGCTCGTGCAACTGCTCGGCAATCATCGAGGCGGTGGTGCGCACCTTCTCGAGAAAGAGGATACGGGCCTCGCGGCGGATGGCGTGCTTGTCGCCGTCGGGGTGCAGCTCTTCGGCCTCGCGACGCGCCTCGATGGCCAGGCGCGGCATATTCATCGAGGTAAAGGAGAGGTTGCCCCGCCCCCACGAACTCTTCGCACCGTGCAGGTTTTCAAACACCCGGGTACGGCAACCCATCGTGGCCACCTCGTAGCGGAAGCGGTCGGGGTCGTCGGCCCGCCAAAGTTCGTTCCGGTTGTAGTCGGTATCGAGAAATACGAAATTGGGAAAGAGCGAAGTGGCCGTGGTCCGGCACGACTCGAGCAGCAGGTCGAAGTTGGGCGCCTTGAATGGGATACGTCCCGCCATCGCCCCCTCGAAGTCGGCCATCGCCGCAGCATAATCCTCGTCGCTGTACGATACCCCATTCTTCACCTTGAAAATCTGTATCGGGAAGACCGGCACCTCGCCGTGGCCCAACCCCTCGGTTGTAGCCGAGAGCAGCTCGCGTATGACCATGCGCCCCTCGGGCGAGGTATCGGTACCGTAGTTTATCGAACTGAAAACCACCTGGTTGCCACCCCGCGAGTGCATGGTGTTGAGGTTGTGCACCAACCCCTCCATGGCTTGGTGGGTATCCTTGCGGGTAGTCTCGTAGCTTTGTGTCCAGGCGGTGCGCAACTCATTGGCCGAGAGAGTCAGGCCCAGAGTCTGCAGGCGGTCGGCCAGTGCAGCCTGTTGCACCTCCGTATCGGCTATCGAGGCGACCGAGTCGGCTATCGCCTCTCGCAGCGACGGATGGTCGCTCTCGCCATGCAGGCGCAAGATGAAGTCGATGGCCGTCTCGAGATGTTTGCGGAAACTCTTCAGCACCCCCGGTGCCATGAAGTGGTCGAAAGCCGGGATGGCCTGCCCGCCGTGCTGCTCGTTCTGGTTGGTCTGGAACACGATAGTGGCCAGCGTGGCGTAGCTCTGTATCGACTGAGGCGTGCGCACGGTTCCGTTTTTGGTATGGAAACCGCGGTTGAAAATATCCTCCAGGTCGTACTGCACGCAGGTGGTCGTCTTGGTGGGATAGTAGTCGAGGTCGTGGATGTGAATGTCGCCCTCGCGGTGCGCCCGCCCGTAGCGCACCCCCACCAGATACTTATAGGCGTAATCCTTGGTCACCTCCGAGGCGAAGGTCATCATCTGCCCGGCCGGCGTATGCGACGACATGTTGGCGTTGCTCAGGTTCACGTCGTTCTTCTCGACAGCCACGATGCCGTCCATCACCTGCTTCATCGAGGTGCGTTTCTCGCGCTCCTTGGTGCGCCACTCGCGATAGATGATGAAGCGCTTGGCCACCGAAGGGTTGCGCCGCATCAGATGGCGCTCGACCAGATCTTGAATCTCCTCGACCGAAATCTCGCTCTTGTCGATGGCGGCGGCCACCTCGCCGGCAATCTGTTTCACCGCAGTTTCGTCGTCGATACCATCGGCCCGATAGGCCTTGGCAATAGCCCGCTCGATTTTGGCAATCGAGAAACTCTCTTGGGCACCATCGCGCTTGGCAATGGTAATGCCTGCATAATCCATGTTGATAAGTTGTTTAGGGTTGGATACTGCGGACGTCTCCTCGAACGTCCTTTTGCTTCTCTCTCACTCCGGCAGGTCTTCTGGCTCTTCCCTGCCCCGATGACGCCTTCCCGACATTACAGAAACAGATTCTCGTCAGTGGCTCGTGTCACGGGACTTTCACAGGAATTACAGCAGCGGGACTGCTCGGGATTCTCACCCGATTCCCTTTTTATCGACACCATCGTACAACGGGGCCGAACCGGAATGCGGGTACAAAGTTACACAAATTCGCGATAACCAAACAACAAATTTCGAGACAAAAGTTTCCTTTTTCGGGAAACTTTTGAAAACCAGAATAGAAAAAAGTTTCCTAAAACCAGCAACGAATAGAGGCCTATACCAACTCCCATATGGAAACTATACTGCTATAAAACAGCAAAAAAGGCATCTATTCCATTGTTCAATCGGATATCCAATCGAATCAACCAAATTGTTATCTATTCCAGCAACATAATAAAAAAGGCGAGATAGTAATCTCTCTATAAGAGAGAGAACCTTGCCGCACCGTTTGTCCCCAAGGTGCAACAAGGTTCTCTGTATCTTCCGGGACAAGAGCGTCCCTGATATCTTACCAATTACAGAATGAGCATGGCGTCGCCATAGGCACCGAAACGATACCCCTCCTTGAGGGCAGCATCGTAGGCCTCGAGGACAATTTCATATCCGCCGAATGCCGCTACCATCATCAGCATGGTCGAAAGCGGCATGTGGAAGTTGGTCACCAGACTGGTGGCTACCGTAAAGTCGTAGGGCGGGAAGATGAACTTGTTGGTCCAGCCGTCGTAGGTCTTCATGTGGCCGCCGGTGCTGACCGCACTCTCGATACCCCGCATCACCGAGGTACCCACGGCGCACACCTTGTGGCCGCCATCCTTGGCGTGGTTGACGAGCTCGACCAACTCGGGAGTTACAATCAGTTGCTCCGAGTCCATTTTGTGCTTGGTGAGGTCTTCGACATCGATTTCACGGAAGTTACCCAGACCCGAGTGAAGGGTGAGGAAACCGTAGTCGATGCCCTTGATCTCCATGCGCTTCAACAGCTCACGGCTGAAGTGGAGCCCGGCAGCGGGAGTAACCACGGCCCCTTCGTGGCGAGCAAAGATATTTTGATAACGCTCGGCATCGAGCTCCTCGACCGGGCGGGTGATATAGGCCGGCAAAGGCATCTCGCCCAGTTTGTAGAGGGCCTCTTTGAACTCGTCGTGCGAGCCGTCGTAGAGAAATCGCAGCGTACGGCCGCGCGAGGTGGTATTGTCGATTACCTCGGCCACCATCGAGTCGTCGTCGCCGAAATAGAGTTTGTTGCCGATACGTATTTTGCGGGCCGGCTCTACCAGAACGTCCCACAGGCGATTCTCTTCGTTGAGCTCACGCAGAAGGAATACCTCGATTTTGGCACCGGTCTTTTCTTTATTGCCATAGAGGCGGGCGGGAAAGACTTTGGTGTCGTTGAATACAAACACATCTTTCTCTTCGAAATAGTCGATAATCTCTTTGAAGATGCGGTGTTCAATCTTTCCCGTTTTCCGGTCGATGACCATCAACCGGGACTCGTCCCGGTTTTTTGCCGGGTATTGAGCGATTTGCGCTTCGGGCAATTTGAATTTGAATTGGGACAGTTTCATATTTGTTCGTTATTACTTTCTTCGTTTTTATCTTCTTCGGAGGTCGTCAGGGGGGCCTCGTCAATCATCCGGGCCACCTCGTCGACCGAGAGGCAGTCGGCAAGCGTCACATCGCCCACCCGTGTACGCACGAGCCCCACCAGATGGGCACCACTGCCGAGGGCCACCCCGATGTCACGGGCCAAAGCCCGTATGTAAGTCCCTTTGCTGCAAACGACCCGTATCTGGATAAGGGGCAATTCGCAGGAGAGCAGCTCGATTTCGTCGATAACCAGCTCCTTGGGTTTAAGTTCTACCTCCTGCCCCTTGCGCGCCATGTCGTAGGCTCTGCGCCCATCGATCTTACAAGCCGAATAGGAGGGAGGCACCTGCATAATGGAACCGACAAAACGCGGTAATGTTCGCTCTACGCTCTCGCGGGTGATGTGCTCGTGCGGGTAGTGTGCATCGATTTCGGTCTCCAGGTCGAACGAGGGGGTAGTCGCACCCAACTGCAAGGTGGCGATATACTCTTTGGTATGATACTGAAACTCCTCGATGCGTTTCGTGGCCCGCCCGGTGCAGACAATCATCACTCCCGTAGCCAGGGGGTCGAGTGTACCGGCATGACCCACTTTCAGTTTCTTCTGCTTGAGCCTGCGCAAGATTCGCAAACGGATTCGCTTGACGACATCGAACGAGGTCCAATGCAGCGGTTTGTCGATATATATGATTTCGCCTTCGTTAAAATCCATTACACATTACATAATCGTTAAGTTATGTCCCGTCAACAACATGACGAGAATCACACCACCCACTATTATACGATACCACCCGAAGGCCTTGAATCCATAGCGGGTAACGAAACCGATGAAAAACTTGATGGCCAGCAAGGCTACCACAAAGGCAACTACGTTGCCCAACAACAAAGTACCCATGTTGTTCATAATCAAATCGGCTCCTTCAGGTTCTGAAAACAGCTTCAGCATCTTGTATGCCATTGCCGCAAACATAGTGGGAACAGCCAGAAAGAACGAGAACTCGGCTGCCGCCTTGCGCGAAAGTTTCTGTGCCATACCGCCCACGATGGTCGCCATCGAACGCGATACACCCGGTATCATGGCGATACATTGGAACAATCCTATGTAAAATGCTCGTTTCTCGGTAAGCTCGGTGTTGTCGCTGCCCTTGTTGAATATCCGGTCGCAGAAGAGCATGAAGATACCGCCAATAACCAGCATGACGGCAACGACTACCACGTTTTCGAGCAGGGTATCAATCCAGTCGCCCAAGAGCAAACCGAATATGGCAGCGGGGATGAATGCCACCAGCAACTTCCAGTAAAAATCGTAGGTGTGCAGGAAACGCCGCAAGGCCGAGGGATTGCCCGGGAGCGGAGTGCGATTGAGCCGGAAAAACCGTTTCCAATAGAGACATACCACCGACAAGATAGCACCGAACTGTATAATGACCGTAAATGCCCTTACAAAGGGAGTACTTTCTACACCCAGAACACTCTGTGTAATAATCATGTGCCCCGTAGAGGAAACGGGTAAAAACTCGGTCAGTCCCTCTACAATGGCGATAATAATCGTTTCTAAAAAATCCACTTTCTTGAAAATTTAAACAGAAATATCAAACTGCCTTATTGTCTCTTTTTAGAGTTGTGCATGATTGCATAAACCATGAAGACAAACCCCACGAAGGCTATGCCGGGGGCCAGCACAATGCGACGAAAACTGAAAATGTCGGGGTTATATGCCTCGGGGGTAGTACCGGGCCCCAGCATCAGCAGGAAGCCGACTACAATCACGGCAAACGATATGGCAATGAGTTTTATATTGGCTTTTCCCAGAGCAAACGAGGCCTTTTGCTCCGTGTCGGAAAGCACCGGTGCCGATTTCTTTTCTTGAGATTTCATATGGTTATACTGTTTTTTTATCACACATAATACAAGTCGTCTCTATCCATGCGGATATAACGGTTCACGGCCCAATAGGCCGAGACGGCCGACAGGATAATACCCAGCACCAGCACGGTGAGGAATACCAGCAGCATCATGGGTACCGACACAAGTGTCGTGAAGTTTTCCATCTCGGACATGAGGTAATAGACACACCCCGAGAGGAGCAACATGGCAATGACCGAGGCCACAATGCCGTTGATGACATTGGAGATGATGAACGGCCGCCGTATGAAGGCCGGGGTAGCGCCTACCAGCTTCATCGTGTGAATGAGGAAACGCTTGGAGTAGGCACCCAACCGGATGGTATTGCTAATCAGGGCAAACGATATAATCATCAGCACAATAGCCAACGCCAGCAAGATGAGGCCGATGCGGCTCATGTTGTCGTTGACCGACTGAATGAGGTCTTTCTGATACAGGATGTCGCTCACGATTACCTGGTCGCGAAGACCTTTCTCGATAACCGAGAGACTGTCGGTGTTGGCATAGTCGGCTTTGAGCTTGACCTCGATCGACGATTGCAAGGGATTGACCCCCAACACATCTTCGGGATTTTCGCCCAACTCGATCATCACCTCCTTCAGGGCATCCTCTTTCGAGATGTACTGAGCAGCCTTCACATAGTCGGCCCGCTCGAGCATGCGTTGCAACTGGTGCACCTGTTGTTCGCCGGCCGACTCGTTGAGGACAATCGAGAAGCCTATATTCTCCTTGACATGACGGGAGAGATTGTTGGCCAAAAAGCCCATCAAGACCATAATCCCCAAGATGAAAAGGACCAGCGACACGCTTAATGTCGAAGTCATTCGAGCATTCAGAAAAGAAATCCGTTTGCTGAAAGAAGCCTTGTTGTTCATATCTCTCTTTTTTACCAAATCAAGCCTTTTGTTCTGTGAGGATTTTACGCCTCTGTTAGACACCTATTTCGACGTTCCTACCCCTTTCTTTTAACGAACCAGAAAACAAAAGGATATTATTAGCCCAAATTTTATGCAAAATAAAGTCTATCTGGGCGAAATCGCTCTTTTTGTTCACATATTTTAATATTTTCTATCGCAACTTATATTTTTCGAAATGGGCTGCCGTCTTGAACCGGAAGAGCAGGTACCCTATCGTGCAGAGCACACAAGCGGTAGCATAGACCGTAGCATAATTGGTGAGGTCGGCAATCTGTCCGCCGATAAGGACCCCCAGCCCTACCCCCAAGTCCCAGGCTGTGAGGTAGGTCGAGTTGGCTGTACCCCGCTGATTATTGGGAGCCAGATTGATAAACATCGTCTGATAAGCCGGACAGATGCAGCCGTAACCCAAACCCAGCACCACCGCCGCACCGTAATAACCCCACTCGTTACGCACCCCTACGAAGATGAGGTAACCGAGCAGCGACAGCAACATGCCCACGAAGATGTTGCGGGTAACGAAACCGCGATTGAGCCATTGCCCCGAGGCGAGCCTCGACAGGATAAGGCCGATAGCCAGCAGAATGAAGAAGAACCCGGCCCCCGACTCGATGCCCAGCTCCTCCTTGCCATAGACAGCCAGATAGGTCGACAGCACCCCGTAGCTGAACGAGTAGAAGATGAGCGTAACCGCTTCGGGCATACCCCTCAGCAGCAGAAACCGGTCGAGCGAGATGGGCGGCTTCTCGGGTACCGGGTCGCGCCGGTAGGGCATCTTGATGGTCGAAACGGCAATCAGTCCGATAGTAGCCGATACCATCGAGAGCAAAAAGATATAGTCGAAGTTGGCATAAGCATCGTGTATATAAAGTGAAAGTGTGGGCCCGACAGCCATGGCCAGATTGTTGCTCACCCCGTAGTAGCCTATGCCTTCGCCCCGTCGCGACGAGGGCATCACGTCGATAGCCACCGTACTGTTCGAGACGGTGAGCAGACCGAATGCTACCCCGTGCCCGGCCCGAATGATGGCAAACAGGAGCAGCGTGCCGGCCAGCAGATAGCCGCCGAAGAAGAGCAAAAAGACAAAATAGCAGATGAGCAGCAGCGGCTTGCGGGGAAAGGTGTCGACCATATACCCGGCAAAGGGGCGTATCATCAGGGCAGTGATGGTATAAGACGAGAGTATGAAACCGGCCGTGGAACGGCTGGCGGCAAAGGCCTCGCTCAAATACATGGGCAATACCGGCAACAGCAGGTAGAAGGCAAAAAAGAGCAGGAAGTTCCCGGCCACCACCACACAGAAGCTGGGTGTCCACAGTTTATCTTTAACCACTTTTTCCATAAGACACTCGGGTGTTTAGTCCAACGCTTCGCCCAGCAGGGTAGCCGACGAGGCGTCGGTCACCCGTACCCGTACCAACTGGCCGATACGGTGGTTGCCCTTGTCGAAGACCACCACCTTGTTTTGCGAGGTGCGGCCGAAGAGCTGTTCGCGCGAACGCTTCGAGAAACCCTCGACCAGCACTTCGAACTCGTGGCCGATGTCGCGGCGGTTGCTCTCGAGCGAGAGCTCGTTCTGCAAGTCGATCATGCGTTGCAGGCGGGCAATCTTCACCTCCTCGGGTACATCGTCGGGCAGATGCTTCGAGGCATACGTACCGGGACGCTCGGAGTATTTGAAGAGGAACGACGAGTCGAATCCTACCTCGCGCATGAGCGAGAGGGTCTCTTCGAAATCCTCTTCGGTTTCGGAGTGGAAGCCGCTGAACATGTCGGTCGTGATGCCGCAATCGGGCAAGATGCGACGGATGGCGGCAATGCGGTCGAGATACCATTCGCGGGTATACTTGCGGTTCATCAGTTTCAGAATGCGGTTACTGCCCGACTGTACCGGCAGGTGTATGTGGTGGCACAGGTTGGGCCAGGCGGCGATGACGTGGAGGGTCTCGTCGCTCATGTCCTTGGGGTGCGACGTGGTGAAGCGTACCCGCATCTCGCCGGCAGCCTGGGCCACCAGAGCCAGCAGGGCGGGAAAATCGACCACCGTGCCGTCGGCCCGCTCGTAGCGATACGAGTTGACATTCTGCCCCAGCAGCGTCACCTCCTTGAAGCCCTTGGCCTTGAGGTCGGCCAGTTCGCCCAGAATGCTCTCGGGCTCACGGCTGCGCTCCCGCCCGCGGGTATAGGGTACAATACAATAGGAGCAGAAATTATTGCACCCCCGCATGATGGAGATAAAACCCGAAATGCGGTTCAACCCGATGCGCGAGGGAATCACCTCGCGATAGGTCTCGGTAGTCGAGAGCTCTACGTTCACCGCCTTCTCGCCATGCTCGGCAGCCCCTACCAGATTGGGCAAGTCGAGGTACGAATCGGGACCAGCCACCAAATCGACGCCGTTCTCGGCAATGAGTTGCTCGCGCACCCGCTCGGCCATGCAGCCCAACACCCCTACCACCAAATGCTTGTGATGCTTGCGCAACGACTGGAAGTAGGCCAGACGCGAGAGCACCTTCTGCTCGGCATTGTCGCGAATGGAGCAGGTATTGACGAAAATGGCATCGGCATCCTCGATATTATCGCACAAGGTGTAACCAGCCATCTGCATGATCGAAGCCACCACCTCGCTGTCGGCCACATTCATCTGGCAACCATAAGTTTCGATAAAGAGTTTCTTCTCTGCAACCGGCTGCCCAACGGGGGTTTCAGTCGCTTCCATATTTTTCATTCTATCCGTTTTATTCTTCATTTAATTTTAATTTATCAACAAAATCGACAAAAAAGTAATATTTTCCTTTCTAAAATTTGTTTTTTAAAAAATAATTATTTTCTTTGCAATCACATTACATGAAATTTTTTCATAGTTAAGGTTTAGGTTAAATCGGCTAAGAGTTGTTGAGAAACAG
Organism: Barnesiella sp. ET7; assembly: GCF_024733785.1. Lineage (NCBI taxonomy): Bacteria > Pseudomonadati > Bacteroidota > Bacteroidia > Bacteroidales > Barnesiellaceae > Barnesiella > Barnesiella sp. ET7. The sequence continues at coordinate 146,997 of NZ_JANRHM010000003.1, forward strand.
CTCTTAGTTATTTTATAGAGCTCCAAAATTTGGAAGATTCTCAATAAAACTCTATATTTGAGGACAAAAATAGTAAAAAGAGATGGATTTTTCAGAGATAATCGTCGCTATAATCATCGGGTTGGTCATTCTTGCCATCAATTCCGTTGGTTCCAAAAAGCAACAAAGCTCTAAAAATCAACCGGGAAGACAACCTGGTCGAACCATCTTTCCCGAAGCCTCCACTCAGGCCCCTCAGCGAGAAGAGCAGGAAGAGAGTCGAGATGCTTCCACACCACTTACCCTGGACGAAATTTTCGCAGAGCTGCGCCGAGCTCACGAAGAGGAGGAGCGAAAGGCTCACGAGGCCGATGAATATATCCCCCGAGCTCCCCGAAGAGCGCAGCCGCAACCGTCTCGCCGCCCTCAGGTGCAGCCCCTGGAGCGAAGAGAACCTCAAACCGAATGGCGACCACAGCCTCGACCTGCAGAACAGCCGGCTGCGACCGTCCCAAAACCCGAACCGGCAGCAACGATACTGACACCCGAGGAGGAGGGAAAATCGGCGCTCGCCCGTCCGCAAACATCTGCCCGACCCGTGACACAAACCGTACCGGTACAGGAATCCGAAGCAGAGACTGAATCAATAGATATAAGCGATATAGATTGGCGAAAAGCGGTCATCGCTGCAGAAATACTGAATAGAAAATACTGAAACCGAGAAACACCTTAACCTTGAAATATCTCAAAAACAACAAAATATCATAGATATGGCATTTAATTTTATTACCGCCGAAGAAGCGGCTCAATTCGTTCACCACAACGATAATGTAGGATTTAGTGGCTTTACTGCAGCAGGTACCCCCAAAGTAGTCCCTGTCGCCATCGCCCAACGGGCCGAGGCCGAACATGCAGCCGGACGCCCCTTCCAGATTGGCGTCTACACCGGTGCCTCGACCAGCGACTACGTAGACGGCGCCCTCACCCGTGCAAAAGCCATCAGAAGCCGTACACCCTACCAGTCGCACAAAGATACCCGTGCAGCCGTCAACTCCAACGAGATTGCCTACTTCGACATGCACCTCTCGCACCTGGCGCAAAACCTGCGTTACGGATTTCTGGGCAAGGTAAACGTGGCCATCGTCGAAGCTACCGAGGTAACCCCCAACGGAGAAATCCTGCTGGGCAACGGTGTGGGTGCTACTCCCACCTTCTGCGCGCTGGCCGATAAAATCATCATCGAACTGAACCACCACGACCCCAAAGAGCTGCGGGGCATGCACGACATTTACCAACCGCTCGACCCGCCCTACCGTCGCGAGATTCCCATCTACAAACCCAGCGACCGTATCGGTGCTCCTATCATTAAAGTAGACCCGAAGAAAATCGTGGGCATCGTCGAAAGCGACAAGCTCGACGGCGTGAAACCCTTCACCCCGGCCGACGAGACCACCATGAAGATCGGAAACAACGTGTGCGACTTCCTCGTAAGCCAGTTGAAAGCCGGCCTCATCCCGCCCCAATTCCTGCCGCTGCAATCGGGTGTAGGCAACATCGCCAACGCCGTGCTGGGCAGTCTGGGCTCCAACCCCGACATCCCCGCCTTCGAAATGTATACCGAGGTGATACAAGATGCCGTTATCGACCTGATGAAAGAGGGTAAATGCAAATTTGCCAGCTGCTGCTCCATGACGATAAGCGACGGCAAACAAGACGAGGTGTTCAGCAACATCGACTTCTTCCACGACAAAATCATCATGCGACCGGGCGAAATATCGAATCACCCCGAAATCGTACGCCGACTGGGCCTCATCACCATGAACACCGCCCTCGAGGCCGACATCTTCGGCAACGTGAACTCGACCCACGTAACCGGTACCAAGATGATGAACGGCATCGGCGGCTCGGCCGACTTCACCCGCAATGCCTACCTCTCGATATTCACCTGCCCCTCGATTGCCAAAGGTGGCAAAATCAGCGCCATCGTACCCATGGTTTCGCACCTCGACCACAGCGAACACTCGGTACAGGTGCTCATCACCGAGCAGGGTGTAGCCGACCTCCGCGGCAAATCGCCCATCCAACGCGCTCACACCATCATCGAGAACTGCGTTCACCCCATGTACAAAGAGCTGTTGTGGGACTACCTGAAACTGGGCAAAGGCCACACGCCTCACAACCTGAAGGCCGCCTTCGGATTCCACAACGAGTTCCTGAAATCGGGCGATATGGCTCTTACCAACTGGGCCGAATATGTATAATTAAACCGTCGAATGCGATTATAACCGATACCCTCGAGGCCACCCGCGCCTCGGGGGTATTGTGTTTATAACGCGAGAGCTGGAAACGATCTTTTTCGTCGCACCGATTCCGATTACTCGTCGGGCAACCGGATGGGCCGCCGACGGAACACCGTGTCGGAATTCCGGGCGAGCGGAGTCGTCAGCCGGTATTCCTGAGCGGCATCGTCGTATTCGAGTATCACCAGGTCGCCGTTCCGGGGCGAAGCCATCTCTTCAAACTCCTCGACCGTGAGGTGAAACCACCGCATCACAAAGAGGCGTATGGCCAGCGAGTGGGTGATGAGTACACAGTTGGGCGGGAAGTCGGGGCTACGGAAATCGCGATGCAGCGACCCCAGCAGGTCGTTGATGCGGTCGTAGACATCGGTGCCGGCCTCGCCGCCCGGGAACCGGTAGTAAAACGTGCCGTAGCGGCGACGTTCCTCTTTCAACCGCTTCAGCTCGGCATAGGTGCGCAAGTAGCCCCACTCCTGCTCTCTGAGGCGGGGCTCCTCGTTGTAGTCGAACTGACGACGGGGAAAGGCCCGGGCCACCTGCTCAAAGGTAGAACGGGTGCGCCAGAAGGGCGACACATAGAAATAGAGCGGTTCGTCACCAACCAACGCCTTCAGGGCTTCACCTGCCTCACGAGCCTGCTCGAGACCTCGGGGAGTCAGCTCTATCGTGTAGTCGGGTTCGGTGGCAAACTGGCTTTCGTCGGTATTGGCATAGCATTCGCCATGACGTATCAGGATAATTCGGTGTGGTTTCATAGGTATATTTACATGAGGTATGTGTGTATGATCTTTGCAAACGAAGGGTCCCCGGTTCTTACAGTCCCCCCGGGGCATTGTGCGACAGTCCCCGAAACAAGTATTGCCTCTTGTTGTCTCTTCTTATTTAAAGAAAAGGGGCTGCATCACGCCGATACAGCCCCTCTATACAGGTTACGGATTATCGTATGGGATGATATTCTACAAAGGCTTCGATGGCCTCGTACGAAGCCAGACCGAGGCTGGCGTAGAGGTCGGCCGTAGCTTTGTTACGATCCTCGGCACGTTGCCAGAACAGACGCTCGTCATCGCCCAGGAAGGGAGCGCTCTCCATCTGCGACTGGTGTTTGAGAATCGAGTTACGTTTCTGACGCAGCTCTTCGGGGCTCAGGGGCACAGCCATTTCGATGTGGTCGATTTCCCATTCGGCCCAGGCACCACGATACATCCAGATGCGGCAATCTTTCATCCACTCTTCGTCCTTGATTTCGTCGATAGCGGCCAGAACGGCATCGAGGCAAACCTTGTGAGTTCCGTGCGGGTCGGCCAAGTCGCCGGCTACGAAAATCTGGTGCGGTTTAACCGACTCAATCAGGTCTTTTACAATCTGAATATCGGCTTCGGTCAAATCGCCTTTCTTAATGGTACCCGTCTCGTAGAAGGGGAGGTTCAGGAAGTGAACATTCTCGGGCTTGATGCCGATGTATTTGCAGGCGGTACGAGCCTCGCCCCGACGAATCATTGTCTTGATAAAGCGAATATCGGGCGTATCGGACTCACCGTCTTTCTTCTGCTCGATGAATTTGTGGATTTCGCTGCTCTCTTTCAGAAGCTCGGGGGTATCGAACTTGAACTTCTTGGCGATGTTGTCGATAAGCATGATGTAACGCATCATATCTTCGTCGCCTACGGCAATGTTGCCCGAAGTCTCGTAAGCCACATGTACATCGTGTTTCTGTACGGCAAGACGTTTGAGGGTACCACCCATCGAGATCACATCGTCGTCGGGGTGCGGGCTGAATACGATAACCCGTTTGGGATACGGAGTAGCACGCTCGGGACGGAAAGTGTCGTCGGCATTGGGTTTACCACCGGGCCAACCAGTAATGGTATGTTGCAGCGAGTTGAAGATGCGGATGTTTACGTTGTAGGCCGAACCGTAGAGGGCAACGAGTTCGCTCAAGCCGTTGTCGTTGTAGTCTTTGTCGGTCAGTTTCAAGATGGGTTTACCCGTCACCTTGCAGAGCCAAACAATGGCCCGACGGATGAGTTTCTCGTCCCATTCGCACGACGTTACGAGCCACGGACGGCTGATGCGCGTCAAAGCCTCGGCAGCCGAAAGGTCGAGCACCACTTTGGCACGACGATGGGTCTGCAGGAAGGAAGAGGGAATGAGGTCGGTCACTTCGCCCTCGATGGTGCGTTTCACGATGTTTGCGCGATTTTCACCCCAGGCCACGCAGATGATACGACGGGCCGACATGAGGTTCGAGATACCCAGCGTGATGGCACAGCGGGGAACATTCTCGTTCGAATTGAATTGCGACGAAGCCACGTGACGGGCATCGCTACCGAGCAACATGAGACGGCACGACGAGTTGAGCTGCGAACCTGGTTCGTTGAAGGCGAGATTACCCACGGCACCGATTTCGCACAGAGCCAGGTCTATACCGCCGCAGGCTTCGATCTCTTCCTCGTATTTCTTGCAGTATGCGAAGAGATCTTCTTTCGAAACCATCTTGCTGGGCGTGTGGATATTCTCGGGGTCGATATTCACCTTGTCGAGCAAAAGCTCTTTCAAGAGGCTCATGGTACCGGGAGCACCTTCGGCCAAGGGATAGTATTCACCGATGTTGAACACGATTACATTCGAGAAGCTGATTTCTCCGGCCTGATACATGCGCACCAGTTCGGCATAGACCGAGTGAGTGGCTGCACCCGAACCCAAAGCGAGAACGCAATGGCGATGTTCGGCCTTGCATTTCTGAATCAACTCGGCAATGTCGTGAGCCACATATACCGAACCTTCGTCGGAACCTTCGAAGATTTTGGTATAGACCTTTTCTTCCCGCGTCAGAGCCGCGAGTTCCAACTCACCGTCAGGATCGTAATACCGTTTGGGTATACGGTCCAGTTTAATTTGAGAACTAAGATTTGTTTTCATCGCGATAGTATTTTTGAGTTACAAACTTAATGATTCCTTTACATTTTTTCCACACAAAAAAGGTGAAAAATGATGGAAGTATATTCGATTTTTAGAAAAATACACAAAATTTTCACCCGCCGGTCGATACTTGCCAAAAAATGATTACTTTTGGGGAAAGCTAAAATCCATAAAAATCTATAAAATCATGAGACTGATTATCGAACCAACCTATGATGCAGTTTCGCGTTGGGCCGCTAACTATGTGGCATCGTGCATCAATAAATTCAACCCTACCGAAGAGAAGCCTTTCGTACTGGGCCTCCCCACCGGCTCGTCGCCGCTGGGCATGTACAAACACCTCATCGAGTTGAACAAGAAAGGTATCGTGTCGTTCCGCAACGTCGTTACCTTCAACATGGACGAATATTGCAACCTGCCCGAAGATCACGAGCAGAGCTACCACACTTTCATGTGGAGCAACTTCTTCTCGCACATCGACATCCGTCCCGAGAACGTCAATATCCTCAACGGCAACGCTGCCAACCCCGAAGAGGAGTGTGCCCGCTACGAGGCTAAAATCGCCTCCTACGGCGGTATCGAACTCTTCCTGGGCGGCGTAGGCCCCGACGGCCACATCGCCTTCAACGAACCGGGTTCGTCGCTTACCTCGCGCACACGTGTGAAAACCCTGACACAAGACACCATCATCGCCAACTCGCGCTTCTTCGGCGGCGATACCAACCTCGTGCCCAAAACGGCGCTCACCGTGGGTGTAGGCACCGTCATGGCTGCCCGCAACGTACTCATCATCGTCAACGGCCACAACAAGGCCCGTGCCTTGCAACAGGGCGTAGAGGGCGGCGTTTCGCAAATGTGGACCATCACGGCTCTGCAAATGCACCCCAAGAGCATCATCGTATGCGACGATGCCGCTACGGCCGAGCTGAAAGTGGGTACCTACAAATACTTCCTCGACATCGAGCACAACAACCTCGACCCCGACAGCTTGCTGAAGTAATCTCACTCGAAAGCCAAAATCTTTCGAACCGCATAGCGAGGGTTCCACACATCGGTGTGGGGCCATCGTTTCTTTTTACCCTCACTCAAGGGATGTATTTCAAAAGGGAACAGGATAGAGCCGGCTATCGGTGCGAAGGGGGTACGATGGTATCGTTTTGTGCCGATTCGTCACGATTTACGGTTTTTCTTCCACACGGCAAAGTTGCGCATGAGCCCCGCATACTTGGCCCGGCGCACGGCCGAATGGCGGAATATGCGGTTGAAATCGTCGGGAGTCAACGCCTCGAAACGGGCGGCGTCGAGAGCGAGCAGTTCGTCCGAGGGGGCGAACTCGGGGTGCGTCGAAGGAGTAGCCGCCCGATTCCAGGGACAGCACTGCTGGCAGGTGTCGCAGCCATAGACCCGGTTGCCCATCCGGTCAGCCACCGCGGGCGGTATCTCGCCGCGGTTCTCGATGGTCTGGCACGAAATGCAGCGGCGGGCATCGACCTGCCCCGGCACATCGAGCGCCCCCACAGGGCAATGCTCCCGGCAGAGCAAGCAGTCGCCGCAGCGGTTGGACAAGGGTTTGTCGGGGGGCAAGGCGAGTGTCGTAAGCAACTCGCCCAGAAAGAAGTAAGAGCCCTTACCGGGGATTATCAACTGGGCATTCCTGCCGATAAATCCCAGACCGGCCTGCACGGCCCAATAGCGTTCGCGCACAGGGGCGGTATCGCAACACACCCGCCCGGCATCGCCCGAGAGAGGGGCCACGAAAGCGGCGAGCTGCCGCAGCTTGTCGCGCATCACCTCGTGGTAATCGCGGCCATAGGCATAGTAGGCAAACTGAGGATGCTCCTGCGGCTGGAAACGGGCCGGATAGTAGTTGAGCGCCACGCATACGATGGTGCGGGCTCCCGGGTAGAGAAGGGCCGGATGATCGCGCAAGTCAAGGTAGTTGCCCAGATAGTCCATCTGGGCCTGCCTGCCCTCGTCCAGCCAACGGCGATAAGCCTCGCGGGCCCGGGGCTCTACCTCGTCGACCCGAGCGAAGCCACACGCATCGAAACCCAACCGAAGGGCTTCGCTACGAATCTGCTCTCGCCACTCAAAGGGTGCGGAAGATGAATCCATTTTCGCGCAGCCAGTTTATGGTTCGGGGCAAGGCATAGTGCAGGTTGCGCTCGGCCTTGATCGAGTCGTGAAACACAATGATGGAGCCGTTGCGGGCATAGCGCTTCACGTTGCCAAACACCTGTTCGCCTGTGAGCTTGTTGCTATAATCGCGAGTCACCACATCCCACATGATGATGCTGAAATCCTTTTTCAACAGGTTGGCCTGCCCGGGGAGCATGTGTCCGTGGGGCGGACGGAAGAGTTGGCTCTGAATCAGGTCGTGGGCATTGAGCACGTTGCGCACATATTTCTCGGGCGGGGTCGACATGCCCTGTATGTGATTCATCGTGTGGTTGCCCACCTGGTGCCCCCTGTGCCTCAACTCCTGGAAGAGGTTGGGGTTGCGGGCCACATTGTCGCCCACACAAAAGAAGGTAGCCTTTACCGAATAGTAGTCGAGGACATCGAGTACCCACGGCGTAACCTGGGGAATGGGGCCGTCGTCGAATGTCAGGTAGACGGTCTTCCGATCGCCCGGGATGCGCCAGATGGCCTCGGGGAACAGCATCCGATAAAAAAACGGGGGTTGCTCTATAAACATAAATGATATATCTAACGAAAAAAATCGGGAGAGAATCGGCGAAACAAGCTCCCCGACACTCTCCCGTAAAGGATTATATTCGATTACTCCCGAACGGCAAAACGCGATGCAATCTTGTTTTGCAAATCGGTAAGTCCGTAGGCTGTACTCAGCTCGTTGATAGCATGAACGATGTAGACATGCTTCTCGTAATCGTTGCGGATGGAGCGGAGCTGACCCGGAGTGAGGTCTTTGTACCAGTTGAGGTAGCCGGCCGAGTTTTCAAGAATCTCGTTGAGCAGAGCCTCGCCCTTGGCCGTTTCGCCCAGTTCGAGGTAGGACTGACCGAACGACAGCGACGTAAGGTCGTGAGTTACCTGCCAGCCCGGAATCTTCTCCATGATAAGGTTCAGAGCCGTCAGGGCCTTTTCGTTCTTGCCCTCCTTGATAAGCTGCTCTACCAGGTCGGCAAACATCATACGGATGGTATTGCACATGCGGCGCACGTTCTCGTCGAGATAGAGCGGATGCTCTTTCGTCACCTGGTCGATACCGCCCCAGCGGAAGCGGTTGACCATATTGTCGTACATCTTGTCGGTATTGATGTTGTTGTTGACCCCTTTCAAAGGTACCACCTGATAGGCCAGACCGGTACGCGAGAAGTAGTCCTCGAGACCCAGGTAGTAGCTGTTACCCACCGTCACGGCAAAATAGACGGGGCGTTTCCAGCCCTGCTCGGCATTGGTGTTGATGATGTCGAGCGAGGCGATTTCGCTCATGGTGAATCCCCGCTTGTTGGAGAAGTCGGGCACGATGCGCGAAACGATGCTGTCCTTCAATGCGGGAGCTACCGTACCCGAAGCCACCACGGCATTAGCATCGACCGGTATATAGAGCTGGTTGGTGGGCAGGTGGTTGAGGGCACCGTATCCCGGCACATCCTTGGTCCACGACTCATCGCTATAGAGATAGTCGAGTGCGTTGCGTACCGTAATCGAGTCGGCCAGACGGTTGATTACGTAGTTGTAGGAACGCACGTCATAGGCATACTTCGACTCGTCGGCCGAGATGGGCAGTGCTGCCGATTCGTAGGCCGGACGCTTCATCTGGTCGATGTACCAGTCGGTCTGCAGATACGAGAGGTTGCACACCCGCACATCGGTGCGATAGCCCTCGACCTCCTGTACATACCACAAGGGGAAGGTATCGTTATCGCCGTTGGTGAAGAGAATGGCGTTCTCGTCGACACTCGAGAGGTAGTTCATACCGAAGTCGCGGCAGACATAGCGGCCCGAACGGTCGTGGTCGTCCCACGTCTGGCTCACCATCTGCAAGGGCACACACAAGCACAGGAGCGAAGCCACCACGGCAGTCGCCGTCGACTTGGGCTGCTCGTCGGTCGTCTTGGCCAGGTAGTTGAGGCCACGCCAGATGGCGGCGACACCCAACCCGATCCAGATGGCAAACGCGTAGAACGAACCGGCATAGGCGTAGTCGCGCTCACGCGGCTGGTAAGGCGTCTGGTTGAGGTAGATGACAATGGCGATACCCGTCATGAAGAAGAGGAAGAAGGTGACCCAGAAGCTCTCGATACCCTTCTTGCCCGAGAAGGCCTGGAAGAAGAGACCGATGAGACCGAGCAACAACGGCATCATGTAGAAAACGTTGCGGCCGGCATTGTTCTTCAGGTCGTCGGGCAGGTTGGTCTGGTCGCCGGCAATGTGCTTGTCGATGAAGTTGAAGCCGCTTATCCAGTTACCGTTCTGCACTTCGCCGTGGCCCTGAATATCGTTCTGACGGCCGGCGAAGTTCCACATGAAATAACGCCAGTACATGTAGTTGAGCTGGTAGTCGAGGAAGAAGGCGAGGTTTTCGCCGAAGGTGGGCTTCATCACCGTCTTGGTACCGTCGGGAGTCTTCACCTGTACGGGGCGGCCCTTGAAGTTGGTCCACTCCTTATAAGCCGATATATGTTCGGCCTTGTCGCTGTACATGCGGGGGAAGAGCATGCACAACTCGGGTTCGTATTTGTAGTGTTCGTCGTGCCCGGTGATGATGTAGCGGTCGGGATCGTCGGGCGACGATTTCAGTTTCTTCTTCCAGATGGGTTTCCCCTGGGTCGACACGGCCGTACCGTTGGCATCGCGCAACACCTCGGCGGGGAAGGTCTGCCCGTAGAAGAGCGGACGGTCGCCATACTGCTCGCGGTTGAGGTAACCCGAGAGGCTGAAGATGTCTTCGGGCGAGTTCTGATCCATGGGCGTGTTGGCCGTCGAACGTATCATAATCAAGGCATACGACGAGTAACCGATGAAGATGACGAACAACGAGAGCAGAATCGTGTTCATGGTCACTACCGACGGACGCTTGCGCATGAAGAAGAGGTAGTAGGCCAGGGCCAGCGAGAGGATGATGCCAATCACATAACCGTCGCCGATGAAGGGGATACCTACCAGCACGATGCTGATGAAGAACGAAATCTTCATCAACTTCTCGCTACGCTGGGCGTAAGTCTCGTAGATGGCCCAGGCGATAACCCCGACAATCAGGAAGAAATAGAATACCACACCGCTGTTGAAAGGCAGGTGGAAGACATTGACAAAGAGCAGTTCGACCCAACTGGCCACCTCGACGAAACCGGGAACCAGTCCGTAGAGCAGCAGCACGATGAGCACAAACGAGAGCAGCAGGGCAATGATGGAGCCCTTCAGGTTGGTATTCTTGAACTTGCGGTAGTAATAGACCAGCACGATGGCGGGGATACACAGCAAGTTGAGCAGGTGCACCGCAATCGACACGCCAATGATGTAGGCGATGAGTATGATGTAGCGGTTGGAGTGCGGCTCGTCGGCCACGCTCTCCCATTTGAGAATCAGCCAGAATACCAGTGCCGTGCAGAAAGAAGAGTAGGCATAAACCTCGCCCTCTACGGCCGAGAACCAGAAGGTATCGGACCAGGCATAGGCCAGAGCACCTACCACGCCGCAACCCAGGATGGCAATCATCTGACCCATCGACATGGTCTCGACAGTCTCGCCTTCACGCAGCACAACCTTCTGTGCCAGGCGGGTGATGGTCCAGAACAACAGCAAGATGGTGGCGGCACTCAACAATCCCGACATGAGGTTGACCATGTAGGCCACCTCCGAGGGCGAAGAGGCAAAGTTGGCAAAGAAGCGGGCCGTCAACATGAAGATGGGGTTTCCCGGCGGGTGACCCACTTCCAGTTTATATCCCGAAGCTATAAATTCACCGCAGTCCCAAAAACTGGCGGTCGACTCCAAAGTCAGGATATAGGTAATCGCCGCAACGACGAAGACCACCCATCCCAACACATTGTTCAGTAATTTGTACCGTTTCATTATACTACTTTTGTCTTTATTTTCAGGCAGTTCTACAGACAAACGCCACACACGAAAACAACCCCGGGAAAGGCCGAAACCATTTTACCGAGGGAGCAAGAGGTGTCTATCTGTTTTCATATACCCGGCAAAGATAATGAAAGATTGTTAATCTCCCCTCATTATAAACTTTTTATAATAATTTATCGGCTATATTTCACAAAATCGCAGTTCGACAGCCCTACTTCGCCGGTTTCTTATTACTTTTACCCGCCAAACGAAATTGCATTATGAGTACCCGAATACTGATTACCGGCGCCGGTGGATTCATCGGCGGATTCATCGTCGAAGAGGCCCTCTCGCGGGGATACGAAACCTGGGCCGGGGTGCGCAAGACCACTTCGCGCGAACACCTCAAGAACCCGGCCATCCGTTTCATCGACTTCAACTACGGTAACCCCGACCTACTGGCCGACCAGTTGCGCGAGCACAAACGGGAATATGGCAAGTGGGACTACATCGTGCACAACCTGGGGGTGACCAAGTGCAAGAACCCCGACGACTTCGACCGCATCAACTACGGGTTTGTCAAGAATTTCACCGAGGCCCTCGTCGCTACCGACATGGTGCCCAAGCAGTTTATCCTCATGAGCAGCCTGGGAGCCTGGGGGTTGGGCGACGAAAAAGGCTTCACCCCCATACGCCCCACCGACACACCCCACCCCAATACCCGTTACGGACAGAGCAAGCTGAAGGCCGAGCGACACCTGCAATCGCTCAAGGGCTTCCCCTACGTGGTGATGCGCCCCACCGGAGTATACGGGCCCTACGAAAAAGATTACTACCTGATGATGAAGAGTATCAAGTGCGGATTCGACTTCATCGTAGGATACAAGCCGCAGCTCATCACCTTCATCTACGTGAAGGATCTGGTGCAGGCCATCTTCAAGGCCATCGACCGGGGCGTGACGCGCCGAGGCTATTTCCTCTCCGAGGGGAGGGCCTACACCTCGTCGCAATTCCGCCGGTACGTAGCCGCGGCGTTGGGCAAGCGTTGGGTGATACCGGTGAAGATTCCCATCGCCGGACTCTGGATTGTTTCGGTCATTGCCGAAAAGGGTGCCGCTCTCCTGGGCAAGACCAGCACGCTGAACCGCGACAAGTTCCGCATCATGAAGCAACGCAACTGGATATGCGACATCAGCGATGCCCGCAACGAACTGGGGTTCGAACCACAATACAGCCTCGAGCGCGGGGTAAACGAGTGCGTGAAGTGGTATCGCGAGCACCATTGGCTGTAAGGTAGCCCGCTGTAGACACGCCGTCTTTCAAAAAAAAGCGTTACCTTTGCAGTGCGATTCAAGCTGGTGACAATGAAAAAGATAAAATCGGTGTGCGTCTACTGCGCATCCAGTTCCAAAATAAACCCCGACTACTTCGAGGCGGCTCGCGAAATCGGGCGGCTCCTTGCCCAACGAGGCATGCGATGCGTATGCGGAGCCGGGAACCAAGGACTCATGAGCACCCTGGCCGACAGCGTGTTGGCCCACGGTGGCGAGGTGCTGGGGGTGATTCCCCAGTTTATGATTGACGAGGGGTGGTGCCACCCGGGTCTGACCCAGACCGTAGTAACTGCCGACATGCACGAACGCAAGGAGCGCATGGCCCAAGAGGCCGATGCCGTCATTGCCCTGCCAGGCGGCTGCGGCACGTTGGAAGAGCTCTTCGAGATTATCACATGGAAACAACTGGGGCTCTTCCTCAACCCCATCGTGATACTTAATATCGACGGATATTACGACCCCCTCATCGCGATGCTGAACAAGGCTATCGACGAGAACTTCATGCGCCACGAACACGCCCGCCTGTGGCAAGTGGCCCAGACTCCTCAGGAGGCCATCGACGACATCTTAAACGCTCCGGCCTGGGACCCCAGTATCCGCAAAATAGCTGCCATCTAACCACCCGACCGCCATGCCTATCCCTGCTGCACCTCACTCCGCTATCGTAGCCGACACCCTGCACACGGCCGATACCACCGGCACCCGGCTGCCGGCGAGCCAGCCCGAAGTGTTCGTGCCGCAATACATCGGGGGCTTCGAGCGCAGTACTCCGCTCAAGGAGAGCGACCCCCTCAAGGACCTGCAAGAGACCATCATTGCCATACCCGAGGGGTTTTCTGCCGAGCGTATGCCCGATACCCCCACCAACAACTCGTTGCTGGTGAGCATTGTTGTAGTAGTTTTTCTGCTCTTTGCCTTCACTTTCAAAAAAGGGACCAAGTTCCTGGGCGAGATATTCAACAGCGTGCTCAATGTGAAAGACCGCCAGAACCTTTTCGACGACACCACCGTGCGGGAGACCCAGCTACGAGCCGTACTGCTGGGCATGACCTGCGTATCGGAGGGGTTCTGTCTGTTTCAACTGCTGGCCTCCACCCGACCCGACCTGTCGATATCGATCGGGGTGGGTGTCTGCTGCGGCAGCCTCATCGCCTGGGTCTACTATACGTTACAAAAATGGCTCTATCGCGGACTCGGACTCGTATTCTCCGACACGGCCCACACCCGCAAGTGGGTCGAGAGTTTCATCTCGATCAATGCTATCATCAGTATCCCCATCGCCGTGCCGGTACTCTTGTCGATATTTGTTCCGCAATGGGGAAAGGTGATGCTGGTCGTCGCAGGAGTTATCTATCTGGCATCCCGTATCTTATTTATTTATAAAGGGTTTAAGATTTTTTACCGCAATATATTAGATTTATTCTATTTTATTGTGTACTTTTGTGCCCTCGAAATCGCACCCCTATTTTGGGTATATAAATCAAGCATATTGATATATCATTTTGTCGAACTAAAAATACAGCAGCTTTGAAAATTAAGAAAATTCTTGTTTCTCAGCCTAAGCCGAGTTCCGAAAAATCGCCTTACTACGATATTGCCAAGCGATATGGCGTCAATATCGTATTTCGTCCCTTTATCAAAGTAGAGGGCCTGACCTCCAAAGAGTTCAGACAACAGAAGATTTCCATTCCGGAATATACCGCTGTCATTTTCACGGCCCGTACCGCCATCGACCACTTCTTCCGCTTGTGCGAAGAGTTGCGCGTCACGATACCCGAAACAATGAAATACTTCTGCACGACCGAAGCCATAGCCCTTTACCTGCAAAAATACATTGTCTATCGCAAGCGCAAGATATTCTTTGGCAACTCGGGCAAACTGGACGACCTGGTTCCATCGTTGCTGAAACATGCGGGAGAGAAATACCTCTTCCCGGTATCGGATGTACACAAAGAGCAAACCTCGGTGCTGGAAAAGCATAAAATCAACTACACGCGTGCCATCATGTACCGCACCGTGAGCAACGATTTTGAAGAGGGCGAACCGTTTGACTACGATATGCTCATCTTTTTCAGCCCGTCGGGCATCAAGTCGCTGCTCAAGAACTTCCCCGAATTCGAGCAGGGCGACATCAAGATCGGTACCTTCGGTCCCACGACGGCTCAAGCCGTACGCGATGCCGGCTTACGGCTCGATGTCGAAGCCCCCTCGCCCGGAGCACCATCGATGACCGCCGCTCTCGACCTTTTCCTGAAAGAACAAAGCAAAAAGAAATAAACTCTTTTTCAACAAGAACCAAACCTCATAATCGTCTTTCACCGAAAGGAGGCGCTTATGAGGTTTTATTTTCAAACACACGATGAACGAACACAGTCTGCCCAAAAGCGAAAAACTATGCAGCCGAACAGCTATCAACCGCCTGTTTGCCGAGGGTAGTGCCTTCATCGTATACCCGTTGCGCGTCGTCTACCGCATCGACGATGACTCCACGGCTCCGCCGCAATTCTTTGTCAACATACCCAAGCGCAAGTTCAAACGGGCCGTCAAGCGGGTCTATCTGCGCCGACGCATCCGCGAAGCCTATCGACTGCACAAGGAGATTCTGACCGAACCTTTGTTGCAACGCCACCAATCGATGCACGTAGCTTTTCTCTACCTCGACAAGGACCTGAACGATTTCCACACCATCGAACGCAAGATGATCGAGGCTCTGCAGCGCCTGGTGCAGAAAAGCGAACAGCAACCCACCCCTCCCGCCGTAGAGCCATGAAAAAGTTGCTGTCGACCCTGCTCATATGGCCCATCCGCTTCTACAAGGCGGCCATATCGCCCATGCTGCCGCCCTCGTGCCGCTATGTGCCCACCTGCTCGCAGTATGCCATCGACGCCATACAGATACACGGCCCCTTCAAAGGCTTGTGGCTGGCCACCCGTCGGCTGTTGAGCTGCCATCCCTGGGGAGGCAGCGGCTACGATCCGGTTCCCCCCAAGTTTCCGACCGACATCCACACCCATCACGACCGTTACGGGGCCATCATCAGCACCACTCCCGAGGAGTTTCGTCCCCAACCGGGCAAATACTATTCGGTAGGGCTGCACCCCTGGAGCCTGTCGGATACCTCGAAAGAGTCGATTGCCCGGCTCGAAGCCGCCGTACAACACGAACAGGTGGTGGCCGTAGGCGAAACAGGGCTCGACAAACTCAAAGGAGGCGTCAACTACGAAGAGCAGCTTATCTATTTTGAGAAACAGATACGTCTCTCGGAGCAGTGGCACAAGCCGCTGGTCATTCACGCCGTGAAGTCCTACGACGACATCATCCGCATACACAAAGCCAAACGCCCCGCACAACCGTGGATTATCCACGGCTTCAGAGGCAAGCCCGAAACGGCGGCACAGCTCCTCCGCGAGGGACTATTCCTCTCGTTCGGCGAGTATTACAATCACGAAACCCTGAAATCGGTACCCCTCGACCGACTCTTCCTCGAGACCGACGAAGGCAACATGACCATCGACAAACTGTATCGGAAAGCAGCCCACATACGCAACCAGTCGCCCCGACGGCTACACAAGGCTCTGGCCGGCAACATTGCCCGCATCTTCCCGTTGGAGCAACCGGCCCGACAATCGTCTCAACCCGAAAACATTATGGAATACGTTCGATCAACGAAGGGTGAACAAATGCCGTAGCCACGGCCATAACCCCCTCGATCGAAACTACTACCCGCCGGTCGCCCTTGACCCGCAGGAACACCCCCTCGACCCCGGCAAAGACACCGCCGGTAATACGCACCCGATCGCCCTCGCGCAACGAGACAACCTGAGAATCGAGATAAACCACCTGCTCGTCATAGGCTCCTGCCACGGCTATAAAGCTGGACATCTGCCGGTCGGGCACCACCAGAGGCTCGTGCTTCTCGCGATCCATGATATAGCGCAAAGGAACCTTGAGCGAAATCTCCTTCTTGATTTCGTCCATCTTCTCGCGATTCAACCGCACGAAAACCAAATTGTGAATGACGGGAACCAGCTTGCGCACCTTGCGCTCGCCCTTGATAAACTCCTTGTAGTGCATGGGGATAAACGACTCTATCCCATACTGGTCGAGATAACCTTTCAATGCCATCTCCCGGCTATAAGTCACCCGAATGGCAAACCATTTGAGATCGGTCTTGTTTATACCCATAACAGTGTATCTGAAGAAAATAGGTTTGCACAAAAATAATTTAAATACACGAGATTAACGAAAAAAAACAGAGATGGTTCTTATTTTTTGTTATTTCGAAATTAAAATTGTTTATTTCGATAAAGAGTCGTAATTTTGCAGCTACCGCAGAAACGAAGGAATTCGGTAAGTCTGCACAACCTGCCGCCCCCTATCACCCTGCGAGAAACAACGACCAAACATTTAATAAAGTTTTCATTCGATGAATTTTGTAGAAGAACTAAAATGGCGCGGAATGGTACACACCATGATGCCGGGTACAGAAGAACTCCTTGAAAAGGAAATGGTTACCGCCTACTTGGGTTTCGACCCCACGGCCGATTCGCTCCACATAGGCCACTTGTGCGGCGTGATGATGCTGCGACATTTCCAACGCTGCGGCCACAAACCGCTGGCCTTGGTCGGGGGTGCTACCGGTATGATTGGCGACCCCTCGGGCAAATCGCAAGAGCGCAACCTGCTCGACGAAGAGACCCTGCGCCACAACCAGGAGTGTATCAAAAAGCAGTTGAGCAAGTTCCTCGACTTCGAGTCGGATGCTCCCAACCACGCAGAACTGGTAAACAACTACGACTGGATGAAGGACTTCTCGTTCCTCGACTTCGCCCGCACCGTAGGTAAGCACATCACGGTCAACTACATGATGGCGAAAGACTCGGTTCAAAAACGACTCAACGGCGAGGCTCGCGACGGACTTTCGTTCACCGAGTTCACCTACCAACTGCTGCAAGGCTACGACTTCCTGCACCTCTACGAAACCAAGAACTGCAAGCTGCAACTGGGCGGTTCGGACCAATGGGGCAACATCACCACCGGTGCCGAACTGATACGCCGCACCAACGGCGGCGAGGTATTTGCCCTCACCTGCCCGCTGGTAACCAAGGCCGACGGTACGAAATTCGGCAAGACCGAGTCGGGCAACGTATGGCTCGATGCCCGCTACACCTCGCCCTACAAGTTCTACCAGTTCTGGCTGAACGTGAGCGACGAAGATGCCAAACGCTACATCAAGATATTTACCTCGATTTCGCGCGAAGAGATCGAAGCCCTCATCGCCGAGCACGACCAGGCTCCCCACCTGCGCGCCCTGCAGAAACGGCTGGCCCGCGAGGTTACCGTCATGGTACACTCGCAAGCCGACTACGACGCTGCTGTCGAGGCCTCGAACATCCTCTTCGGGAACTCCACCTCGGAGCAACTGCACAAACTCGACGAAGCCACGCTGCTCGCCGTATTCGAGGGTGTGCCCCAGTTCGAAGTGTCGCGCGACGCTATCCTCGGCGGGGTACCCGCTATCGAACTGACCACCGAAATGGCTGCCGTATTCCCCTCGAAAGGCGAAATGCGGAAACTCACTCAGGGTGGTGGCGTCTCCATCAACAAAGAGAAACTCGCAGCCCCCGATACGAAAATCGACGGCAGCTATCTGCTCAACGACAAATACATCATCGTACAACGGGGTAAAAAGAATTATTACCTGCTTATCGCAAAATAATTCGACTAAAATTTGGCAAAGCCGTAAAAACACATTATCTTTGCCTCGCTTTTGAGGGTTAGACCTCAAAGCATAGAAGTTTGGCTTATGGTGTAATGGCAGCACAACAGGTTTTGGTTCTGTTTGTCTAGGTTCGAATCCTGGTAAGCCAACACAAGAACGAGCAACGGTACGCCGCTGCTCGTTTTTGCGTTTATACAGAGGTATTCCTCCATTCTGTCCCCACTTCCTGAAAAAGCCAGACTAACAGTTGTTTTCCTGTCCGCTTTACATTATCTTTGTGAAACAAGCATCCTCCCCCTTCAGACACAGATGAATATAAAATAAAAACAGCCCCCGGCCTCCATGGGCCATCCAAACAAAAATAACCATATAAAAAACAAGACCATGAAAAAACACAACTTACAAGAGTCAGTCCCTGCAAAGACCCCTCAACGGTCTGCCACGCAGAACCGCATCGGATTGCCAAATTTATACTCCACACGGCTATGGGCAATCTGCCTGATACTATTCGCCTCGTTCACAGCTCTGCCCTATTGCAACCAGGCCAAGGCGGCTACCACAGAAGAGGAAGATTCAGCCCTGCCAATCGTCGCCTGGTTCAACGAACGCGATACCATGACCTACTGGATAAGCGAAGGCTCCTGGAAATTTGAAGGGACCGACACGGTCAAGACCCTTGGAGCCAACACCAAAGTGATGATAACGGTTACCGACTCTACAAAAGAGGGGTATCAGATGGAATACAAGTTTCTGAAATTCAGCACAGACACGGATGCCGAATCCGAAATGCAGAACTTCATGCAGGAAACCGTCCAACGACTTCAAGACGAAATTGCGGGTACAACCATACGGTTCAGAACAGACGAGTTAGGAAAGATTATCCAATATGACAACCTGGAAGAGGTGGAGAAACAGGCCAAGCGTGTATTCGACGGAATCATCCAAGAATCTTCATGGATGGACAAACTGAATTCAACCGGCATAAAAGCCGACGAGCTATTCAGAAACATAGACCCCAGCAAGCTGGTACAAAGCTATACAGAAGAGTTGGAAATGCTTTTCCAATACCATGGATACCAGTTTCCCCTGAAAGAGACCACCCTGCACGAAGAGGCCACCGATACCAAGTACGAATCGGATACTTACCTGTCGGCAACCATCGACCCCGAAAGTTATGAATATGATATAATCATCGAAATCAACAATTACATACCCAGGAAAGATATCAAGCAACTGCTTGGTGGGTTCGTCGATATGCTTATGGACAAAGAGGACGCTACTACCGTGAAGGAAGATATGGATACCGGATTTGACGAGCAAGTGACCGAAGATGCCGTAAGCAAAGAATTTCTGCACATAAAATATTTCCCCGACGGATGGCCCCAGGAGGTCATCAGCCAGCAGAAAATAATTATCGGCAACAAAGGCAAAATGACGCAAAAGTACATTACATGGGATGAGCGCAGCGTGCGCAACTCTGACTGACACAGGAGACCAGTCTCCCCATGGTCCCGGCCGGACAAGCCTTCGAAATGCCAACCCTAAAAGTCGGTAGAGCCATTCGTGGCTTTCCCCCAAGAGCTTCGTGTCTGCAAGTATACACACAACAAGAGCGGGAACTCATCACAAGTCCCCACTCTCGCACAAGTTGAAAATGTTATGATTTATTTGACAAGCAGTCGATGGTTATATACCTTACCGCCCACTGTCACTTGCAGCAGATAGACACCTGCATCGAGCCCGTCGACCGAAAGGGTCTGTACGGGAGCCTCGGCTGCAAGCACCAAAGCACCACGCAAATCGTAGACAGCTACCTCAGACACACCGTCGGCCAGCGTGATATAATCTTGTGCCGGGTTGGGCCAGAAGAGTTTTTCAACAGCTACCCGCTCGATCGAAGTGGCTTTCTCTACCTCATAGGCGCCGATTGAAGGAGCCGTTTCCGAACGGGCTTTACCGCGCTGATCGACCGTGGGAACACCCTCTACCACGATACCGGCACCGGCAGCAATACCCTCGGGCGAGATGGCTATCGTTTTGGTAGTTCCCTCGTTGAGAGCCGGAACGGGTTCGGCATCGGCAAACAGGGTCTGGTCGGTATATACCGTGTTGTCTACAAACCCATCGACGGTAACCTCTGTCGTACCTACCAACGCGGTTCCATAGATGTTGTTCGAACCGGCCAACGTACATTTGTCGTGGGTATAGATGTCGGGGCCGCCCACACTACCTACAACAATAGTATTATACAGATTAACAATGGCACTCGAAGCAATGTGAATACCTGCTCCATAGGTCTCGTGTACACTCTCGTTACCTACAAGTGTACAGTTGTAGATGCTGGCATTGCCTTGGAAAGCGAGAGCACCGCCACCGCTGGACTTGCCTGTGATTTTATTCTTATAGAATGTACAGTTGGTAATGGTTGCGGCATCGGAGGTCGAGAGAATGGCGCCACCGTGTGCAGCCGATGTATTCTCGCCGAAATAGCAGCCCGAGATATTGTAGTTTACCTCCGTCTTGAATGATGCATACCAGGCACCACCCGAGGTTCCCGTAGAGCTATTACCCTCGAACGAGCAGTTTTCTACCGTTATATTGCCCATCCATGTCAACAAGGCACCGCCACCGTTGGCCGTATTGTCGTTGAATGTAGAATTGGTAATTTTCAAAACACCGTCGGTCACATTGTTTTTTTGCACCACGGCTCCGCCGTAATGACCTGCACTATTGGTCGTAAATGTACAGTTATCGATTTCGGCCGAAGCTCCGGCATTTTGCAAAAATATGGCACCGCCATCGGCTGACGAACCGGAAGCCTCATTGCCGGTAAAGGTACAGCCTGTAAAATAGTTTGTACTGCCCGAGCAACCTACGGCACCACCGTGGGTGGTACTGGCGTTGTCGGTAAAGGTACAGTCGGTGAAACGGGCAATCACGCCACTGTTGGTATACACGGCACCGCCTACTTTCGTGGCCGAGAGATTTTGGAATGTACAGTTGGTGAGGGTAATGTCGCCGCAAGCCATGATACCGGGTGCATAACCGTTCCGAGCCTTGTCGAAGAGCAGGTTTTCGCCGGTGAACGAACCGTTCTTACCCACGAGAATCGTTGCCGACCACGAGGCCATGGTTGTTTCGTCGTCAATCAGGGCCGTGCCGTCACCGCCATAGAGCGTACAGTTCTTGAGCGTGAGCGAAACCAGTTCGGCATCTTCGGCCGGCGCATAGAGGCCTATTTTGAAAATACGGTAGTTCGATACCCCCGGCTCGGCCACCGAGATGGTTTTGCCCTGGGCATCGATAGTCAGATTCTTGTCAATCTGTATCGTGGCCGGAATAGTCACCGTAGTTTCGTCGCCGATAGAAAATTCTATCTCCGATCCTCCCGGAGCATTGGCCACCACATAAGGAAGCGAGCCCTCTTCGCTGGCATCGCCCGAGGTCTTGGTCACCAAAAAAGTTTCGGCAAAAGCTGCGCTCGAGAACAAACAACATGCGCAACTCATCAAGAGTAGTTTGTTTTTCATAATAGCACTTTTTAAAAGGTGATAAGAAATGAAATAATTATTTTTTGCAAGTATAATAATTTTTTTATTTATGCACAAAAGATTTCGTTTAGTTTCTCTATAATTTCTATATTTTTCTATTTGAAATATAAAAGAAACTAAAAAGAAAAAGAAATGAAATATATACTACAAAAAAAGGAGCGGCCCATGTGGGTCGCTCCCAAGTTTTGACGATAAAGCACTACCTGCAGTCTCTCAAGCGAGCTCTATCTACGGTTTCTTTTGTCGATTATTTACTATTGTTTTATTTCACATTCTTCATCACCTCGGCGACTTTCTCTTTCATGGCTTCGTCGCGCAGGTCGCGAGCAGCAATGGTACCGTCGGGGGCAAACAAGATGATATGGGGAATACCCTGAATGCCGTAGAGTTCGGTCGGTATCTGTTGAGCGTTGATGATTTGCGGCCAAACGATACCCAGCTCCTTGATGGCAGCCTGCGTATCTTCGGGTTTATCCCATACGGCTACACCCAGCACATCGAGACCTTTGGCGTGATACTTGTCGTAGAGCTCCTTGATGTTGGGAATCTCGCCCCGGCAGGGACCGCACCACGAAGCCCAGAAGTCGACCAGCACATACTTGCCCTTGCCCACATAGTCAGAGAGCGAAGCCTTCGTGCCGTCGGGTTGCTCGATGGTGAAGTCGGTAAACATCTGACCCTCGGCTGTCTTTTTCCAGATTTCGAGACGTTGGTTCATCACCTTTACCAGAGGATCGGCCTTGAGGGTTTCGCCGGCCAGGTTGATGACCGAGTCGAGACGCTCGGGCGAAAGATCCCAGTTGAAGAGGGTCCATGCACCCACGGCGTTGTTGTTGTTACGGTCGAAGTAGTGCGAGAAGAGTTTGTCTATCTCGGGCATGATGAAGGTAAGTTGCACTTTGTCCCACTCGGCCGAAGCCTCTTCGTCGGACAAACCTTTTGCTATGATCTCTTGTTGTTTGGCTATGAAGATTTGGTTCAACGAATCGATGTCGTTCATAAACGAGGCAAACTCGTCGTTGAGCGGAGTACCCGATACCTTGTCGGTTTCGCCCAACTCTACGGCAATGTGACCGTTCTCGACGATAAATCCCATGCGGTAAAAAGAGGGTACTTGCAACATACCCACGAAAGCGGTATCGGCCTTGCCCTTGAACTGGAACTTGTTATCGGCAATCACCGCGCTGTCGAGCACATCGCGCGAAGCCATATCGGTCAGGTAAACCATGTCGCCGTTCAGGGTAGAGTCGGCCACTGTTCCGTCGATGGTATACGACGAAGGATTGGAGTTGCAGGAAACAACCGTTGCGGCAGCAGCAGCCACCAGAAAGAAAAGATTTCTATTTTTCATATACGTTATAAATTGATAGCGAGGCAAAGATAGAGATATTTCGATAAAAACGGGAAGTTTTACGTTCTTTATCATTTAAAAAGAGTGAAGCCAAAGGACTATACATTAAAGAAATATTTCCTTATTATCTTGTATATTCCGCATACTTCAGTTACTTTTGCATGGTGCAAGGTTGCATAATCTTTATTTACAACAAATAATAACTTAAATTCAAATCCTATGTGGTTAAGTAACTCGTCCATAGGACGAAAAGTAGTCATGAGTGTGACAGGACTCTTTCTCGTCCTATTTTTAACGTTTCACATGTGTATGAACTTAGTGGCGTTAATCAGCCCTGCCGGCTACAATGCCGTATGCCAATTCCTGGGAGCTAACTGGTATGCCCTGATTGGTACGGTCATTATCGCCGCCGGAGCCGTGATTCACATCATCTATGCCTTCTGGCTGACGATTCAAAACCGGAGAGCCCGCGGTAACGACCGCTATCTGGTGAACGTACGTCCGAAAAGCGTAGAGTGGGCTTCGCAAAACATGCTGGTACTGGGTATCATCGTGGTACTGGGTCTGGCTTTGCACCTCTTCAACTTCTGGTACAAGATGCAGCTCAACGAGGTTATCGGTCACCTGCCCGAAGTCAATCCTCACGACGGTATCGCCCTGATTCGCGAAACCTTCAGCTGCCCGGTTTATGTAGTTATTTACCTCATCTGGTTCGTAGCTTTGTGGTTCCACCTCACCCACGGATTCTGGAGCGCCATCCAAACGCTGGGTATCAACAACCACGTATGGTTCAACCGTTGGAAATGTATCTCCAACATTTTCACTACCATTATCTGCTTGGGCTTTGTTGCCGTTGCCATCTCGTTCTACATCATGAGCCTGACCGGCTGCGGAACTTGCACCCTTTAATAAACCAACCTATTCATTTCACAGAAAAAAAATTGTTATGGCTACAATAGATTCTAAAATACCCGAAGGCCCCTTGGCTGAAAAGTGGACCAATTATAAAGCACACCAAAAATTGGTGAACCCGGCCAATAAACGTCGTCTCGACATCATCGTCGTTGGTACGGGTCTTGCCGGCGGTTCGGCTGCCGCTACGCTGGGCGAGCTGGGATTCAACGTGCTGAACTTCTGTATTCAGGATTCGCCCCGCCGCGCTCACTCTATCGCCGCACAAGGCGGTATCAATGCTGCTAAAAACTATCAGAACGACGGCGACTCGGTATACCGCCTCTTCTACGATACGATCAAGGGTGGTGACTACCGTGCCCGCGAAGCCAACGTATACCGTCTGGCCGAAGTGTCGAACAACATCATCGACCAATGCGTGGCTCAAGGCGTACCTTTCGCCCGCGAATACGGCGGCCAGTTGGCCAACCGTTCGTTCGGTGGTGCCCAGGTATCGCGTACTTTCTATGCCAAGGGTCAAACGGGACAACAGCTGCTGCTGGGTGCATACGCATCGCTCAACCGCCAGGTAAAGAAAGGTACGGTAAAACAGTATACCCGCTACGAGATGCTCGACCTCGTCATCATCGACGGCCGTGCCCGCGGTATCATTGCCCGTAACCTGGTAACCGGCGACATCGAGCGCTTTGCCGCTCACGCCGTAGTTATCGCTACCGGTGGATACGGTAACGTATACTTCCTTTCGACCAACGCCATGGCATCGAACGGCTCGGTTGCCGTACAATGCTACCACAAAGGTGCCTACTTTGCCAACCCGGCCTATGCGCAGATTCACCCCACCTGTATCCCCGTACACGGTGAATTCCAGTCGAAACTGACGCTGATGTCGGAGTCGCTGCGTAACGACGGCCGCATCTGGGTTCCCAAGAAAAAAGAGGATGCCGCTGCCATCCGCGCCGGCAAACTGAAACCGACCGATATCAAGGAAGAAGACCGCGACTACTATCTGGAGCGTCGTTACCCGGCATTCGGTAACCTCGTGCCCCGCGACGTGGCTTCGCGTGCCGCCAAAGAGCGTTGCGACGCCGGCTACGGTGTAAGCCCCTCGGGGTATGCCGTATACCTCGACTTCAAAGAGAGTATCGAGCGTCTGGGTAAACAGGCCATCCAAGGTCTCGACCACCACGAAATCGAAAAACTGGGTGGAGAAGCCGCTGCTATCCAAATCAAGGGTAAAGAGGCTGTGGCCAGCCGCTACGGCAACCTGTTCCAGATGTACGAGAAGATCGTAGACCAGAACCCCTACGAAACGCCTATGATGATCTATCCCGCTTCGCACTACACGATGGGAGGTATCTGGGTAGACTACGAACTGATGACCTCTATCCCCGGTCTGTTCGCTATCGGCGAGGCCAACTTCTCGGACCACGGTGCCAACCGTCTGGGTGCATCGGCCCTGATGCAAGGTTTGGCCGACGGTTACTTCGTACTTCCCTACACGATTCAAAACTACCTGTCGGACCAGATTCAGGTACCCCGCTTCTCGACCGACCTGCCCGAGTTTGTAGAGGCCGAAAAGGCTGTCAAAGCCCGTATCGCCCGCTTGATGAACATCAAGGGTAAACGCTCGGTTGACTCTATCCACAAAGAACTGGGCCACATCATGGTCGAGTATGTAGGTATGGGCCGTAACAAAGCCGGACTCGAAACCGCACTCAAGAAAATCGACGAGGTGAAGAAAGAATTCTACACCAACGTACGTATCCCGGGCGAAGCCAATACACTGAACGTAGAGCTCGAAAAAGCTCTGCGCGTAGAGGACTTCCTCGAAATAGGCAAGTTGATGGCTCTCGACGCTCTCAACCGCGAAGAGTCTTGTGGTGGCCACTTCCGTGAAGAGTATCAAACCGAAGACGGAGAGGCTAAACGTGACGACGAACACTTTATGTATGTAAGCTGCTGGAAATACCAAGGCGAAGATAAGAAGCCCGAACTATTGAAAGAAGAACTGAAATACGAGGCTATCAAGGTTCAACAACGTAACTACAAGAAATAATTTGTCTAATCGCCGTTTAATTCCGGTATAACACGATAAAGTTATGGAAAAAACAATCAATATAACACTGAAGATTTGGCGCCAAAAAGGGCCCAAAGAAAAAGGTAGATTTGAGGAATACAAACTCAACGGTGTATCTACCGACAGCTCTTTCCTCGAAATGCTCGACTTGCTCAACGAGCAACTCATCAACGAGGGTAAAGAGCCCGTAGTTTTCGACCACGACTGCCGCGAAGGTATCTGCGGTATGTGTTCGCTCTATATCAACGGACACCCCCACGGCCCCGACACCAGCGTGACGACCTGCCAGTTGCACATGCGCAAGTTCAACGATGGCGATGTAATCACGGTTGAACCGTGGCGTTCGGCCGGATTCCCCGTAATCCGCGACTTGATGGTAGACCGTCGTGCCTTCGACAAAATACAGCAAGCCGGTGGTTATATCTCCATCAACACGGGTGGTGCTCAAGATGCCAACGCTATACCCATCTCGAAAGAGGCTGCCGACGAGGCTATGGACTCGGCTACCTGTATCGGTTGCGGTGCTTGTGTAGCTGCTTGTAAAAACGGCTCGGCCATGCTCTTCGTTTCGGCCAAGGTAAGCCAATATGCCCTGCTGCCGCAAGGCCGCGTAGAGGCTGCCGCTCGTGCCCGTGCCATGGTAGCCAAGATGGACGAACTGGGATTCGGTAACTGCACCAACACCGGTGCCTGCGCTGCCGAGTGCCCCAAGAACATCTCGCTCACCAACATCGCCCGCTTGAACCGCGAGTTCATCTGCGCCAAACTGAAAGACTAATCACCTCTTTCATACGTCAAAAAACAATCCCGGGAAGGCCTTCCCGGGATTGTTTTTTTATAGAACACCACCCCATCGCGACTCATCGCATCGAACTAGGACCGAAAATCGAGAACAAATAGAGTTTCGAGATAACGAATTATTCGTATCTTTGGACTGCGTATTTGTGTTTTGGCTATGAGACGAGGTTTTCTATTCGTCATATTCGTATTGTTATGGATAGGGTTGGGCTCGTGCAGCCGCTACCATTCCGGAAGGGCCGAATCGCTCTATCAGCAAGCCCTGGAGATGGAAGAGCTCCACATCCCCGACTCGGCCATCGTACTCTATCGTCAAGCTCTAAAACAGTTGGACGGAACCGAAAACGCCGAGTTGGAAGCGTCGATATACAACCGGCTGGGCGACCTTCTGCTCGACCACAATATCTACGAAACGGCCTGGGACACCTACACACAGGCTCTGAAAGTATCGCAAAACCTGCCCGACAAAAGCAATCTGTCGCACGCTTACCGGGGTATGGGCAAGTATCACTACCTCTACAAAGACCCCGACAGCGCTCTGTTCTACTTCGAAAAACCTCTCGCCTTCCTCGACCAGATAGCCGACCGAGAGGAACGCTCGTCGGTCTACAACAACCTGTCCAGCGCATACAAACAGCACAACGACCTGGCCCGGGCCCTGCAATGCAATGCAGCAGCGTTGTCACTGACCCGCAACAAGGTGAAACGGCTGCGCAATTATGCCGTGAGGGGACAGCTTTTTGCCTTGCAAATGCAATACGACTCGGCTCTCTTTTATCTCGAACAGGCCAGCCGTAGCGACGATATGTCGGTAAGGGCATCGGCCTACTTCAAACTGGCCGACCTACCCGACGAAGCCGGTATAGCCGACTCGTTGCGATACCGGTATCTGCAAGAGGCTTACCGACTTTCCGACTCGATCGAAAACATGGCTATAGCCCACCAGATAGATCGCCAGGAGCATATACGCATTACTACCGATCTGCAGGAACAGAGCCACACACGCCTGATTGTAGCCATAACGATATGTGTGGTAGCCTTGCTGTTGATCTCGGTAGCCGTATTCCTGTTTTATCGCCAACACCTCAAACGTCGCAACGAACAACTCTTTGCCCATAAATGGGAGAAACAGGAGGCCCGGGCCCAGGAAAACGAGAGCCGAGAACTGCAAATGGTCGAAATCATACGCAAGGCCGGCGAACGATGCAGCCGCGATTTCAAGACAACCAGCACCTACAACGAGTGGTACCGACGGATTACCCAGGGCAAGGAGTCGCTCAGCTACGACGAGCAAAAGGAGTTTCAGGCAATTGTCGTAAAAGAGTTCGACCCCTACCTGCAACAGCTCTCGAGTGTAGTGCCGCTGACGGGAAACGACGCTTTTCTCTGTGCCCTCATTCAACTGGGATTCTCGACTCGCGAGTGCGCCGTATGCCGTGGAATCAGCAACGAAACCATACGTTCGCAACGCACCCGACTGCGAAAAAAAATACCTCAAAACTTTTCAGACCAGGGTCTGGGTGTGGTCATTTTGGGCGAAGAAAATCTTTCGAAACGTTAAATTGCAACGCTTCATTTTATAATTATCTGATAATCAACATATACTTCTGATTAAATAGCAACACCTCGCGTATTGTTATTTTCTTATTTTTTTCTCATTTTTGTATTACAGAATTTTCATTTCGAAAGAAATATCCTTTGCAAGAGACCAAAACAAAACAAATCGTATGAAAAAATTTACAAGTTTTCTATTTTCGTTGTGCCTCGTTCTGGGAGTTTCAGAGGCATGGGGTGAAATAAAAATCACCACCTCGCTCGAACTGGGCAGTGAGTTTACCTTCTACCCCTCGCCGGTAGCCTCGGACGGTAAAGTGATTGTCGACTGGGGTGACGGTGTTAAAAAAGAGTATACCGTAGACGGTATGTGGACTCGCAGTGTGAGCGACAATCAAGTGGGCGACACGATACGGATACTCTCGCCCATGCGTTCGTTCGACTGCTCCGAAGCCCACGTGACTTCGATTTCGATTGTCAACGAGCCCGAATTGACCACCCTCGATTGCTACCGCAATGAAATAGAACGTACCTACCTCGATATTTCGGGTGCCCCTAACCTCGAAACCCTTAACTGCTACAATAACCCCAAACTGATGTTCCTGAACCTGTCGGAACACAAAAAACTGAGAAATCTCGATTGCCGGTACGATAAAAACGATACGTCGGACCCCGACGATAAAGGATCCATTACAACCATCATATTGCCCAGCGAAGGCAGTGCTCTGGAGTCGATTACGGCCTACAACAACGACCTGAGCGCCATAGACCTGTCGGGTTGCCCCAATCTCTACTCCATCAACCTGGAGGGGAATGCTCTGGCAGAGATAGACGTTACCAAACTGGCCGAACTGCAACAGCTCGACATTCGCTACAATTACATCCAGTCAATCGACCTGACCCAAAATGCCAAACTCGAAAAGCTCTTCTGCAACGACAACTATCTGACCGAACTGAATGTATTTGCCAATACCGCCCTGATGGACCTGGTATGCAGCAACAACCAGTTGACCCGGCTCGATCTGACAGGAAACAGCAAAATCACCAACCTCTCGTGCGATGGCAACCAACTGACCAAACTGAACGTGTCGAACATGTCCAACCTGCTTTCGCTCAAGTGTGGCGACAATCTGCTTACCGAAATAGACTTGAGCCAAAACACTCACCTGACAAGATTCTGGGGCCCCAACAACCTCTTTACCTACCTTGACTTTTACTATAACCAGGGCATCAATACCATCGATATTCGCAACAACAAGGGTATGACTCCCTGCAGCCTCAACTACATGTATCAGACTCTCTCGGGTCTGGAGAGTGCAAGCCCCTACCCCAACCTGCTGCTCGAAGGCAGCAATGCCGAGACCAGCGACACCTACATCGCTACCGAATCGAAATGGACAGTCGACGTTACAGGCGACGGCAGTGCTACCTGCGGCACGGTGACGGCTACAATCGTACCCTCCGAATTGGGTACCTTCACCCTCTCGCAACCCGACCTGGTAACACACGAACTGCACGCAGTCGAAAACAACCAGCTCGAATCGGGTGTACCTACCTACATCACCGCCTCGCCTGCCGAAGGTTATCAGGTGCGCTACTACGAGGTGAACGGCCAACGCATCAACAGCAATATTTTTGCTGCTTCGGAGAATGTAACCGTATCGGCCGTATTCATCCCCATCGCTGCCAACAACTACATTGCCATGGAGGTAGAGAACAACGTGCCTTTCTCGTTCGGAATAAGCGGAATTGACCCTGAAACCGAAGTTGAAATCGACTGGGGCAACGGCGAAATCGAGACCATGACCATCGACAACGAATCGATTGTGAGACTCGACGGCAACTCCAAGGGTACGACTATCCGTATCAGCGGCTTGATCGACTATTTCGATTGCTCCGAAAACGACCTGATTTCGCTCGACGTAACCCACAACGCTACGCTGGCTACCCTCGACTGCTATTGGACGGGTATTACCTCGCTCGACCTGTCGAAGAACCCCGAATTGGGCAAACTCGACTGTTCTTACAACGAAATAGGTACCCTCGACCTGTCGAAGAATACGAAACTCTTCTCGCTTACCTGCTACAACTGCGAATTGACATCCATCGACTTGTCGAACAATACCGAACTCGAAGAGGCTGTGATACGCAACAACTCGCTCTCGAGCGTGACTCTGGCCAACAACACCAAACTGATGTTGCTTGACGTACAGAACAACTCGCAACTGAGCTCTATCGACGTGAGCATGCTCTCCAACCTGCAGGAACTGCAATGCAGCAACATGGGCCTGACTTCGCTCGACGTAACCCACAACACGCAACTGGTGCGACTCACCTGCTCGAACAACCAGCTTACGACCCTCGACTTGTCGAAAAATACCGAGCTCGAACGCCTCTTCTGCGACGGCAACCAACTCGAACCCATCGACCTGTCGAACAACACGAAACTGAACTACATCGAGTGCTCGGGCAACGGTATGACGGCTTGCGAGCTCAACGACCTCTACTATCACCTGCCCGTCTGCGCTACTACGCCTACAACGGCCAACCTCTTCATTGCCGGTATCAGCAATGAAAACGAAGCCGAAACCAGCGAAACCTCCATCGCTACGAAGAAGGGTTGGAAAGTCTCTATCGATGGCGACGGCAGCGGCTGCAACGAGGCCTACATCACCATCGAACCCTCGGAAAACGGCTCGCTGGAGCTGCGCAACGAGAATAACGAAGTAGTAAACTCGGGCGACAAGGTGGCCAAAAACAGCACGGTTACCATCACGGCCCTCCCCGACGAAGGTTACTTGCTGAGAAGCGTAAAGGTAAACGGCGTGAGCGTAAGCGGTTCGTTTGTCGTGAAGATGGCTTCGGTAGTAACTGCTGAATTTGCCGACGAGTCGGGTATCGACGAAACCGAAGCCGCAGGTGCCAAGGTATGGAGCCTGCCCGGTATACTCCGTATCGTAGCCGACGATGCTGCCGTACAGGTATACTCGACAAGCGGAAGCCTCGTATGGGAAGGCCGCGTAATAGGCGAAAGAGACCTAAACCTTAACCAAGGTATCTACATAGTAAAAGTTCATAACGTACTCTCGACTCAAAGTAAAAAGGTGGTTGTGAAATAACACCACCCTTTTACCTCACAAGAAAACCCGGTGCAGACAATCTGCACCGGGTTTTCTTGTATTATCGACTTGTTTATAAGGAATATAAATTAAAATGTTTCAAAACCTTTAAGCTTGTCTTTTCAGTAATCCTATAATTGGAAATTTCAAAATTGTTCGATTAGGGGTTATTTTATAAATTCATTGTATATTCCATTGTATAATTATGAAATTATTACAATTCAATCCATATGCTAATGAGGCCTTTAGCCAATTGATTTGACTTAAACGAATACAATCACGTCTATTCCTTTTCGCTTCCAAAAATAAGATATATCCATTTTTCCAAGCAATCACATCCCAACAACCACTAAACTTATTACCATTTAGTTTTGCTATCCCCACTAAAGTTTCAGATATTTCAACATCTGTTATTGGTACATGAATCTGCTCTCTATAACATACATCATTCCATTCCGTCAACATAAAAGGATCCATGGGAGGCCTACCATATGTTTCAATCCATCTGGCATTCCATCCATTCCTTTTTAGATAATCAACAATAGCTAATTCAGCAAAAGAAGCTTTTCCATTTACATCTACTAAAACCTTACCCCCAAACGTATTCTTTATCGCTTTTCCTTTCCAAACATTAAATGTCAGCTCATATTTAGTAATATCGTATTTTCCACTTTCAGATTCTATTACTTCAAATGATTTCGAATTAAAAACATCTCTAAAACACTTTTCCATATCTATCATAATGATTTCATTTTAGTTTTTTAATTCTCTCCAAGTAATTAGTCTAGCAGAATCAATGTTTGTCAGCAAACCTGAAAGATAGTATTTCCGACATAAAACATGTTCGTTTGCCACCGCCGGATAGGAGTATGACAAGTTTTATCATATTGGAAAGTCCTCTGTTTAAATCATGTTTATATCGTGTAAACAGCAATCAGGCCGATACCGAAACCTCCAGCCCCAGCTCTCTTACCCGGTCGGCTATCTGCTCCAGCTCCTCGCGAGAGACCTTTTCGAGCGATTCCTCGGGAGTTTTACGGTCGATGGTATAAATCATTACCGAACGGGGCGAAATGTACTGCAGCGCCTCCAACCACGGCGAGAGCTCCTCTTCTACCGTATTGTCTATTCGCTGTCCGTTGTGCCAGCCACGCAGGAACATGGTCTGCACGATTACATTACCCGAGAAGCGCTTCAAGTCGCACACCACACGGTTCACATCGAAATGGGGGTCGTTGGGATTGTCGATCAAGGCCACCGTTTCGGGACG
This sequence comes from Barnesiella sp. ET7, assembly GCF_024733785.1. NCBI lineage: Bacteria > Pseudomonadati > Bacteroidota > Bacteroidia > Bacteroidales > Barnesiellaceae > Barnesiella > Barnesiella sp. ET7. The sequence goes on from NZ_JANRHM010000003.1 coordinate 179,911, forward strand.
GAGCGAGTCGAGTTTGAGTATGTTGTTGTCGACCCGGTTCAGGGCTTTGAATACCGACTCGTCGTGAATGCGGGTCGCATTGGAGAGCACGCTTATCTTGGCTTCGGGGTAGTAGTGGTCGCGTAAATAGAGCGTAGTATCTATAATCTTTTCGAATTGCGGGTGCAACGTAGGCTCACCATTACCGGCAAAAGTAATCACATCGAGCTTTTCGCCCGCCTCGTGCATGGCCTGTAAACGGGTTTTCAACACCTCTTCTACCTGGTCGGCCGAGGGTAACCCGCTCTTGCCCACTCCCTGGGCATTGTAGCCGCACTCACAATAGACACAGTCGAACGAGCACAACTTGCCATCGGTCGGCAACAGATTCACACCCAGCGATATGCCCAGACGACGGCTGTGCACGGGTCCGTAAATGATTTCATGAAATAACACTGTCTGCATAGCAATACTCTTTTTACTTTACAAAGGTAGAATTTATCTACTATCCAACCATAGATTTTTGTAAAATCTATATACTCCTTTTCAAGTTATACACAAGTTGTGAATAAACTATATCTATTTATATGTCAATTATATATAAGAATAATAAACAAGGATGTCAACGATTTATCAACTTATGAAAAAACAATCGGGAGACAAAAGTCTGAAAACAGCCATACCAACAGCTTATCCACGGGTTTTCAACCACCGAAATACAAAAAATACTCACGTTATAAACAATTTGTAAAATTCTATTTATTAAACTATTAACCATAAATAAACAATCATATCCACAAGATATGGACAATCTGTACACATACACTATCAACACCGGTTAATATTATAATTATTGCAAAAAAATAGTCATCGAAAAATCGAAAGATTTACATTTGTACCCGATGAAAAGAGGATGGTCCATATTGTTTCTTTTTCTCTTTCTGATGGTTCCGAGCCTTCAGGCACAGATCTTTCAGGAGGAACATCCGGCTTATAAACATTTTTATCGGGTAGTTATCGACAACGATACGGTAGCGTTGATAGGACTACGCACCTTCTATGTATTTCCCCCCGAAAAATTCAAAAACAAAAAGGAGGAGAAATTTTACTGGAAAACCGTACGCGATGTGAAAAAGACCCTACCCTATGCCAAACTCATCTACAATATCTTCATAGAGACGTATGAATATATGGAGACTCTCCCCGACGACGAGGCTCGCGAGCAGCACATGAAACGTATGGAGAAAGAGGTTTTTCAACAATATAAACCGGTGTTGAAAAAGTTTACCTTGTCGCAAGGCAAGATGCTTATCAAGCTGATAAACAGAGAGTGTAACCAATCGTCCTACGAGTTGATAAAGGCTTTTCTGGGAAGCTTCAGGGCCAACTTCTGGCAATTCTTCGGCAAGATGTTCGGCGCCTCGCTCAAGACCGATTGGCAACCCGAAGGTAAAGACAAGACCATTGAGCGCATCTGCATTCTGGTAGAACAGGGTTCGCTATAACCCCAGTTGTTTGAAAAAATCCCAAATGACCAGACCGGCCGTAACCGAAACATTCAACGAATGTTTGGTACCGAACTGGGGTATCTCGATGCTGCCCGTACACTTGTCGACAACCGACTGCTGTACCCCCTTTACCTCGTTGCCCAACACCACGGCATATCGCTTGTTCTTGTCCAACTCGATGTCGTTGAGACTGATACTCCCCTCCACCTGTTCGATGGCATAAACCTCGTAACCGGCCGCCAACAACTTATCAACAACCGTATAGGTATCTTGCTCATAAATCCAGTCGACACTATCCTCGGCCCCCAGTGCGGTCTTGTGTATATCGGTGTGCGGCGGTGTGGCGGTGATTCCGCAAAGGTAGATGCAGGCCACCTTGAAGGCATCGGCCGTACGGAATACCGACCCGATGTTGTTGAGGCTGCGCACGTTGTCCAGCACAACTACTAACGGTATCTTTTCGAGATGTTTAAACTCCTCTTGCGAAACCCGGTGCAGGTCGAAAATACTCTTTTTCTTCATAAACGACTCTCTTTACAAGCATCGACAAAGATAATACATACACCCGACAAAGCCAATTCCTTTTACCCGTCTCCTACCCTGTAAACAGCATCGTTAATAACCGTGTGTACAAGTGTGGATAAGCCGTTATAAAATGAGGGCTTAAAAAGCGGTACAAAATTTTGAAATCAGAAAATTACCTCTATACTACCCCTCTCCGTAAAAATGCAAATAATATATGCACCAGTTGTGAGTTGAAATATCCACCTCAAAATATCTATTTATCAATCATACAAATAGAATAAAGTTATTAACTTTGCAGTTTGTAAACAGGGAGTTGATAAGGAATTTAATAGGCTCATTATAACAAGATAATGACGTTGACAAGACGCGGATAACGTAACCCCCGAAGGTTGATAAGATAAAAAGCAACTATTTTAACAAGAAGTTATCCTTACTGTCAACAGCCTATTATCATCAACAATAAGAATTTTAAATTAAAAAATAAAAAAGGAATAATATATATGTTCGATGTAAATATCTCCAAAGGTTATGTGGATATGCCTGTTCCCGAAGGCGTGGATATGGTAGCCGAGATCGAGAAAATGAAGCGTGAGAAGAATGCCGTCGTGCTGGCTCACTACTACCAGTCGGGAGATATACAGGATATTGCCGACTATGTGGGCGACTCGCTGGCGCTGGCCCAATGGGCCGCCAAGACCGATGCGTCGATACTGGTGCTTTGCGGCGTGCACTTCATGGGCGAGACAGCCAAGATACTCTGCCCCGACAAAAAGGTGCTCATCCCCGACCTGAATGCCGGTTGTTCGCTGGCCGACAGTTGCCCGGCCGATGCCTTTGCCGAGTTTGTAAAACAGCATCCCGGCTACAAGGTGATTTCGTATGTGAACACCTCGGCCGCCGTAAAGGCACACACCGACGTGGTGGTGACTTCGTCGAACGCCAAACAGATAGTAGAGAGCTTCCCGGCCGACGAGAAGATTATCTTCGGTCCCGACAAAAATCTGGGAAACTATATCAACAGCGTCACGGGTCGGAACATGTTGCTGTGGGACGGTGCCTGCCACGTGCACTCGCAATTCTCGCTCGAGAAAATCGTAGCGTTGAAAAAGGAGTATCCCGATGCCCTGCTGCTGGCCCACCCCGAATGCAAACGCGACATTCTGCTTGTGGCCGACAAGGTGGGTTCGACGGCCGCCTTGTTGCGCTTTGCTACCCAGTCGGACTGCAAACGCTTTATCGTAGCTACCGAGTCGGGTATCCTGCACGAGATGAAGAAGAGCAACCCCGGCAAGGAGTTCATTCCGGCCCCTCCCGACGATGCCAGTACCTGCGGCTGCAGCGAGTGCAACTTCATGCGGTTGAACACGATGAAGAAACTGTACAATACCCTCAAGTACGAGTTGCCCGAAATCACGGTCGACGAAGCCATAGCCCGGGAGGCCATCAAACCCATACGCCGTATGCTCGACATATCGGCTTCGCTGGGAATTTAATAGAAGAGTAACTAAAAAAATATCACCTATCACATATTGTTCATCATGGAATACAATTTCAAAGAAATAGAGAAAAAGTGGCAGAAGTACTGGAAAGAGCATCACATCTACCAGGTTACCGAAAACAAGGAGAAACCCAAGTACTACGTATTGGACATGTTCCCCTATCCTTCGGGTGCAGGTCTGCACGTAGGTCACCCGCTGGGATACATTGCTTCTGACATCTATTCCCGTTACAAACGGCTGAAAGGTTTCAACGTGCTTCACCCCATGGGTTACGATGCCTATGGACTTCCGGCCGAACAGTATGCGATACAGACGGGACAACACCCGGCCATTACGACCGAGAAGAACATAAACCGCTATCGCGAGCAGTTGGACAAGATTGGTTTCTGCTACGATTGGAGCCGCGAGATTCGCACCTGCGATCCCGAGTACTACAAGTGGACCCAATGGGCCTTCATACAGATGTTCAACAGCTACTACGACAACGACAAGCAACAGGCCCGTTCGATTGAAGAGCTGGTAAAACATTTCGAGACGAAAGGCACTGAAGGGTTGAATGCGGCCTGCAGCGAAGAGCTTTCGTTCACGGCCGACGAGTGGAAAGCCAAGAGCGAGAAGGAGCAGCAGGAGACGTTGATGAACTACCGAATTGCTTACCTGGGTGACACGATGGTAAACTGGTGTCCGAAACTGGGTACGGTGCTGGCCAACGACGAGGTGAGCGAAGGAGTATCGATACGGGGTGGCTATCCCGTAGAGCAGAAGGTGATGCGCCAATGGTGCCTCCGGGTATCGGCTTATGCCCAACGTCTGCTCGACGGACTCGACAAACTCGACTGGACCGACTCGCTGAAAGAGACGCAGAAGAACTGGATAGGCCGTTCGGAGGGTGCCGAGATGCAGTTCAAGGTAGTAGACTCGGACGTAGAGTTTACCATCTTCACGACGCGTGCCGATACGGTATTCGGGGTTACCTTCATGGTACTGGCTCCCGAAAGCGAGTATGTGCAACAGGTGGTAACTCCCGAGCAGAAAGAGGCTGTCGACAAATACCTCGAGAGCATCAAACACCGCACCGAACGCGAGCGTCTGATGGACCGCAGCGTGACGGGTGTGTTTACGGGTGCCTATGCCATCAACCCGTTGAACAACAAACATATTCCTATCTACGTGAGCGACTATGTATTGGCCGGTTACGGTACGGGTGCCATCATGGCGGTACCGGCTCACGATAGCCGCGACTACGCCTTTGCCAAGCATTTTGACCTGCCTATCATTCCCTTGATCGAGGGGTGCGACGTGTCGGAAGAGAGTTTCGATGCCAAGGAGGGCAAGATGATAAACTCGTGTGGCAACGGTCTCGACCTGAACGGCATGGAGGTAAAGGATGCCATTGCCGCTACCAAGAAATTCATTAAAGAGAAAGGCATAGGCCGTGTAAAGGTGAACTACCGTTTGCGCGATGCCATCTTCAGCCGCCAGCGTTACTGGGGTGAACCCTTCCCGGTATATTACAAGGAGGGCATGCCCTATATGCTCGACGAGAGCAAGCTGCCGTTGAAACTCCCCGAGGTAGACAAGTTCCTGCCTACCGAGACGGGTGAACCCCCGCTGGGTCGAGCCAAGAACTGGGAGACCGAAGACCACTATCCGCTGGAGTTGTGCACGATGCCCGGTTTTGCCGGCTCGTCGGCCTACTATCTGCGCTATATGGACCCCCACAACGACAGGGAGCTGGTATCGAAAGATAATAACGAGTATTGGCGCAATGTCGACCTCTACATAGGTGGTACCGAGCACGCTACGGGTCACCTTATTTACAGCCGTTTCTGGAACAAGTTCCTGTTCGACAAAGGGGTGATTTGCGAGGATGAGCCTTTCAAGAAACTTATCAACCAGGGTATGATACAGGGTCGTTCCAACTTTGTATACCGTATCAAGGATACCAATACGTTCGTCACGCTCAACAAACGCAAGGAGTACGACACGACTCCCATTCACGTCGATGTAAACATCGTGAGCAACGACGTGCTCGACATAGAGGCATTCAAGAAATGGCGTCCCGAGTTTGCCACGGCCGAGTTTATCTTGGAAGACGACGGCCGCTACATCTGCGGTTGGGCCGTAGAGAAGATGTCTAAGTCGATGTTCAACGTCGTCAATCCCGACGATATTGTCGAGAAATATGGAGCCGATACGTTGCGTCTGTACGAAATGTTCCTGGGCCCCATCGAGCAGAGCAAGCCGTGGGATACCAACGGCATAGACGGTGTACACCGCTTCTTGAAAAAACTGTGGAACCTTTTCTATCAGGGCGACAAGCTGGCCGTGCAGGATGCCGAGCCTACGAAAGAGGAGTTGAAATCGGTACACAAGCTCATCAAGAAGATTTCGTGGGATGTGGAGAATTTCTCGTACAACACCTCGATCAGTGCCTTTATGATTTGTGTAAACGAACTGACGGCGCTGAAATCGCGCAATAAGCAGATGCTCGAAAAGGTGATTATTCTGTTGGCACCTTTTGCCCCGCACATTAGCGAAGAGTTGTGGCACGAGTTGGGTCACGACCAGACGGTATGCGATGCCGAGTGGCCCGTGTGGAACGAAGAGTATCTGAAGGAAGATGTGGTGACGTATGCCGTCTCGTTCAACGGCAAGGCCCGTTTCAGCCTCGAGATAAAGGCCGGTACACCGCGCGAAGAGATAGAGCAGATTGTTCTCAACCACGAATCGTCGGCCCGATGGCTCGAGGGTAAGACCCCCAAGAAGATTATCGTGGTGCCCAACAAGATTGTCAATATTGTGATATAATGAAATACCTGATCCATGCTTGCCATGAGTGGTGGGCATGGATATTTTTTTGATATACAAGAATATAATAAGAAGGAGTAAACAGTTTAGAAACAAAGAGTAATATGCGATTGCCTTTTAACAGTGTATTGTATGCCGTAAAAGACTATATGGTCATCATATTCGGCTTGTTGCTGTATGCGCTGGGTTGGGTTGGATTTTTGCTGCCCAACGAAATTACTACCGGCGGTGTGACCGGTATTGCAGCCTTAATCTATTATGGAACGAAGATACCGGTATCGGTGTCGTATTTTACCATCAACGTGGTTCTGTTGTTGGCAGCTATCAAGGTATTGGGACTTAAGTTTTTTGTACGCACGATTTTCAGTGTGTTCATGTGTTCGTTCTTTCTGGGAATACTGCCCGAGTTCATACCTCACTCTCTGGTCGAGGAGCAGCCCTTCATGTCGGCCATCATCGGTGGTATTTTGTGCGGTTTGGGAGTAGGTCTGGTATTTGTATCGAACGGCAGTACGGGCGGAACCGATATTATCGCCGCCATCGTCAACAAGTACAAAAACATCTCGTTTGCCAAGATGATGATGTATATCGACTTCCTGATCATTGCCAGCTCGTACGTGCTGTTCCACAGCATAGAGAAGATGATTTTCGGTTATGTGGTGATGGGTGTGATGAGCTACACGATGGATATGGTTATCAACGGCAAGCGCCAGTCGGTACAGATACTGATTTTGTCGGACAAGTACGAAGAGATAGCTACGCATGTCAACCAGGATATACATCGGGGTGTAACCGTGCTTGATGGCATGGGATGGTACTCCAAACAGCCCAAGAAGGTGCTGATGATTCTGGCCAAACGTAACGAGTCGGTGAAGATATTCCGGTTGATCAAGTCGATAGACCCCAAGGCCTTCATTTCGCAATCGAATGTCGTAGGCGTTTACGGCGAAGGATTCGACAAGATAAAGACTTGATTCAGAAATATACGACATATTAGGAAAACAGGGAGAGACAGATGTTCTCCCAACCGATAGGTATCTAAAATAAAAAGAGATATTTATCGTTATAGATAAACAGAGGAGGGCAGTTGAATTTTTCGAAGCAGAAATTTGGCTGCATTCTTATTTTTACAAAAAAGGTTTTGATTATGAAACTGGTTTTTGCCACGAATAATAAACACAAGTTGGAAGAAATCTCGGCTATTGTCGGTGATAAGATAGAGATTCTCAGCTTGAACGACATAGGCTGTCACGACGACATACCCGAAACAGCCGATACGTTTGAAGGAAACGCCTTGCAAAAGGCCCGTTATGTGAAGGAGAAATATGGTTACGACTGCTTTGCCGACGATACCGGTTTGCAGGTGGTAGCACTCAACGGCGAGCCCGGTGTATACTCGGCCCGGTATGCCGGCGAGCCTGCCGACTCGGAGAAAAATATAGACAAACTGCTGGCCAATCTGGAAAACCGGATGGATAGAAGAGCCAGTTTCATTACCTGCATAGCCTTGATTCTGGGGGGTGAGGAACATCTGTTCTATGGCGAGATAGATGGAAGTATCATCGACGAACGCAGGGGTTCGTCGGGGTTTGGATACGATTCGGTATTTGTACCCGAAGGTCATGACGAAACCTTTGCCCAGATGGGTGAAGAACAGAAAAACAAGATTAGTCATCGGGCTCGGGCCGTGAAGAGGTTGTCGGAATTTTTGAATACATTATAATCGTTTGATATGTCAAGGAGAATATCGGCTTTAATAGGTTTCATCGTATTGTCGTTTGCGTTTTTGACGCGGGCGCAGTTGGCTGTGGGTAGCTGGCAGATCTACTCGTCGATGGGCGATCCCGTGAAGGTGATAGATACCGGCGACAGGGTCTATTACGTGTCGGGTATTTCGCTCTTCTGCTTCGACAAGGAGACCGAGGAGATGGAGTCCTACAACAAGAACAACCTGTTGAACGATATAGATGTGGCAAATATCTATTACAACTACGATAAGAACTATCTGGTGGTGGTATATGCCAACTCGAATATCGATATTCTCTACGACAACGGCAAGGTGTACAATATTCCCGATATCAAGAATGCCATTATGACCTCGTCGAAGGCTGTCAACGACGTAAAGTTTTACGGCAACCGCATCTATCTGGCCACCGACTTCGGTATCGTTGTACTCAACGACGAGAAGTATGAGGTGAGCGAGTCGTACAACTACGGGGAGAAGATAAATCTGATAGGGGCCAGCAGTAAATATTGGTTTTTGATTTCAGACGAGTCGGTTTGCTACATAGAGAGTACGGCTACGAAATACAGTTTGTCGAACTGGAAAGTGTTGGATTCGGTCGACGGGAATATCATGTACGAAATGTTGTCTTTTAACGACAAGTATTTGCTCTATTCCAAAGGTGGTACTGTTCATTTTTATGACATTACGCAAGACAACTTCTCTTTGTTGGGAACCTTGAGTATGGGTGTGAGGTACATAGACCGGTATTACGATAGCTTTGTTCTTCGAGGACTGGTATTTGTGGCTTTCTGTAAACCCGATATTGTGAACGGCCAGATACAGATAGAGAATGTTTTCAATTTTGGCGATCAGTCGGAGTATCTGACAGATGTAGTGACCTCGTCGTATGAAAAGGATCAGTCGATATGGGCTTTGGGTGAATATGGCTTGTGCCATTTCAAGATGGAAAATGACCAGGTGACCATGCTGAAAGAGCCTTTTATGCCCAACGTGTTGAATGTTGCCAATCCCTGGAACTTGGTTATCAACGACAACAAGTTGTATGTGAGCAACTCGGGACCTCGTCGGGGAACTGAAGAGCAGTATGAAAAAACTCGCATGAGCGTACTGGATCAAAACAATTGGACCGCTATAGATTTCGGTGAATTGCCTTTGGTGAACTATAAGCATGCCGCTTCCCTGTATTCGAGTTACAAGATGGCTTTTGCACCCGACGACCCTAATACTTTCTACATAGGAACCTGGTTCGAAGGTATATACAAGTTTACGAACTTCGAGTGTGTAGGCCATTATACGACCGAAAACTCTCCGTTTACGAAGTATATGGATTGGGCATTGAGTGTGCCTGTGGTGACCTTTGACCAGGAGGGTAACTTGTGGGTAGCTCATACCGGCGATGTAGGTGTGTGCATGCTGCCCAAATCGAAACTGTCAATCAGTACCGACCAACTCAAGGTGAGTGATTGGTATCAGTTCAAGTATTCCGATATTGTGAATAACAAATATGCCAAGTTGCTTATACCCGAGCAGTCTACTCCCAAGTGGGTTATCTATGGCGATTGGCCGGGTTGGGTTTTTGCTTTCGACGATAAGGGTACCTACAATACAACAGCCGATGACCGGACTCGAAAGTTGGTTTCGTTTATCGACCAGGACAACAAGACCTTTACCCCCAACTACTACAATTGCATTGCCGAGGATCATAACGGCCAGATTTGGATAGGAACCTCGTCGGGACCTATCGTCATTACGAATCCCGACAATGTCTTTAGTGACAATTTCCGCTGTACCCGCATCAAGATAGCCCGTAACGACGGTACCGACAATGCCGACTATCTGTTGCAGAATATCAACATTACCGACATTTTTATCGACGGTGCCAACCGCAAGTGGATAGGTACCCGCGAGTCGGGGCTCTATGTGGTGAGTGCCGATGGGTCGGAGGTGCTCGAGCACTTTACAACCGAGAACAGCAAGCTGCCGTCGGACTTTGTGACCGAGGTAGTGGTCGACCCGGTGACCGGTATCGCCTATGTGGGGACGACCAGCGGTCTGGCCGCCTACCGTTCCGATGCCGTGCAGGCCAGCGAAGATTACAGCAGTGTCTATGCTTTTCCCAACCCGGTACGGCCCGATTACGAGGGGTGGATTTCGGTAACGGGATTGATGGACAACAGTCTGGTGAAGATAACCGACACGGCCGGAAACCTCTTTTTCCAAGGGTATTCCAACGGTGGACAAATTTCGTGGGACGGTCGCGACCGCAACGGCAAGCGGGTGAAAACCGGTGTCTATCTGGTCTTTGCCTCGTCGAGTGCAAGCGGCAGTCAATCGGGAGTGGTTACCAAAATACTGGTTGTCAACTAAACAGGGAGATTATGCACCCGCTTCATCTGTTTCAATATTGTCCCCGGTGCGGTTCGCACCGGTTTGTAGAGAACAATGCTTCGTCGAAGCGTTGCGAAGATTGCGGCTTTGTCTACTACATCAATCCCAAAGCGGCAGTTGCAGCCTTTGTGATGGACAATCGGTCGCGGCTGTTGGTTTGCCGTCGGGCCTTTGAGCCGTCGAAGGGGATGCTTGATTTGCCGGGTGGATTTACCGAGTGCGGCGAGACGGTCGAGGAGGCTGTGGCCCGGGAGCTTTCGGAGGAGATAGGGTGGCACCCCGACCAGATGCGTTACATGTACTCTTTTCCCAACATTTACCGTTATTCGGGTTTCGACGTGCATACGATGGATCTCTTCTTTCTGTGCAAATACAAGGGCGATTCGGGGGCACTGGCCGCACACGACGATGTGGAGTCGTGTTTCTGGCTTTCGCGCGACGAGATTCACCCCGACCGATTTGCCTTCCAGTCGGTACGCCGGGCCATCACGCTCTTATTGAACGACGACGCCTGTTGGCAAGTCGATTAAAACAGATTGGGAAACCACTCTTTCAAGTAGTTTACCCCGATAATCACGAGGTAGTAACGCGAAAATTTGCCGGCCATCATCGAGAGCAGGGTGCCTATGGGGTTGGCCCGCATCAGTCCGAGGGCCACAATCATGATGTCGCCTATGACCGGTATAAAGACAAAGAACCCGAATAGCGAACCTTTGCCCTGGAGGAAATGTTGCATCTTGGCCAGTTTCTCTTCAGGCATCTTCAGGTAGGTGTGTATCCACTCGGTTTTTCCCAGGTAGCCTATGTAGTAGCAAGTGACTCCGCCCAACCAATTGCCCAGCGTGGCCGAAATGACACATCCCCACGGGTCGTATCCGGCGACCAGCAGGACTCCCAGAACCACTTCGGAACTGAATGGTATGATGCTGCCGGCCAGGAAGGCGGCAATAAAGAGTCCTAAATATCCCCATTCGCTTAGGCTGGCAATAAATTCCATATAAACAGAGCTATGTAAAGGGTGAGTATAAGGTAAAACAGAATTACGCCCGGTTTGCGGTTGCCGTTGTTGGTAAAGAAGAAGGCCGCCTGCATGGAGACTGCCGCATTGAGCACGGGCAGATAATAGGCGTAATGCGTGTAATCGAGTATGAGCAGGAGTGCCGTATAAACCGAAAGCAGGTTTACAAAGCCATTATAGGCCCGTATTTGGCGTTTCTCGTTGAAAGAGGTATAGAGCATGGTCGTACCTGAGAAAAGTCCCAGAAGAGCCGTTAAAACAACAATCCAGAATTGTGGATGGTCATAAGGCAGACTCGCGGGCAGGGCGGGGGTGAAGTCGGGTAGCAGCAACGTCAGTTGCGAGAAGGGTATCAGGTCTATGCCCACAATAAACCAGAAGGGGGTGATGAACCCGATGAGGGCTCCCGACAGCGACTTTACCGACAGGTATCTGATTTGCGAAAAACCTATGAGAAAGAGTGGTACAAAGTAGGCGAACCGGGTACAGAAGAGGGTACCCAATGCCAGGGCTCCGAAGATGAGAAAAGCGGGTTGTGCTCTGTCGGATTGGTAGGATTGGAAAAAGAGAACGAGCAGCAAGAGCAATATCACGGTCGTGACCGTTCCGTCGCCCAACAGGGAGAGGGCGGGGGAGGCGAGCTCGAGCAACAGGAAGAAGAGAAAGGGCAGCAGGGTATGCTTCTGAATAAGGGAGAAGCGGTTGTTGATACGCAGCAGCAAGACTCCGCACAACAGGACGAGCAGGCAGTTTACGACCCGGTTGAGCAGCGCAGGGGCAAGCCATTGTCCGGCTCCGGGCCAGAGCAATCCGCCGTGCGATTCGACCATCGGTAGTGTAGTCAACCGCCCGGTAAGATAAACACCGGTCAGGTAGAGGATAATCCACCAGACCGATGTGTATTTACCGCTTATGAATAGCTTCAGATTCATGATTTCAGAGGTCTGCTCCTATGTCGGAACGGAAATATTTCCCTTCGAAGGAGACCGCTTGGGCACTCTTGAACGAGTTGGCGAGAGCCTCCTCCTTGGTAGCCCCGTAAGAGCTGAGGGCGATGACACGTCCGCCGTTGGTTACAATCTTGCCCTCTTTGAAGGCTGTACCGGCATGGAAGGGGATACTGTCGGTCACCCGGTCGAGACCCGTAATCTCCTTGCCTTTCTCGTAGTGTCCGGGATAGCCGCCCGATACCAGCATGACAGTAACGGCACAGCGAGGATCCTCGACGAGCTCCCGGTCGCACAGATTGCCCTGAGCCACCCCTTCGAGCAGGTCTACCAGGTCGGACTGGATGCGCAGCATCACCACTTCGGTTTCGGGGTCGCCCATACGCACGTTGTACTCGATGACCATGGGTTCGCCGCCTACGTTGATGAGGCCCAGGAAGATGAAACCCTTGTAGGTGATTTTCTCCTCTTTCAGCCCCTCGATGGTGGGTTTCACGATGCGCTCTTCGACCTTTTTCATAAAGTCGGCATTGGCAAAAGGTACGGGCGAAACGGCACCCATACCGCCGGTGTTGAGGCCGGTATCGCCTTCGCCTATGCGTTTGTAGTCTTTGGCTACGGGCAGTATGCGGTAGTCGTTGCCGTCGGTGAGTACGAATACCGAGCACTCGATACCCGAGAGAAACTCTTCGATAACCACGGTTTTGCTGGCACTGCCAAACATCCCGTCGAGCATCTGTTTCAGTTCCTCCTTGGCCTCTTGCAGGTTGTCGATGATGAGCACGCCCTTACCGGCTGCCAGACCGTCGGCCTTGAGTACGTAGGGGGCCTTGAGCGTCTCGAGGAAAGCGTATGCAGCTTCGATGTTTTCGCTCGTGAAGCTCTGATAGCGGGCGGTAGGGATGTGGTGGCGCATCATGAAGCCCTTGGCAAACTCCTTGCTGCCCTCGAGGCGGGCACCCTCTTTCGACGGGCCGATGACGGGGATATGTTTCAGTTCGTCGTGTGCGACGAAATAGTCGTATATACCTTTTACCAACGGGTCTTCGGGGCCTACCACCACCATATCGATGTGGTTTTCCACGGCAAAACGGCCGAGGGCGTCGAAGTCGGTGGCCGATATTTCTACGTTGGTGCCGATAGCGGCGGTCCCGGCATTACCGGGAGCGATGAAGAGGCGGTCGGTTTTGGGACTCTGTTTCAGTTTCCAGGCCAAGGCGCATTCGCGGCCGCCCGAACCTAAGAGCAATATGTTCATGATAGTCGTTATTTAGGGTTTATTTTGAGGTGTCGGTTTCGTCGGTGCGAGGTTTCGTATCCTCGTCGTTGGGTTTGATCGAGGGGCGCTTGAAGGTGACGAATTTCTGGAAAGCCTCGTCGCCGTGCAGCCGCTTGGGTCGCTCGCCTTCGGGTTTGAACCGGTCGCGGTCGCGATGCTCGAAGGGTTTCCCTTGGGGGCGTGCCGGGCGGAAGGGACGTTCCGGACGTTCGCCTCGCTCACCGCGTTCAAATCGTTCGCTTCGTTCGGGGCGTTCGTCGCGGTGGCCGTAGCTCTTTCGCCGGCCGAAGGTCGACTGGTCGCGCGGCCCCGAGCGGCGGGGCGAGTCGTGGCGCTTGTCGAGGTTGTGACCTTCGCCTTTGAACTCCTTGTAGCGGCCGTCGAAAATCTCGTATTTGCGGTATTCGCATTCGAGGGCCCCGTTCATCAGCTCTATCTTCACCGAAGGTTTCAGACCGATGCGGTCGAAACACTCTTTGTGGTAGCTGATAATCCAGGCATCGTACCCCTTGAATACGTGTTTCAGCCGGTTGCCTATCGACTCGTAGAGACCCAGCAGGTCGCTCGACGAGATGCGCTCGCCGTAGGGCGGGTTGGTGATGAGGATTCCCTCGGGCGACGGAGCTGTTTCGTACCGTTGTATAGACATGATTTTGAGGTCGATGTATTTGGCTACGCCGGCACTTTTTATGTTTTGGGTAGCGATGTCGATGGCCCGCGGCGAGATGTCGCTGCCGTATATGCGGTGGGTAAATTCGCGTTCGTGGCTGTCGTCGTTGTAGAGCGATTCGAAGAGTTCTTCGTCGAAATCTTTCCACCGCTCAAAGGCGAAGTTCTTGCGGAAGATGCCGGGATAGGTATTGGTAGCGATGAGGGCGGCTTCGATGAGGATGGTACCCGAGCCGCACATGGGGTCGATGAGGTCTTTCTCGCCGTGCCAACCGGTCTTGAGAATCATGCCGGCAGCCAGTACCTCGTTGATGGGAGCCTCGGTTTGTCCCACGCGGTAGCCACGCTTGTGGAGCGATTCGCCCGAACTGTCGAGCGAGAGGGTGCAGCTCATGTGCGAGATGTGCAGGTTGAGCACCACCTCGGCCCCGTTGAGGCGTACCGAGGGGCGTTTGCCGTTCTTCTCCATGAAGTAGTCGGCAATGGCATCTTTGGCGCGGTAGGTGACGAATTTGGAGTGTCTGAAACTGTCGGAGTTGGTGACGGAGTCGATCGAGAAGGTGGTCTCGGGCGAGAGCAGTGTCTCCCAGGGGAAAGCCTTCATCTTTTCGTAGACTTCGTCGGGGTCCGAGGCTTCGAACTTATAGATGGGTTTGAGTATTCTCAGAGCCGTGCGGCAGGCCAGATTGGCTTTGTAGAGCAGGGCTTTGTCTCCTGTGAAAGAGACCATTCTCCGGCCCGTTTCCACGTTTTCGCCGCCGAGCTGTCTGATCTCTTCGGCCAGGACATCTTCGAGCCCCTGGAAAGTTTTTGCTACGATTTCAAATTTTTCGGTATTCACGACGCGTGTATATTGTTTGGTTTTTTACTGTTTTGCTTTGGCCTGTACGAGGCGTTCGCCGGGGGCCACATTCTCGGTCACCCAGATGTTACCGCCTATGACAGCCCCCTTGCCGATGGTGATTCGGCCCAGAATGGTGGCGTTGGAGTAGATGATTACATCGTCTTCGATGATGGGGTGGCGGGCGATTCCCTTGATGGGATTGTTGTTCTCGTCGAGCGGGAAGCTGCGGGCCCCCAGCGTGACACCCTGGTAGAGTTTCACCCGGTTGCCGATAATCGAGGTGGCCCCGATGACGACGCCCGTGCCGTGGTCGATGGCAAAGTATTCGCCTATGGTGGCGGCGGGGTGTATGTCGATACCCGTCTCGGAGTGAGCCATCTCGGTGATGATGCGGGGTATGAGGGGGACTCCCAGTTCGAGCAGTTTGTGGGCGATGCGATAGTTGGCGATGGCCCGTATGGCCGGGTAGCACAGGATGACCTCGGCCTTGCTCTGTGCGGCCGGGTCGCCGTTGTACATGGCGGTGACGTCGGTCGAGAGTATGCGCCGCATCTCGGGCAGATAGGATATGAAGTTGACCGCCTTCTGTTCGGCTACCCCTTCGAGTTGTTTCGGGTCGTAATGGATAAGGGGGTCGTCGGTCACAAACAGGAGTCCGGCCGAGATTTGACTCACCAGCAGGTCGAACAGTTTTTCGGTGTTGATTCCGGTGTGGTAGAGCAGGTTTTTGTCGCTCACATCGGGCGAACCGTAGAAACCGGGGAAGATGAGCGAGCGACAGAGCGCGATGATTTCTTGCAGTTGTTGTCCCGAGGGGAGCATCTCTCCCTTGCAACTCTGGTGGTGCAACTCTTCGAGCGAAAGGAAATCGGACAGTTTCTTGACCGTCTCTTTCAGATTTTCGGCATATTTATAGCTGCTCATGTACAATGTTAACTATTTGATGGAGCCAAGATAGCGCTGTCGGCAGATTGAGGTTCGCACAAGAATATCGCACTGGAGAGCAGCCTATTTTGTATTTGGGAGCAAAGATAAGAAATATAGCCGATAAAGAACTCTTAAAGGGGCAATTCTTATGATTCTTTGAGGATAAGAATCGACTCGGGTCCCATATTCATCAAGAGGTCGAGTATGCTCAGGTCGGGCAGGAAACCATATTTGGGGGCAAACACCTGGTAGTAGGGTTTGAGGTGCATCGAGGGGATAGTCTCGGCAATATTTCGTTTGGGGTGTATGGCTTCGCGCAGGTCTGCTTCGCCAGGGGCGGGTTGGGCATACTGGTCGGTGTATTCAACGTGCGGTTCCAAGCCGATGAGTTCGCAGAGGGTCTGTCGGATGGCTTCGTTGAAGTCGAGCAGAAAGGTGTATCGCTTCTCGAAGAAGGGGCGAATATCGTCCTGGTAATACTCGAAGAAGGGCGACGAGCCGTAGGCCGAGGCGATGGCGTTCCAGTGCAGGTGACGCCACTCCCCGTGGTCGGAGATGCGGATGTCGCGGGTGGGGCACTTGAGGGTATCGGGCTTGACTACCGGCACCGAGAGCGACAGCACACCGTTGGCACCGGCTATGTGGCATCGGTTGCGGTAGGTCTGCTTGGTGTAGTTGCACCACTGTTCAATCACGATGCGGTCGTAGGCAAGCAGGGCCATGTAGTACGACACCGGGGCAAAGTAGGCGGTAGAGAGGTAGGCGGTGGTCATAGCGGTCGGGTGAAGAAACGGTCGGTACGGAACGATTGCCAGAAGGGCTTTTCGGGGTCGCGCGAGTAGCCTATCCACAGCCCTTTGCCCATGAGCAGGGAGTGGGGCAGGGGGCCGAAGGTGCGCGAGTCGGCCATGCCGGCGCGGTTGTCGCCGATGACCCAATAGTAGTCTTGCGAGAGCCGGCACTGGGTGACAATCCGGTCGCCGTGGTAGATTTTGCCCTCTCGACAGGTCACGGGACAGTTTTCGTATTGGGTGAGGAGGTAGGCCAGCATCTCGGCATTCTGCGGGGTGACTCGTATGTTTTTCCCTTTTCGGGGGAGTGTGATTTCGTAGCTGTCGCGGTTGAGGAATACGGGATAGAGCAGCGAATCGGGCGCAAGCTGCTTGCGTACCTTGTCGTAGTCGTAGCGCGAGAGGAAGAGCAGCCGGTCACTGCCCACCTTTCCCTGCTCGACAAATTGCGCCTTGTTTTGGCGCAAGGTGCGGTTCACGTCGTTGCGCATCGAGTCGGGCGAGAGGTAAGCCTCGAGAATGAGCGGGGGTTGGGCTACCGCCTTACGGTTGATAAACAGGAGGTTGCCGGTGCTGCGAATGGTGTCGCCGGGCAGACCTATGCAGCGGGCCATGGCCACCTCGTCGCCGGCACTCTGCGGCTGGTGTAGCGAGGGCAGTGTGAAGACCAGCAGGTCGCGGCGCGCAGGGGTGCGATGGCCCCAGCGGAACGACCACTTGTCGACCCACAGGCGGTCACCCGGCAAGAGGCTGTTCTCCATCTGGCCGGGCGGTACGCGGTAGGGTTCGACCACGAAAAAGCGGACAGACCATACAATCGCGATAATGACAATTACCGTGACCAGAATCGTGCGTATAGTCTCTCGTTTCATCATCTGTTAGTTGACCAGGCTGTCGACCGACCGGAACATGCGGTTGAAGCGAATCTTACCGTCGAAGAGTCCTTTGTCCTTGTCGAGCGAGAGGAATACAAACATGGGTTTGCCCACGATGTGGTCTTCGGGTACGAAGCCCCAGTAGCGGCTGTCGGCCGACTTGTCGCGGTTGTCGCCCAGCATCATGTAGTAGTCCATCTTGAAGGTGTAGGAGTCGGTCTCCTGCCCGTTGATATAGATTTTGCCATCCTTCACTTGCAGGTCGTTGTGCTCGTAGGCGGTGATGGGTCGCTCGTAGATGGGCAGGTTTTCGAGGGTGAGCTTGAGGGTGGCTCCCTTCTTGGGAATCCACACGGGGCCGTAGTCCGAGCGGGTCCAGGTGTTCGAGGTCACCAGCGGGTAGGTCTGTCCGCCCAGGAATCCAGGTTCTTCGACTATCTGCTCGATGGACGGGTCCTTGCGCATCTGGGCAATCATGGCCTGCGTGAGGGGGAGTTCATAGACGGGGTTCATGCTGCCGTCGGGGTTGGGGGTGATGCCCCAACTGGCCAGGTTTTTGCGGGCGTTTTCACTCGAGATGTCGAGGGGGATGCGGTCGTCGACACTGATGCCCCACTTCTCGAAATCGCTGTTGGCCAGGTAGCGGCCGTTGGTTTTCACCAGGTAGTTGAGCTGCATGTGTTTGGGGCGCGGCTGCTTGACGCCGTCGATGTAGATGTCGTTCTTCACGATGCTGAAGGTATCGCCGGGCAATCCCACGCAGCGCTTCACATAGTTCTCGCGACGGTCTACGGGACGGTAGATGATGTCGCCATAGAGTGCCTTGTTGCGGTTCACCGCTTCGCGTCCGTCGTAGAAACAGAGGGTGTAGTAGTCGGGGTTGGGCTGTTTGGTAGCCACAGTATCGCCGGCCGGGAAGTTGAAGACCACGATGTCGTTGCGCTCCACCTTACCGAAGCCCTTGAGCCGGTGGTAGGGCCACTGGGGCCACTCGATATACGATTTCGTATTGAGTATGGGCAGGGTGTGCTGGGCCAAGGGGAAGTGCAGCGGGGTGTTGGGTACCCGCGGACCGTAGCTCATCTTGCTCACCAGCAGATAGTCGCCCACCAGCATCGACTTCTCGAGCGACGAGGAGGGTATCTGGTAGTTCTGGAAGATGAAGATGAAGATGAAGTAGACCAGCACCAGGGCGTAGACAATGGCATCGACCCACTCCATGACGGTGCGCACGGCGCGGTTTTTGCTCGTCTTCCACCAGCCCCAGGGGATATACTGGGTGAGGTAGATGTCGATGAGGAGCAGGAGGCCGAACAGCACGTAGTAGTTGTTGAGCCAGATGGTCCAGCCGATGTAGATGAGGGCTACGATCGAGAATCGTATCCAGCGGGTCTTTTTGACCCGTTTCAGCCGTTCGGCGAGGCTGTATTTCGAAGCGGTGTTTTGATCCATGACAGGGGATTATTTGAGGAACGAGAAGAGGTCTTGCATGGTGAGGAAACCTTTCTTGCCCACCGTAAACTCGGCGGCAACGACGGCTCCTAGGGCAAATCCTTTGCGGCTCTTGGCCTCGTGAGAGATGCGGATGGTATCGACCTCGCTGTCGTAGGTGATGATATGGGTGCCGGGCACCTCGCCTTCGCGACGGGCTACGACGGGAATGGCGTCGGCCGGGGCAGGCTGGGCCTCGGTCCACGAATGCTTCGAGTCGAGTTGGCCGATAATATCTTCGGCCAGCGTGATGGCGGTGCCGCTGGGGTGGTCGAGCTTGTGCACGTGGTGAATCTCTTCGAGGCTCACTTCGTATTGCGGGAAGTGGTTCATGATGCCGGCCAGGTATTTGTTCACGGCAAAGAAGATGTTCACGCCCAGGCTGAAGTTGGAGGCGTAGAAAAAGGTCTGACCCTTCTCGCAGGCCTCTTTCACTTCGGGCAGATGCTCGAGCCAGCCCGTCGTACCCGATACCACGGGAACACCGGCGGCAAAGGCCCGGCGGTAGTTGCCCAGTGCCACGGTGGGAGCGGTGAACTCGATGGCCACGTCGGCACTCTTGAACTGGGGTGAATCAAAATCGTCCTGGTTGTCTTTATCGATGCGACACACAATTTCGTGTCCGCGAGACAGAGCTATCTCTTCGATGGCATGTCCCATTTTTCCGTATCCAATAAGCGCTATTTTCATATCGAACTTCTGTTACAAAACATCTCGGTTTATACCGGTTTATTCAATAAGGTTCATTTAATTTGCATATATGCAGAGACAAAGATAGTAAAAGATAGAGAATGGTGAGCGCCGAGGCGAATAAAAACACCGTTTTCGGGAGTTATCTCTGTCGTTTTCTCCCTTTTTCCCGGGTAGGGGAATGGACGGAAAAGATGAAAAACACGCAAACAGCTTGCTCGTATGGAAAAACTCATGCAATATGTGTGGCAGCACCGGCTCTTCGACCCGTCGCGACTGACGACGGTCGACGGCCGCAAGGTGCGGGTAATCGACGTGGGGCGGTTGAATACCGACTCGGGCCCCGATTTTTTCAATGCCAAAATTGGAATCGACGGTTACGTCTGGGCCGGTAACGTGGAAATTCACCGGCGGGCTTCGGACTGGCGGCGGCACAACCATCACCTCGACCCGGCCTACGACTCGGTGGTGCTGCATGTGGTCGAGGTGGCCGATACCCCGGTCTACCGCACCGACGGTGAGGAGATTCCCACGCTGGTGCTGTCGTGTTCGCCCACGTTCCGGGCCGATTACGAATCGCTGGTGGCCCACTCGCCCAGCCAGTCGTGTGCCCGGTACATCGGCGATTTCGATCCGGTGTTGCTGGCCGACTGGATTTCGTCGCTGGCCGTGGAGAGGTTGCAGGCCAAGGCGCAGCGTCTGCACGACTGGCTCGAGCTCTATCGGGGTAGTTGGGAAGAGGTGTGCTACGTGGCGGTATCGCGCAGCCTGGGGTTCGGCATCAACGGCGACGCCTTCGAGCGGTTGGCCCGCAGTCTGCCGCTGCGTTTCATGCAGAAGCATGCCGACTCGCTGGCGCAGGTCGAGGCTTTCCTCTTCGGGCAGGCGGGGCTGTTGGTCGAGGGGGAGCATGCGGGCGACGACTACTATACGCGGTTGACGGGTGAGTATGCCTTCTTGCGAAACAAATTCGGGCTCACGCCCATCAACCCCGACAGCTGGAAGTTCTTCAGGCTGCGGCCGGCCAACTTTCCCCACCGGCGCATTGCCATGCTGGCCCAGTATATACACCGGGGATTCAACCTCTTTTCGCGCATCTGCGAGGCCGACAGCGACGAGGCGCTGCGGGCTATCTTCAAGGTCGAGCTGTCGGGTTATTGGACTACACACTACCTCTTCGGGCATGCCTCGCCCGAGTCGAGTGCGGTGCTGGGCGAGAGTGCGATCGACATCGTGCTCATCAACGCCGTGGCCCCGCTGCTCTATGCCTGTGGGGTATCGACCGGTAACGAGGCGATGACCGACCGGGCCCTGGCGTTGCTCGAGTCGTTGCGTCCCGAGAAGAACTCGATTGTGCGCCGTTTCGCCTCAATGGGGGTGGGGGTCAACAGTGCGCTCGAGAGCCAGGCCGTGATACAGCTGAACAACGAATATTGCCAGGCACACAAGTGTCTCTATTGCCGCATCGGGCACAAGTTGCTCGCCCGCTCGGCCATGAAGCCATAGGCGAGGGGGACTCGGGTAACGGCTTGAGGGGCTACAAAAAAGAGACCCGTGGCGGCGACGGGGAGTCGCAAACCACGGGCTGGGTCGTATGAAAAGATAGATAGTTTTGTTCAATAGTTTTCGCGGGCGGGCTCGAAGAAGGCGCGCGGTTCGAGACAGGCCGGGCATCGGGCGGGAGCCACGGTACCTTCGTAGATGTAGCCGCAGTTGCGGCATTGCCAGCGAATAGGAGTCTCGCGTTTGAAGAGGGTGTCGTCGTGGAGCCGTTCGAGCAGTTTGCGGTAGCGCCACTCGTGGAAGTTCTCGACCTGGGCGACCATCTTGAAGGCCGTGGCCACATCCTTGAAACCTTCGTCGGCAGCTACCTGTCCGAAGTTGTTGTAGAGGTCGCTCCATTCGAGGCGTTCACCTTCGGCAGCCTCGAGCAGATTTTCGGCCGTGGTGCCTACGCGTCCGGCCGGATACTCGGCGGTGATGGAGACCATGCCCCCTTGCAGGAAATTGAAGAAGCGGGTGGCGTGGGCCAGCTCCTGTTCGGCCGTTTCGGCAAAGACGGCTCTGATTTGTTCATATCCCTCCTCCTGCGCCTTCCGGGCAAAGAGGGTGTAGCGGTTACGGGCCTGCGACTCGCCGGCAAAGGCTTTGAGCAGGTTCTGTTCGGTCTGGGTTTCTTGAATCGATTTCATCATGGCAGATTGCTTTTTGTATGGTAAGAACAACCGGGGAGAGAAATGGTTCGGGAAAGTAGGGGTAGAGTTGGCTATAAATTTGTTTCGGGGGTGTGTGGAAACGCAAAAGAGTCCGCCCCCGGCTGGGGGGCGAACTCTTTTCTCAGGAGGGAATATCTGCTTTATTTCTTCTGATTGACAGGAATATAGGGAGTATTTGTATTCTGGAACAGGAAGGCGTAGCAGTCGGTAGCCTCGTCGATACGTTTCGAGGTAGGCTTGCCGGCACCGTGCCCGGCGTTGGTTTCGATGCGTATGAGTATGGGGGCGTTGCCCGACTGGGCATATTGCATCTGAGCCGCAAACTTGAACGAGTGGGCCGGTACTACCCGGTCGTCGTGGTCGGCCGTGGTGATGAGGGTGGCGGGGTACTTCTCGCCCTTCTTGATGTTGTGCAGCGGCGAATATTTGTAGAGGTATTCAAACTGCTCCTGGTTGTCGCTCGAGCCGTACTCGACTACCCATCCCCAACCGATGGTGAACTTGTGGTAGCGGAGCATGTCCATAACACCCACGCTGGGCAGACACACGGCAAAGAGGTCGGGCCGCTGTACCTCGCAGGCACCTACCAGCAGACCGCCGTTCGAGCCGCCGGCAATGGCCAGTTTTTTCGACGAGGTGTATCGGTTGTCTATCAGGTATTGGGCTGCCGAGATGAAGTCGTCGAATACGTTCTGCTTGTTCTCGAGCATGCCGGCCCGGTGCCATTTCTCGCCATATTCGAGTCCGCCGCGCAGCGTGACGAAGACATACACGCCGCCCTGCTCCATGAACATGATCGACGAAGGGCTGAAAGAGGGGGTGAGGTTAATCTGGAAACCGCCGTAACCGTAGAGGTAGCAGGGGTTGTTGCCGTTGAGCTTCATCCCTTTCTTGTGCGAGACAAACATGGGCACGCGTGTGCCGTCCTTGCTGGTGAAGAATATCTGTTCGGTGGTGAAGTCGTCGGGGTTGAAGGCCACTTCGGGACGGAAGTAGAGGGTAGACTTGCCGCTCTCGAGATTGAACGAGTAGATGGTGGCCGGGGCCGTGAAGGTGGTAATCGAGTAGTAGAGTTCGGTATCCTCCTTTTCGCCGTTGAAGCCTTCGACTGTGCCTATACCCGGCAGTTCTATTTCGCGGATGAGCTTGCCGTCCAGACCGTATTGATAGGCCTTGTTTTGCGCATCCTCGAGGTAGATGGCCATCAGGCAGCCACCGGCCGAGCTGACACTCTCGAGCAGATTCTCCTTTTCGGCGATGACTACCTGGCGTTTTGTGGGGTCGTTGAGGTCGATTTTGATGAGGTGGTAGTTCTCGGCCCCTTCGTTGCTCATGACGTAGAGCTGGTCGTCCTGGCACTCGACGGGGCTGTAATCGTAGTCGAAGCCCTTGAGCAGAACCTGGAAGGAGGAGTCGCCCTTGCGTTTGTAGAGAATCTCGCTACCCGATGTACCCTCGGACGAAAGGACGAATACCCAGCGGCTGTCGTCGCTCTCCCAGGCCGAGAAGTATCGCAGCGGATGCTGGGGGTCGGTATAGACGAGGCGGTCGGCTCTTTGGGGAGTGCCTACTTGGTGATAATAGACCTTTTGATATTCGTTCTTGGAGGTAAACACGCCCTCTTTGGGTTCGTCGTATCGGCTGTAATAGAAGCCTTTGCTGTCGGGGCTCCAGGTGGCTCCCGAGAATTTGGCCCACTCGATGCAGTCGTCGAGCAGACGTTTACCCTCGGTCTCCATGACGTGTATCTCGACCCAGTCCGAGCCCGATGCAGCCGTAGCGAAGGCAAAGTATTTGCCGTCTTTCGAGAACGAGGTGGAAGCCAGGGCTACCGTTCCGTCGTCGGAGAGTTGGTTGGGGTCGAGGAATACCTCGGCTTCGGCTTCGGGGTTGGCCTGCCGGTAGATGATGTCTTGATTTTGCAAACCGTCGTTGCGCGAGAAGTAAAGCCAGTCGCCCTTTTTCGTGGGGGCACTCTCTTTGGGGTAGTTCCACAGCTCGGTCAGTCGCTCTTTGATGGCCTGGCGGAAGGGAATCTTCGACAGGTAGTCGAAGGTCACTTCGTTTTCGGCTTTTACCCAGGCGGCCGTCGCTTCGGAGCGGTCGTCCTCGAGCCAGCGGTACGGGTCGGCCACCTCGGTGCCGAAGTAGTTGTCGGTCACGTTGCCGCGCTCGGTTTCGGGGTAGGGCAGATGTTCTATTTTCTTCACTTGATTACAATTTGAAAAGGTTGTCATCGCTATTGTCGCTATGGCAACGGGGATGATACGATTTTTCATAACAATATATTGGTTTTTTAGTTCTATTTTTCCCGGGCGGCATGGTGCATGCTATCGACAACAAGGGGCTGTGGGAAAAACGAATCATTTCTACACAGCCCCGTTGATATAAGCAATGCGGTACTACGCGTGGGTCGACAGTCGTGTTTTCGACCGGTTACTTGTGCGGTGTGGTGTCGGGGTGCGGGTAGTCGATGGTGTAGTGCAACCCTCGGCTCTCCTTGCGGTCCATGGCCTGACGCATCACCAGATAACCGGTGTTGATCATGTTGCGCAGCTCGCAAATCTCTTTCGAAGCCTTGCTGCGCTTGAAGAGGCTTTCGGTCTCTTCGTAGAGGATGTCGAGACGGTCCCAGGCCCGTTTGAGGCGCAGGTTGGAGCGGACGATACCTACATAGGTACTCATGATCTGGCCCACCTCCTTGACACTTTGGGTGATGAGCACCATCTCTTCGGGCTCTACGGTCCCCTCGTCGTTCCACTCGGGGATATTCTCTTGATAGGAGTAGTTGTCGATGACCTTGAGGCTGTGTTTGGCAGCCGCATCGGCATAGACTACGGCCTCGATGAGCGAGTTGGATGCCAGCCGGTTACCGCCGTGCAGACCGGTGCAGGAGCACTCGCCCACGGCATAGAGGCGGTTGATCGACGAGCGGGCGTCGAGGTCGACCTTGATACCGCCGCACAGGTAGTGGGCGGCCGGGGCTACGGGTATGTAGTCGCGGGTGATGTCGATGCCCAGGCTCTTGCACTTCTCGTAGATGTTGGGGAAGTGTTTCTTGGTCTCTTCGGGGTCTTTGTGAGTGACGTCGAGGTAGACGTGGTCGTCGCCCCGGTTTTTCATCTCGTTGTCGATGGCCCGGGCCACAATATCGCGGGGAGCCAGCGACAGGCGCGGGTCGTACTTCTGCATGAACTCCTTACCGTCGAGCGTACGCAACACGGCACCGTAGCCGCGCATGGCCTCGGTGATGAGGAACGAGGGGCGGTCGCCGGGATGGTAGAGAGCCGTGGGGTGGAACTGGATAAACTCCATGTCCTTGACGGTACCTTTGGCCCGGTATACCATGGCGATTCCGTCGCCGGTAGCCACGAGCGGGTTGGTGGTGGTTTGGTAGATGGCACCCACGCCGCCGGTGGCCATGAGGGTCACTTTGGAAAGGAAGGTCTCTACCTTGCCGGTATTGAGGTCGAGTACATAGGCTCCGTAGCACTCGATGTCGGGCGTCTGTCGGGTGACGGTAACTCCCAGATGGTGCTGGGTGATGATTTCGATGGCGAAATGTTTCTCAAAGATGGTGATGTTGGGGTGTTGTCTGACGGCCTTGATGAGGCTGTCCTGGATTTCGGCACCGGTGTTGTCCTTGTGATGGAGGATGCGGAACTCGGAGTGACCGCCTTCGCGGTGCAGGTCGAATTCGCCTTTTTCGTTTTTATCGAAGTCTACACCCCATTTGATGAGCTCCTTGATTTGTGAGGGTGCCTCGCGCACGACCTTCTCGACAGCGGCGCGGTCGCTGAGCCAGTCGCCGGCTATCATGGTGTCTTCGATATGTTTTTCGAAGTTGTCGATCAATGTGTTTGTTACCGAAGCTACGCCTCCTTGAGCGAAATAGGTGTTGGCCTCTTCCAATTCGGTTTTGCAAATGAGGGCTACTTTTCCTTTGTGAGCCACTTTGAGGGCAAAACTCATTCCGGCAATACCGGAACCGATGACTAAAAAGTCGAATTTGTGTACCATCTCTCTTTCTTTTTGCGGGAAATACGGGGGATATACCGTATTTTTATTTGCACAAAGATAAAAATAATTGCAACAAAATGTACCTTTGTGCCCGGATTCTGTGTAGAATAGTTGTCGCCGGGCAAAGTCGCTTGTCGAGATAGATGAAAAAAACAGGAAATGGCAATAGGGGAAACGTATCTCTATAATGTTTTAAAAATGAGAAATTTATTTTGCCTGTTCGAGAAATGGAAGAAAAACCTAAAATTTTTTGAGAGGCATGCAGCAAAATAGGTGTAGAATACATCTATTCTTATGTAAACCGTAAATTGAGATTTAAGGATGATTATAGGATTCGATGCAAAAAGGGCTAACGCCAATTTTACCGGATTGGGCAATTACAGCCGATTCATGGTAGATACGATGGCTACGTACGGCAACGAGCACAAGTACCGTATGTATATACCCAAAAGATGCAAGAATGCCTCGTATGATTCCCTGTTGAAGCACAAGAATGTGGCTTCGATTTTGCCCCGCACTTTCTTGATGAAAAGTTGCAAGGCCTTGTGGCGTACCTTCTTTATCAAACGGGGGTTACTGCAAGACGGTGTACAGCTGTATCATGGATTGAGCAACGAACTTCCCATGGGGCTCCATCGCACGGGTATCCGCAGTGTGGTGACCATTCACGATCTGATATTCCTGCGCTATCCCCAATATTATCACTGGTTGGATAGAAAAATCTATAACTACAAGTTCAGGTATGCGTGCCGCAAGGCCAACCGCATTGTGGCGGTGAGCGAGTGTACCAAGCGCGACATCGTGAAGTTTTACGGCATCTCGCCCGACAAGATCGATGTGGTTTATCAGGGTTGCGACCCTGTTTTTGCCAAGCCGGTAGCAGCCGGTGAGAAGGAGCGTGTGCGTCAGGCCTACGGGCTGCCCGACCACTTTATCTTGAGTGTGGGCACTATCGAGGAGCGTAAAAACCTGCTGCTGGCCGTGAAGGCTATCGAGCGGTTGGGCGATGTGCATCTGGTGGCCGTGGGCAAATGCACCCCTTACGCCGAGAAGGTGAAGGCCTATGTCGAGGCTCATGGGTTGAGCAATCGGGTACACATTATTCATAATCTGAAGTTCGGCGATCTGCCCGTACTGTATCATCTGGCTACGGCGTTTGTCTATCCGTCGCGGTTCGAAGGGTTCGGCATTCCCATTGTCGAGGCTCTCTCGGCCGGTGTGCCGGTAATAGCCGCCACGGGGTCGTGCCTCGAAGAGGCCGGCGGACCTCACTCGATTTATGTAGGTCCCGACGATGTGGCCGGTATGACCGATGCCATGAAGCGGGTGATGAGCGATGAGAAACTGCGCCACGAGATGATCGAGCAGGGCAAGGCGTATGTCGTGCGGTTCGACCCGAAACGGTTGGCCGACGAGATGAATGCCGTGTATCTGAAATGTTTCGACGACAATGCTTCGGGCGAGGAGCGTTTTGTGCAGACTTCGTCGAACATGCGGAAGAAAATATCGCGATACCTTCCTTTCCTGTAAGCGAGAGGAGGGTTAGGGACGGTGCGATTAGCCGTGTCTAAGTGTTTGGATATGTTGTTCCCAAAAGGGCAACATATTTTTTTTGCTCCAGCCGTGACACCCGAAGGGCAACCGGTGGCCGTTGAGTTCGTAGCAGACGGCCGGGTTCTTGTCGAACGAGAATTGGAGCGCCTCTTGCCAGTGGGGTATCTTCAGCCGCTCTTGGTCGCGGTTGGCTTCGAGACTCCAGAAAATATCTTCGTTGTAGAAATCGACCCCGGGATGGCTCAAATAACGGGCTACTTGCGGTTCCATGTCGCGAGCGGTGCGTGCAAAGAGGGCGATGCGCCGCAACGACAGCCCGCCGTTGCCTACCCGGTAGTAGAGCTGGCTGTAGTCCGAAGCCCCCGCCACCCGGTTGAGAGCCCGTTTCAGGCGATTGAAGAGGCGATAGTAGAGCCGGCCGTATTTGGGTTTGGGTATCCAGGGAGCCCCTATATAGTCGTAGCCGCGGGCACACCAGTCGTCGAGGTTGTCGGCGAAGACCCAGGCATCGGGCTGATAGATGAGCATGTATTCCCACTGCTCGAAAGCCTCGTAGAACTCGGGCGACATCATGAGTCGGTTGTAGGCGGCGATGCCCAGGAAACAGGTATCGGGGAAGTTGACCACGAGGTCGGCCGGGTAGAGGTCGGTAAGTGGCTTCGGGTCGAGCGACCGGGGCTTTACGAAGCACTTGTCGTAAGCGGAGAGTACCTCGAAGCACCGACGCAGCGAAGCGTGCTCCCAATCGTTCAGTCGAGTTGTATAGATGGGTATGACGATGATTACCGAGGGCTTGTTCATGACTTTGCAGGATTGATGATAGCAGTAAAATCTTGGGCGAATGAATGGACCGAGAAGCGGTTCTCGACCGAATCCAGTGCATTCTGTTTCAAGGTAGAGAGGTCTTGCCGGCGTAGCAAGATGATTTTGCGGGCCAGGTCATGGGCATCGTCGCGGTTGTAGAGAAAACCGTTGTATCCCTCCCGAATCAGTTCCCGGCCGAAAGGTTTGTCGGGAACAACGACGGGCAGCCCGCATTTGAGTCCCTCAACGATTACCCGGCCGAAACATTCAAAACCCGAGCATACCAGGGCGGCGTCGGCCTGTATGAGGTAGTCGTGGGGGTGAATGGTGTGCTCGACAATCGAGACATTCGATTCCAGTTTGTAGGCAATGACGCTTTCCTTGATTTCCTGGGCATATCGGCTGTGGTTGCCGCCGATGAGCAGCAGGTGTGTGTCGGGGTACTCTTTCACGACCTCGCGAAAGGCCTCGATGGCGATATGTTGTCCCTTGTTGGGCTCGAAATTGGCCAGCATGCCTATGGTGAAGGGCTGGTCGACCCGGGGACGTGCGGGGGGCACGATGTCGACCGACTGGTACACGACCTCTATTTTCCCGGCTTCGGGGAAATGGGCTTTGTAATATTCGCCTACGAAATCGGAGGGGACGATGATTTTCTGCGACAGGGCACCGACTTGTTTGAGGCTTTTCCCTTCGTTGAAAAGGTAGACCAGATTGCGTGCCAACGGGGGAATTTCGTGTATGAACCAATAGTGTGTGATGTTCTCTTCCCGTGCTGCCCAGGCACCGATGGGGGTCGCCAGGGTGTTGGTGATAGCTATGTCGGGGGCGACGGTGCGGAGGTAATTGCGGGTTTGGCGTATGGCATTACGCTTCTGTATGTTGAAGAGAAGCCGCTTGCGCCAGCCGTTCTTTTTGGGACGAACCAGCCACCAGGGTTGTCGTATGAAGGCATACCCCGACAGGTAGGGACGAGACATTTCCCATAATTCGTCTTGTCCCGGGAAGACCACATAGATTTCCCACGACTCGTGGGCTTGCTTTATTCCTTTGATGAGGTCGAGCAAGCAGCGTTCGGCGCCGCCGTTGGCGCGTTTTCCATGCGAAAAGAAGAGAATCTTCATGGTTTGTGTCTATTTTATTTTCCGGGTGAAGAGATAATACCGAGCCATCAGCTTGCCCCAAAATTCGCTGCGGGCATAGGCTTTCAGCAGTTTGCGATAATGGCGGGCGGGGCGCTGGTGCAGCAGCCCCGGGAATTGTTTCTCGATTTCCATGGCTCGCAGGGCCAGGCGTCGGGCCTCGCCGAACCAGCGTTTGCTCAACAACAGGACGATGGCTCCCAATTCGACATTGGCAAGAGCTTTTTCTACTTGTCGATAGGTAGGCTTGTCGGCATAGAAACGCCGTTGCAGTTGAGGATACAGTTCGATGTCACGAGCCTTTTTTTCGGAGAACCCGCTCAGGGTGGCCGAGCCGCTGTGAATGACATAGTGCAACAGCGGGTGTGACTCGAGTACCACGATTTTGCGGGCAAAGTAGGTCAGTTGCGAGGCCAGATAGGCGTCCTCGCCATAGCTCAATCCTTTTTCGACATGTACCCCGGCGTATAGCGACCGCTTGTGCAGGAACGACCACACGGCCCAATAGTTGCGGCAAAAGGCCAGGGAGTAGAAAAACGATACCGAATCGTAGGTTCCCGGTGTAGGGTTGGAGGCTTTCTTGCGGTTTTCACTTTCGAGCCAAAAGGGGAGTACTACCATATCGGCCTGTTCGTCGACAGCTTTCCGGTAGAG
This sequence comes from Barnesiella sp. ET7, assembly GCF_024733785.1. Lineage (NCBI taxonomy): Bacteria > Pseudomonadati > Bacteroidota > Bacteroidia > Bacteroidales > Barnesiellaceae > Barnesiella > Barnesiella sp. ET7. The sequence goes on from NZ_JANRHM010000003.1 coordinate 210,289, forward strand.
CAGTTCGATGGCATCGGGTTCGAGGAAGTCGTCGCCATCGAGATATTGTATGTATTCTCCCCGGGCAGCCTCCACACCGTGTTTGCGGGCATAGGCTACTCCCTCGTTGGGTCGGTCGATGATTACGATGCGGGGGTCTTGTCGGGCAAACCGGGCGACAATCTGGGGCGAGTCGTCGGTACTGCCGTCGTTGACAACAACGATTTCCAGGTCGGTAAAAGTTTGACCGACAACCGACTGCAAGCAGGTTTCGAGCTGCTTGCCCACGTTGTAAACGGGAATGACGACAGAGACTCGGGGTGCCATTACTTGATTTTCTTTTTGCAAATATAATACTGGGCATACAATCTTCCTAATACCCGGCTGTGGGCATAGAGAGTGAAGAGTTTGCGGAAGGCCCGTATCTGGGGGACGTTCCTGAGGTCGGGGTATTGGCGCAAGATGGCGAGCGACTCCCGGCTCAGCCGGTGGGCATCTTTGAACCATCGCTTGCTCAACAGGGTGTTATAGGCCTGTATGCGGATAGCCCCGAGCTCTTTTTGCAGCAAGTTGTATTCGGGTTTATCTTTGAAAAAGTCGTTTACCAGGTCGGGATAGAGCAATATATCCCGGGCTTTTTGCTCGCTGAACCTGCTGTTGGTGATGGAGCTATTCCGTATGATATAGTGCATGAGAGGCTTGCCTTTGATGACAGCTATACGTGAGGAGTAGTAGGTTAATTGTGTGGTGAGGTAAACATCTTCGCCGTAGCTTAGCCCTTTGCAAAAGGTGACATGGTCATACAGGTTGCGCTTGTGCAGGTAGCTGAATACCGACCAATGGGCTCGGGTGAAAGCAATTTCGGAGAAGTATTCCAGCCCGGTGTAGCTTTCGCGACCCGGCACGAGCGAGTGCTGCGACTGGCCGGTCTCGGGATAGTCGATTACGAAAGGCGCTATAGTCATGTCGGCATCAGTTTCCCGGGCTTGGGCATATATCAGCTCGATAGCATCGGGTTCGAGGTAATCGTCGCCGTCGAGGTGGTAGATATAGGTGCCCCGGGCAGCCTCTACACCCGATTTGCGGGCATAGGCGAGCCCTTCGTTCGACTTGTCGATGACCACGATGCGTGAATCCTGTCGGGCAAATCGGGCAATGATCTGGGGCGAGTCGTCGGTACTGCCGTCGTTGACGACAACGATTTCCAGGTCGGTAAAGGTTTGCTCCACGACCGAGGAGAGGCATTTTTCGAGGTATTTGCCTACGTTGTAAACGGGAATGATGACCGATACTTGGGGTGTCATGCTCTTGTCGTTTTTTCTTTTTTGTAAAAGTAGTGATTATACGGCAATAGGCTCGTGGGTTGGCAAAGAGATTTTTATTTGCGGGCTTCGCGACGGATAAGTTCGCGGGTGTTGCGTATGAAGTCGGGCACGTTGTGTACCTGTTTTACATATTCATATCCGGCGATGGAGAGAGTTTTCCGCTTCTCTTCGTTCTCCATGAGGGAGCGAATGGCCTCGACGAAAAGGTCGATTTTGTCGAATCCGTCGCCCAGCACGGGGCCGGTATAGACCCCGAATTTCTCGGTGAGCTCCTCGGGATTCTGGCAGCTCACCAGCAGGGTTCCGCAGGCGAGTGCTTCGAGGAAGGTCACGGGCAGAGCTTCGTGTATGGAGGTGTTGACAAGAATTTTGGCTTCTTTGATATAGTTGAATTTTTCTTCTCCCTCGACATGTCCCGTGAAATGCAGGTTTTTGATTCCCGACCGGTATTGCGCCATGACCGAGTCGTTCTGTGCTTTTTCGCGGAAGGATTGCCCCAGCATGTAGAACTCGTACTCGGGCATGCGTTTGGCTATCTCGCAGAAGAGCCAGCCTCGCTTTACCGACTCGATGCGGCCGATGAAGATGATGTGGTTTTTCTTGGGGAAATTCTTCACGTCGAATTGGGGGTCGATATCTACCGGGTTGGGCAGATAGGCGATGGGGGTCTCGGGCGAGAGTCGGTAGAGGCAACGTGCCTTCTCGATGAGGAACCGGCCCTGGGTAACGAAGGTGACACGCCCCTCGGTGTAAAGGCGGTGTACGAGTTCGTAGACCTCGGTATTCCAGTAGCACGACTCGGGGAAAAGTTTGACGGTTTGTATTTCGAGCCAGTCCTTCCAGGGCCTCGGGTCTTGTACCCACAAAAGCAGCCGCTTGTTGGGGTTGGGTTCGTATTTGAGGAACGAGCTGGTGAGCTCGATGGAGAAGTAGAGGTCGTAGTTCTTTCTCTTCAGCCAGGCAGCGGCATATTTCCGTCCGGGCAGCACATATACGTCGACGTTGTCTACCCGGGTTTTGGTCGCTTTTTTCTTTTTCCGCTGGTAGTCGAGCCGTAGCAATACGTCGATTTGTATATCGTCGCAAGGTATATATTTGGCTATATAGTGTCGTGCCAGAAAACCGTATCCGCCGAATGCCGTTCCGGCACCGCCGAAAAACTCGTCGATGAGCAGGGCCACGCGTATGGGGCGAGACGACTCTTTCGGTTTGCGGGAAAAGAGGTGGGTCAGTCGTTTCAACATGGAGTCTTTTTTTAGCGTATCGTTATAAGGTGTTTTTTTCAGATAGTCGAAATACAGGTGTTTCAAGGGGTTGGCACAGACCTCGCCGCACCAGGGCTTGCGTTCGCCGGTATAGTGAATGATGGTGGCTTCGGCCCGTTGGTCGGGGTGTTTGAAGGCGTTTTCGGTCGTGAAGTTGAACCTCTCGGGCAGAGCCTTGATTTTGCCCCGGCACACGAGATTGATGATGTCCTGGTCCTGAAATTTTATTTTGCAGGGCGGCTGTGCGGTGGCCTGTGACAAGAGTCGGCCGGTGTGTTCCTCTCTCATTCTTTTCAGATTGAGCAGGAGTACCCCGGCGTTGATGTAGAGTTCGTCGAGCGACATGCCTATCTCGGGCTTGTAGTAGATGTTCTCAATCCACAAATCGGGGACCCCGGCACAGATATAGTCGGTTATATCGGTCTGCCACAAGGCTTTGAGCGGGCCGTTTACCACCAGGTCGCAGTCGAGATAGAGGGCTTTGTCGAGTTGGGGAAACCACTCGGCGATGGCATACCGGTAGTAGGTTTGCAGGGTGATGTACCCGATGTTGAGGTTGAAGTTGCGGAAGTCGGTATCGTCGACGATGTGGAAATGTATCGTGTGGTGGCTGTATCGTTGCCCGAGCGACGAGAGTTTCTGCCGGTTCTCGGGCGAGATATAGTCCGAGAGGAGGTAGATGTCGAAGAAGTCGTCGGGGTTGTTCTCCAGGAGGGAAACTATTGTCGTGCAACAGTGCCGACAGTAGGTGTCGTTCAAGGCGAAAAACAGGTGAATGTGTTCCATTTCGGGGTGACTTGGTTATTTTTTTCGATATAAAACGGCGATTGGTCGAAATAATATGTACGAAAAATATTGTTGCTTTATCTTTGACAAAGATAATATTTATAAATTGATGCCTGTAAATAACCGATTGAAAAATTGGAGTGCTGAGAGCTTGATTTGAAAGATTTTCGGGATAGAGGCATTGCTTGAAAAAAGTATCCGTGTGGATATGTTGTAGGCAGGAGGTTTGTTGTTATGATTTCTATCATCGTTTGTTCCATTAATCCGGCCAAGGCAGAGGCATTCCGGACAAATGTTCTCGAAACGATAGGGTTGCCTTGCGAATTTATTATTTATGACAACAGGGAGGCTGGTGACAGTATTACCCATGTGTATAACCATTGCGCCGAGAAGGCAAAAGGGGAGTATCTCTGCTTTGCACATGAGGATATTTTTTTCAGGACACCCAACTGGGGCGAACGCATCGTGTCGCTGCTGCAGACACCAACGACCGGGGTCGTGGGCTTTGCCGGTTCGATGGCCAAATTGGCTACCTATTCGGGGTGGGGCTCGCTGAAGCAATACACGCGCTACAACTATATTCAACGGTTCAGAGACGGCTCGATCAAATATTTCATTACCAACCCCGACAAGGTGTCGGCTTCGCCGGTGATTGTGCTCGATGGCATGTGTCTGTTCATGCGTCGGAACGTGTGGGCCGAGTTTCGGTTCGACGAGGATACCTTCCGCGGATTCCATCTGTACGACCTGGATATTTCGATGGCCGTGGGTCAGAAGTATACCAACTATGTGACGAACGATATATTGCTGGAACACTTTTCGGAGGGCTCGTACAACCAGGCTTGGCTCGACGATACGGCCAAGTTTCACAAGAAATGGGCCGACCGTTTGCCCTTCTACCTCAAGAAACCCAACTCGCTGGTAGCCTATTTCAGAGAGATAAAGATGTCGTTTCGCTTTATCAGAATGTTGATGAAGAAACGGGTGGGGAGTTGGGATTTTATCGAGACTTGCTGTCACGAGCATTTCAAGCGCTACTACTGGCATATCAGTTCGCTCAAACTGCTGCAACGCCTTTACAAGTACAAACGTCAGTGGCGTCGCGAGGGCAGACTTTGAATCATATTTCTATTTTTGCATGTAATGTTTGCGCTCCTCGGGTGTGAATCGCTCGATGGCATAGCGTAGCATGGTGCGCGGCATCTGTCGGTAACGGGTGTCGAGGAATCGGCACAGGCGGGCTTTGTCTTTCTTGCCGACCTCGCGCAACATCCAACCCGTAGCTTTGCGTATGAGGTCGTGCTCGTGGTGGAGCAGCAGGTCGGCCAGAGCCAGGGTATCGTCGAGGTGACCGCGGCGAATCCATTGCCAGGTGGCGACGATGGCGATACGCTGTTCCCAAAGCTGTGGGCTTTGAGCCAGACGGTAGAGCGGGGCATGGTCGCGGTGTTCGAGATAGCCCCCTACGATTTGCGAGGCCGAGAGGTCTACCAGGTCCCAGTTGTTGATACAAGCGGTGTGGGCCAGATAGGTGTTGTACAGGGCCGTGCGTTGGGCTTCGTCGGCTTTCTTGAACTGCTCGACCATGCAGAGGAGAGCTGCCATGCGCAACTCGTGCACAGGACTATGCAGCAGAGTGGTGAGTTCGGCAAGTGGAGTGTCGAGGTATTGCTTGGCGATACTTCGTGTGACAGGAACGGGCACCCCGATGAAAATATCGTTTTCGCTATATTCTCCCTTTCCGGTTTTGAAGAATCCCGAGAGAACTTTTGCTTTTGCCGGATTGGCTGCTGCCCGGATGGCTTTCTCGATATCTTGAGCTGTGTGCATGGTGATGTGTCATTTGGAACAAAGGTAGTGAATTTTTCGACTGGTCGATTGCGGAGGTTTGTTGCTTTTTAAAACAGTTGTCGATGACAATATTTCAAATTGTTAAAATAGAGGCTCCTGGCTGAAAAAATGACGCATAGGTAATCGAAAGAAAGAAAATATTCGATTCTCCAGAAGATAAAAATTAGATAATTGTTTGATTTGTAGTGATATATGTGCGTTTTGGAACGTGCAAAAAAAACGCGAAATAGAACGGTGTCGGCTGGCCTGTTGTTGCCCTCTCTCTTTTTAAGCCTCGAGCGAGTGTGCGACTCTCTAAAATGGCTGTTTTCTGAGAAAACAGGATGCGGCTCGGCATAGTCAAATGTTGAAAACTTGGTTTTCCATTTGCCTCTGCTCTCAGCTTTCACTATCTTTGAAGAAGATAGGATACGGTTCGGCATAAAAAATATCTGAAACAAGTTTCGATATTTCATTCTGCGCTCACCTTTCACTATTTTTACAGAAAACAGGATGCGGCTCGGCATAGTCAAATGTTGAAAACTTTGTTTTCCATTTGTCTCTGCGCTCGCCTTTCACTATTTTTGTCCCAAGAAACGAAAAACATTCAAAAACAGTCGTATGGTTCTTAATTACATCTGGATTGCATTTTTTGTCATTGCCTTTGTGGTGGCGGTGGTACAGACTGTAGTGTATGGCAATACGGCCATTTGGACCGACATAATGAATGCTTCGTTCTCTTCGGCCCGTACCGCCTTCGATATTTCGTTGGGGTTGACGGGTGTTCTCACCTTGTGGCTCGGTTTGATGAAAATCGGCGAACGGGGTGGTATGGTGGCCGTGCTGTCGCGCCTGATTAGTCCGCTCTTTACCCGCCTGTTTCCGGGGGTACCCAAGGGGCATCCGGCTTTGGGTTCGATGTTTATGAATGTTTCGGCCAATATGCTGGGACTCGACAATGCCGCTACCCCGCTGGGGCTGAAGGCCATGAAGGAGTTGCAGGAACTGAACCCCAAAAAAGACACGGCCACCGATGCGATGCTGATGTTTCTGGTGCTGAATGCCTCGGGGCTTACCCTGATACCCATCGGGGTGATGACCTATCGGGCTCAGATGGGGGCGGCCAATCCGTCGGACGTTTTTCTGCCTATTCTCATCGCCACCTTTATGGCTACTTTTGTAGGGCTTCTGGCCTTGTGTATCAAGCAGCGTATCAATATCTTCGATCGGGTAATCGTGCTGTGGGGACTCGGGCTCACCGTTTTTGTGGGCGGGGTCTTCTACTACTTTTCGTCGTTGCCCGAAGACAAGATTTCTACCTACTCGGCTTTTGCCGCCAACAGCATCCTGTTTACCATTATCGTGGTCTTTATCGTCTCGGGTCTGGTGAAGCGTATCAATGTCTACGATGCCTTTATCGAAGGGGCCAAAGAGGGCTTTAAGACGGCGGTGATGATCATTCCCTACCTGGTGGCTATTCTGGTAGCCATCGGGATATTCCGGGCCTCGGGAGCCATGGATTATATTGTCGAGGGCTTTGCTTCCTTCTTCGGGTGGTTGGGTATCGATACCGAGTTTGTGGGCGCGCTGCCTACGGCGCTGATGAAGTCGCTGAGCGGTAGCGGTTCGCGAGGGATGATGGTCGATGCCATGTCGACCTACGGAGTCGATTCGTTTGTAGGTCGGGTGGCCTGTACCGTGCAGGGTTCGACCGATACCACCTTCTACATATTGGCCGTTTACTTCGGTAGCGTAGGGGTGCGCAAGACCCGTTATGCCGTGGGGTATGCTCTGCTGGCCGATGTGATAGGGGCCATTTCGGCCATTACGGTCTCTTATTTCTTCTTCAAATAGAAAGGAACGGAATAAATGTGTATCTTTGACCGTATGCTGCGAAATGCGGCCTGTGTGGCGATGGAAACAATCTGGACAGGGTAGAACGGTCTGACCTCTTCAGGAGGTTGTGAATGCCTCTCCTGCACGAATATACTTGCTTCTCCCCCGGGTTTGCACTATCTTTGCAGTGACAATAAGAATATAAAAAAGTACGAGTTATGGCTGTGAGTTATTTTGCCGAAGATGTCAAGATGCCGGCGATAAAAAAGAGAGAAACGACCGATTGGATTCGTCGGGTCGCTTCGGGGTACGGGAAAAAATGCGGCGATATAGCCTATATTTTTTGCTCCGACGAGAAGATTCTCGAGGTGAACAAGGCCTATTTGCAGCATGACTATTATACCGATGTCATCACCTTCGACTATACCGAGGGCGATAAGATAAGCGGCGATATTTTCATCAGTGTGGATACGGTCCGTTCCAATGCCGAACAGTTTGGGACCGACTACGACGAGGAGCTCCATCGCATCATCATACACGGCATTCTGCACTTGTGCGGAATCAACGATAAAGGACCGGGTGAGCGCGAAGCGATGACCCGTTGTGAAGACGAGGCTCTGAAACTGAGATAATCGAGAAACAGATATGACCAGGGGGGTGGGGAAGCGTTCGCTTTTTCTCCCCCATAGGTCATGGAGAAATACAATACAATGGATTTTAATTACGATGTAATCGTGGTGGGTGCCGGTCATGCCGGTTGCGAAGCGGCATGCGCTTCGGCCAATCTGGGTTCGAAGACCTTGCTTATCACAATGGATATGAACAAGATAGCTCAGATGAGCTGCAATCCGGCCGTGGGTGGAATTGCCAAGGGTCAGATTGTTCGCGAAATCGATGCTTTAGGTGGTTTCATGGGTATTGTGACCGACGAGACGGCCATCCAGTTCCGGATGTTGAACCGCTCGAAAGGGCCTGCCATGTGGAGCCCCCGTTCGCAGAGCGACCGCGCCAAGTTTATCACGACCTGGCGTTCGATTCTCGAGAATACAGACAACTTGTATATGTGGCAAGATTCTGTAAATCAGATTCTTGTAAAAGACGAAAGGGTAACGGGCGTAGTTACGGCCATGAATGTAACCTTTACCGCCAAATGCGTGGTGCTCACGACCGGTACCTTTATGAACGGTCTGATGCACATCGGCCGCACCAAGTTGCGTGGCGGTCGTATTTCGGAGCCGGCTTCGTACGGAATCACCGAGCAATTGGTCGAACTGGGCTTTACGGCCGGCCGTATGAAAACGGGTACTCCGGTGCGTATCGACGGCCGCAGCATCCACTTCGAAGAGGCGGCCGAGCAGCGGGGCGAGAACGATTTCCATAAATTCTCGTTCCTCGATTTTCAGCCCCGCCCGTTGAAACAGCGCAGTTGCTGGACCATCTATACCAACGAGCACGTGCACGATATTCTTCGTGCCGGGTTGCCCGATTCGCCCCTTTACAACGGGCAAATCCAGAGTATCGGGCCCCGTTATTGCCCCAGTATCGAGACCAAAATCGTGACTTTCCCCGATAAAACGGAGCACCAGCTCTTTCTCGAACCCGAGGGCGAGACGACGCAGGAGTATTACCTCAACGGCTTCTCTTCGTCGCTTCCGCTCGATGTGCAGGTGCGGGCTTTGCAGGCGATTCCGGCGTTGCGCGACGTGCGCATTTATCGACCGGGATATGCCATCGAATACGACTATTTCGACCCCACCCAGCTGAATCATAACCTCGAGACCAAGCAGATTGCCAACCTCTTTTTTGCCGGTCAGATAAACGGAACAACCGGTTACGAAGAGGCCGGAGGGCAGGGGCTTATTGCCGGTATAAACGCTCATATCAACTGTCACGGCGGTGCGCCGTTTACATTGGGACGCGACGAGGCCTATATCGGTGTGCTCATCGACGATCTGGTGACCAAGGGGGTCGACGAGCCTTATCGTATGTTTACGTCGCGGGCCGAATACCGTATCTTGCTGCGTCAGGACGATGCCGACATGCGGTTGACCGAGCGCTCTTATCGGTTGGGGTTGGCCAAGTCTGACCGCTACGATTTGTTGCGGGAGAAGCGGGATAGGATAGACCATTTAATCCATTTTGCCGAACATTATTCGATAAAACCGGCCTATATCAACGCCGGGCTGGAGGCTTTGGGTACTACGCCGCTGAAACAGGGAGTGCGGTTGATTGACTTGGTTTTACGTCCGCAGCTCGATTTGGCACAGCTCTCGCAACTGGTTCCGGCTTTGAAACGGGAGTTGGATTCAATCAAAAACCGACGCGACGAAATTGTAGAAGCTGCCGAGATAAAGATGAAGTATCAGGGCTATATCGATCGCGAAAAGATGATTGCCGAGAAGATAGCCCGACTTGAACATATTCGCATAAAAGGACGATTCAAGTATAGCGAGATACATGCGCTGTCGACCGAAGCCCGTCAGAAACTGGAACGAATCGACCCCGAAACCATCGCACAGGCTTCGCGTATACCAGGCATCTCGCCGAGCGATATAAACATCTTGTTGCTGCTGTGCGGACGTTGATGTTTCACGTGAAACAAAATCGGGCAAAGCCTTATTACAAAAGGGAAGGACAAACAAAATAACAAGAATAAAAAATGAGTTTAGAGATTATTAAAAGCAAGATTCGCGACGTGGTCGATTTCCCGCAAAAGGGAATTGTATTTAGAGATTTGACAACGGTATTCAAAGAGCCCGACTGCTTGAAAGAGTTGTCGGATATGCTCACCCGTATGTATGCCGAGAAGGGGATAACCAAAGTGGTGGGCATAGAGTCGCGTGGTTTTATCATGGGACCTATTGTGGCTACCCGCATCGGGGCCGGATTTGTGCCCATGCGTAAACCGGGCAAGCTGCCCGCCGAGACCTGGCAGGAGAGTTATACCAAGGAGTATGGGGTAGATGTAATCGAGATTCACAAGGATGCCCTTTGCGAAAACGACGTGGTCCTGTTGCACGACGATTTGCTGGCAACGGGTGGAACCATGCTGGCTGCCTATAAGCTGGTGAAACGGTTTAATCCGAAAAAAATCTATGTCAATTTCCTGGTCGAACTGGAGTTCTTGAAGGGCCGCGAGGCTTTCCCCGACGATGTCGAGGTAGAGGCTCTTATCAAATATTGATACGGATTGATCGAGAAAAACGAAAATATTAAGAACAAACTTGCCCTCTTGCCCGATACACCTGGCGTGTATCAGTATTTCGACAAGACGGGCAAGATTATCTATGTGGGGAAGGCGAAGAACCTGAAGCGTCGGGTCTCTTCGTACTTCAACAAGGTGCACGATTCGGCCAAGACGAATATGCTGGTGAAGAATATCTATGACTTGCAGTATATCGTCGTGAAGACCGAAGAGGATGCCCTGCATCTCGAAAACAGTCTGATCAAGGAGTACAAGCCGCGTTACAATGTCTTGCTCAAGGACGATAAAACTTACCCGTGGATTTGCTTGCGGAACGAGCATTTTCCACGGGTATTTCTTACCCGTAGGGTGAATAAGGATGGCTCGAAATATTATGGCCCGTATGCCAACGTGCATTTGGCCAAGACGGTGCTGGCGTTGATACGCGAGCTCTATCCGATACGCACCTGCAACTATGCGCTTACCCCCGAAAACATCGCAAAAAAACGGTTCCGGGTCTGTCTGCAATACCACATCAAAAACTGTAAAGGGTGTTGCGAGGGGAAGATTTCGGAACAGGAGTACGACGGTTATATCGAGCAGGTGCGCCAGATTCTCAACGGCGATATTCACCAGTTGAGCCGTCACCTGTTGGAGGAGATGCAGAGTCTGTCGGCCGAGCTTCGTTTCGAGGAGGCGCAGGCGATTAAGGAGAAGTACGATTTAATCGAGAAATATAAGGCCAAGTCGGTTATCGTAAATCCGTCGTTGCACGAGATTGATGTCTTTTCTTACGATGAAGACGAGGGGGTAGCTTTCGTCAACTATATGCACGTGCGGGGTGGGTCGATTGTACAAAGTATCACCATCGAGTATAAGAAAAAACTCGATGAATCGGCTCCCGAAATTCTGTCGCTGGGTATTGCCGAGCTGAGGTCGCGGTTTGGCAGTAAGGCCCGGGAGGCTCTGGTTCCCTTCCTGCCCGAGTCGAGTTTCGACGATGTGGAATTTGTGGTTCCGCAACGGGGTGATAAGAAGAAATTGCTGGCGGTCTCGGAGCAGAACGTGAAGCAGTACAAGATAGACCGGCTGAAGCAAAACGAAAAGCTGAATCCCGAGCAGCGGGTGATGCGGGTGCTTTCGCGCATCCAGCAAGATTTTCGTTTGCCCGAACTGCCGTGGCATATGGAGTGTTTCGATAACTCCAATATCCAAGGCACCAATCCGGTGGCTTCGTGCGTGGTCTTCAAGAAGGGGAAACCCTCGAAAAAAGATTACCGACATTTCGATATTAAGACCGTGGTGGGTCCCGACGACTTTGCCTCGATGCGCGAAATTATCTATCGTCGTTATCGTCGGTTGCTCGACGAAGGGGAGGAGCTGCCGCAGCTGATCATAGTCGATGGCGGCAAGGGGCAGTTGAGTGCCGCACTGGAGTCGCTCGAGGCGTTGGGCCTGCGGGGCAAGGTGCCCATCGTGGGTATTGCCAAGCGGTTGGAAGAAATCTATTTTCCCGGCGATTCACTGCCGCTCTATATCGACAAAAATTCGGAGTCGCTGCGGGTGATTCAGCACATGCGCGACGAGGCTCACCGGTTTGGTATAACCTTCCACCGCAACAAGCGGAGCAAGGGGCAGGTGAAGTCGGCTCTCGATTCCATTGCCGGAATAGGGCCAAAAACCCGCGATGCATTGTTGACGCACTTCAAGAGTGTGAAGCGCATCAAAGAGGCGTCGGAGGCCGATTTGGCCTCGGTGGTGGGCGAGGCCAAGGCCCGCATCATCAAAGAGCATCTGGTTTGATTTTTATATAGTTGATTATCAGTGTTATAAATATACCATACAAGGGCAATTCCGTTTAATTGGGAAGCGATAGCTTATCGCTGACCTGAGGGAGAAGGATGAAATAAAATTTGTTTCTGTTGTCGTTTGTATTATCTTTGTGCTTTACGCAGAGGGGAGTATGAATTGCGCCGGTCGGTTAAGATCGGGTGGGGGATAGGCTCGACATCTGCACCGATAAAAATGGAGAGTTTCACATGAGAGTAGTTGTTCAACGGGTAAAGCGGGCTTCGGTAACGATAGGCGGTGAGTTGCATTCGTCAATCGGTCGGGGGCTCTTGATTTTGCTGGGCGTGGAAGAGAGCGACGAGCTTTCGGAGCTCGAATGGCTGGTCAAGAAGTGTGCCAACCTGCGCATTTTCGACGATGAAAACGGGGTGATGAACCGCTCGTTGCTCGATGTGGGCGGCGAGGCCATGGTGGTGAGCCAGTTTACGCTGCTGGCCTCGACCAAGAAGGGGAACCGCCCGTCGTACATACGCGCTGCGGGTCACGAGGTGGCTGTGCCTATGTACGAGGCCTTCTGCCGGCGTTTCTCCGAGGAGGTGGGTCGACAGGTCGCCACGGGTGTTTTCGGAGCTGACATGCAGGTAGAATTGATAAATGACGGCCCGGTGACCATTTGCATGGATACCAAAAACAAGGAGTAAGGAATTATGACAATCAAAGAGGCACAAGAACAGGTAGACGCCTGGATCAAGAGTGTGGGGGTGCGATACTTCAGCGAGCTGACCAATATGGCCATCCTGACCGAAGAGGTGGGCGAGGTGGCCCGTATCATTTCGCGCCGCTACGGCGACCAGTCGTTCAAGCCGGGCGAAGAGGCGCAGAGCGACCTGTCGGACGAGTTGTGCGACGTCTTCTGGGTGCTGCTTTGCCTGGCCAACCAGACGGGCGTGGACCTGACCGCTGCATTCGAAAAGAATATCGAGAAGAAAACCAATCGAGATAAAACAAGACATATCAATAATCCTAAACTGACCAAACATGGAGAATAAACTGGACAAATACGAAGAAATGTTGAGTCGGTACAACACCGATTTGGACGATGCTCAAGTAGCGGCTGCCGTAGAGAAAATCGTTCGCGACAATCTGGCCGCAAACAGTACACCCGATGTGTACAAGTTTTTGTTCCACTGCATCGACCTGACGTCGCTGCATACCGAGGATAACACCGAGTCGATTACGCGCATGACCAAGCGGGTGAACGATTTTGAAGAGGAGCATCCCGAGATGGACAACGTGGCTGCCATTTGTGTCTATCCCAACTTTGCCGGAACCGTTCGCGCCAACCTCGACGTGTCGGCCGTGAATATTGCTGCCGTATCGGGCGGTTTCCCCTCGTCGCAGACCTTTACCGAGGTGAAGGTAGCCGAGACGGCTCTGGCCGTTGCCGACGGGGCCGACGAGATTGATATTGTAATCAACGTAGGCAACTTCCTGGCCGGGAATTACGAAGAGATGTGCCAGGAGATCGAGGAGCTGAAACACGCCTGCAAGGAGTCGCATCTGAAGGTTATCCTCGAATCAGGTGCCTTGAAGACGGCTTCGAACATCAAGAAGGCCTCGCTGCTGTCCATCTATTCGGGGGCCGATTTCATCAAGACATCGACCGGTAAAACCGAGCCCGCCGCTACGCTCGAGGCTGCCTATGTGATGTGCCAGGCCATCAAGGAGTATTACGAGCAGACGGGAACCATGATTGGCTTCAAACCGGCCGGAGGCATCTCTACGACGGTCGACGCCGTGAAATATTATTGCGTGGTCAAAGAGGTGCTGGGCGAGCAATGGCTCAACAACGAGCACTTCAGAATCGGTGCCAGCCGGTTGGCCAACAACCTGCTCACCGACATTTGGGGCGTCCCCACCAAATTCTTTTAATCGAGACCGTTTGGTGTACGCTAAATAACAGGAAGAGCCGGAGGAAAACCTCCGGCTCTTCCTGTATCGTGTCGACGCTGTACGACGGTTTAGATGTAGGTATCGTCGAAAGCCATCTTGGCGTCGGTTACAAACTGTTTAATTTTCTGCTCCTCGCTCTTGGGGCAAATGAGCAGCACGTTGTCGGCCTCGGCAATGATGTAGTCCTTCAGCCCCTCGACAACCACCAGCTTGTCGCCCTTCACGGCAATGACGTTGTTTGTGGTGTTGTAGAGCAGGGTCTTGCATCCCTGGGCCACGTTGCCGTCTTTGTTTTTGGGCGAGTGGTCATACAGGGCGCTCCACGAACCCAGGTCGCTCCAGCCGAAGTCGGCACAAAGAACGAATACGTTCGAGGCCTTCTCCATCACACCAAAGTCGATCGAAATGTTGGGACAAGCCGCAAAATTCTCGTCGATAAACTGTTTCTCGGCCGGCGTATTGAATACCTCGTTATGCTCTTCGAATCGGTTGGAAATATCGGGCAGGAATCTCTGGAAGGCGTTGATAATCGTCTGTACATTCCAGATAAATATACCCGAGTTCCAGAAGAATTCGCCGCTCTCGACAAACATCTTGGCAAACTCGAGGTTGGGTTTCTCGGTAAAGGTCTTTACCGTTTTGATGTCACCCTCGGCATCCTCGCCAATCTGTATGTAGCCATATCCCGTTTCGGGTCGGTTGGGCTTGATACCCAGTGTGAGCAGAGCCGGATATTTAGCTACGAATTCGAGACCCTGATTTACGCAGCGGGCAAACTCATCCTCCTTGAGAATGAGGTGATCGGAGGGAGCCACCACGATGTTGGCCTTGGGGTTGATTGCCCGGATATGATACGAGGCCCAGGCAATACAAGGAGCCGTGTTGCGGCGAGCCGGCTCCAAAAGAATATTCTCGGCCGGCAGGTCGGGGAGCTGTTCCTTGATCAGGTCGACATAGATTTCGTTGGTGACGATGAAGATGTGATCCTTGGGTATGATTTTGGCGAAACGGTCGAAACTCATTTGGAGCAACGAACGCCCAATTCCGAAGAAATCGAGAAATTGTTTCGGTCTGTTGTTTCGGCTGAACGGCCAAAAGCGGCTTCCCACGCCGCCTCCCATAATTACGCAATATCTATTTTCCATGGGCGAGCCATTTTTTTATGTTAATTATTCCGCTAATGTAATTATTTTTTATTAGAAAGATGTATCAATCAACTTTTTTTGAAAAAAAACACAGATTATTTGGCGCATTCAAAATCTATCCTTACCTTTGCCACGTCTTTTCTGCCCAGATGGCGGAATCGGTAGACGCGCTGGTCTCAAACACCAGTGGATTAACCTCCATGCCGGTTCGATCCCGGCTCTGGGTACGAGGGAATCGGCTAAGTAATTGAATATCAATACTTAGCCGATTTTATTTTGTACCTATTGTTCCCGCTTTGTTCCCACACGGACTTATTCGCCAGCTCTTTAAATGAGATTGAATACGCTTAAATATTATTCCTCTTGCAATATTATTGAATATATGGAAAGGCGATTAGTATTGTCGGGGAATTGAGTATTCGTGAAAATCAATATATTAAGTCTATCATGGGCCAATAGAGGTACAAACAGATAATAAAATAAGTATCAAATCACTGATTTTTATCTAAATAAGATTGTATATCACGGAAATTCCCTATCTTTGTATTTGGTGAGAGGCGACTCTTTCCAAGACATATTGAAAATAAGAGGCGTTATGTCTTCTTCTTGTGTGATTAAAGCCTAGGAAACTGAACATCACGAATGCAAGAGATGGCGTAATGGTCTCCACGCATATGCGTGGGGCTGTTATTCCCACATCTTCATTCAAGGTTTTCCTAGCACCTAATCACAGAGACGTGGCATACAGTTCCACGCTTCGTGGTTTAATAAGTAAAAGCAGATAGGAACTGATAGGCATATGTATTTGAACTATGAATTTGGATTTGTCGTACAAAGAGAAAATAGCTATTTTATACGCTATTAAATGCATGATGGCGGCTGATGGAACCGTTGTTTCTCAAGAAATGGATTTATTGAACAAGATTTGTTCAATGATGCATGTTGGACAAAATGAGTTTAATCAAGCATTGGAAATGCAAAATGAAACAGCTGTACATATTCTAAAAGATATGTCGCAAGACAAAAGAAATTTATTAGCATACTTCCTTCAGGATATGGCACGAGTAGATGGACACATTGACGATAGGGAAAGAATGTATTTTCTCAAGTTAAACGAAGCATTGAAATTTACTAATTTACATAATATTTGAGATTATGGAAACATTCGTGGAAATAACAAATAGCGCAAAAGTGCGTAGCAATACGAATTTAGTTATCTCTGGAATCCAAGCAAACATGAATACTTGGAAACAGTACTCTTTCTACCCAAACAAGGGGGTAGTAGGTGTTATAATTGGCGAAGCGCAATGTTGTGAAGGTAGCATACTGATAGTACGCTGTGGAGATAAAATAATTGTACCAGTTCTCCCCGAGGGAGTACATGAAATCACTTATTCAGAGTATACGTCAAGATACCCTCAAAATATGCAGGTAGGCAAGGCAAGTAGTCAGCAAATGAACAGTGTGTTTGATGTTGATGAAATGATGGACTCTTTTGGAAAAATGTTTGGATTTTAAAATTATTGCTATTATGATAGATATGACACCTGCCCTTACAGAGGGAACGAATAATCTTATTACATGGAGGAATAGATATTCAAGTACCGAATATCCCCGAAAAATTGTACTGAATATCTTTTATAGACGCTATACCATGAGCAAAATGTGGAATGATTTGATGAATATTGTCAATCAAAAATCATACAATTCATTCCAAGGGGCAGCTATGGCCTTAGAAAAACTTTACTCAAAAACGGCAGTAACCAAAGTTCAGCCTTTTTTAGAATCGTGGATTAATAACAATCCAGACGAGATTGTTGGTGCAATTCATTATAGAGATTTTATCGGCTTAATCCAAAGAGTTCAGATGGGAAGCAAGCCTGCAAAAGAAGAACTGGAGTTCTCTTATCTTCATTATCTGATAAGTGATAAGGCTACGTTGGCGTGGGCAGCTTTCTGTGCGACTGGGATTTCGCCGCTAAAAGCGATTACAGAAGTTTCTGGTGCAATTATCCAACCGATGCCTTTAAATGACTATAACACATTAACTGTTGGGTTAGGTCAATTATATACTACTCGTTTTTTGCAAGACAGATATACCCCATTGCCATAAATTATGAACGAAGATTTGAGCTCATTCCTGGCTGGTCATCCATTAGCTTATGAATTTATTCGTCAGCTAAAAGGAAAGAAATTCAGCGACATAAGCCAATATGCCGCTGAATTTCAGACATATTGCAAAGGAAAACAGATTCCAGATTTTGACAATGAACTATGGTTCAAAATCCTGCAAGAGAAAATTGCCTTATTTAAGGCAAAAAAATATACCGAATTTTACCAAATTGGCGATAATGAAAGGCGGCATATTACTTTAGGACAGTTTAACCCATATCTGAAATTAGAAGAGTATGACTTGGAAGATTTTATTAAGGAATGGGAAAGCAGGAGAACTGGTCAAAGGGAATATACAGACGAACAAAGCCTACGGTATAAATCATATAGAGAATGTTGGTTATATGAAGTCTATACATATGACGAGGCCTTTTTAGAGAAATACAAACATGCTGCCCACCCATTGATTCAATCCACCATTGGTAAAGCTCTAATTGCTGGTGGAGAACACAGAGGAATAGGATATCTTTTCAATGCACTCACAAGAGCAGTTGTAATGCCTAACATATACTGGCATAATGAAAGAGCCATAATCGGGTATATTGAATCAATATGGGAAGTAATCCGTCTCAGTAAACTTGCTCAAATATCTGGAAATGAAGAAGGAATTGATGAACCTCTAATCTTCTGTAAATTGCTCAGATTATTGTTTTTGTATATGAGTAGATATATTGAACTTAATCCTAATAAAATAAAAACAGCAGATATCTATTCCAATCGCGCGGAGTTGTTCTATTTCTTTCCAACAGAAATGCAAAGTTTGTTTATTGATGGCGGTTTTTATGCCATTATTCCAGACTTACAATTTTCTTCTGATAAATTTCTCGCTTATCGTACCGCTTCACAAACTTGTCCAGAATTAGTCAGCGGTTTTTATATACAATGTCTATGGGACTCTAAAAAGATGTACCAATATGGTAACCTCAATTATCCGACAATAGATGGAGGTTATACCGTGATAGAGGATGCAGGATGGATGGAAATTATAGAAAGATGCAGAATACGCTCACGAGTTGTCGCACAGCAAATCTACGACAAAGACTCACAAGGAAATATTTATTTGACAAGAAAACAGATTGAGCGGTTGTTCTTCCGTATTTTGGCTGCTGGTGTTGACTTACATAAAGACATGAAAGATTTGCGTAATAGTTAACATTCCCCAATAATCAATATGTTTGTGGTCTTTTAAGGTATTGATTAGATTTTAAGGACTGTGTCCTAAACGTGGAAGTAGAGAAAGAATTGCTCGCCCGACATTCGGGGTTAATGACATCATACAAGAGAATAAAAGTTTTAAATTTCATCGTGGCAACACAGTAATAAAAAGTATAAAATAAGGCTTCTAAAATTCCTTTTCACCATTTATTTTTGTATCTTTACGAACTCTAAAAGAGTTGTTTGGCAGAATGAATTTCACCGCATATCACAGAAAATGCGACTGTCGCCAAGTCATTACCCCACTCTTTGAGAAAAGCTCATAAGTGGTTTATTTCTAAT